>JABDLS010000031.1 GCA_013002885.1 Gemmatimonadota bacterium | reverse complement strand
GGCGGCGGTCTCCCCGGTGGACCCCGATGTCGCGCCCATGAACAGATCCAACGTCTCGGTGGGGACCTGCTCGAACTTCATCTGCCCGAGAGGCGTGGCGCCGGTGACCATCACGGCTTCGTCGGCCGAGAGGAGCGGTAGCGCGAAGTTGTCGCCGCGGAGCTGCCACCACGCCTCGACGGGGGCCGGCCACGTCGTCATGTCGTCGGGGAACGCCGCCTGGAGCATGGCCCGACCGAGGAGCGCGGGGTTGAAGACGTTCTGGCCCAGGCCCCCGAAGACTAGCTTGCCGAGCCCGATGGCGATCACGCCCCCGACGAAGGCCATCCAGAGGGGGATCCCCGCGGGAAGCGTGAGGCCGAGAAGGAGTCCGGTGATGGCCGCAGACCCGTCGCGCAGGGAGCCACCCGGTCCGAAGAGCCGCTCGGTGAGCACACACCCCACCGTCGCCGCCGTGACGACGAGGAGCGCGCTGGGCCCGAACCAGTACGCGGCGACCCCGAGGACGGGCACCAGGCTCGCGACGACGGACCACATGATCCGCGGTGTCGAGTCGGGCCCCTTGATGTGGGGTGACGGCGTGAGCTCGAAGGCGCGGGTGGCCATCACGCCGCCTGACGCTTCCGGAGCGCGTTCTTGGAGAGCGCGAACATCTGCGACAGCGGGATGTTCGACGGGCACACGTAGGAGCAGCAGCCACAGAGCATGCAGTCCATGAGGTGGCGCTCCTCCATCTCGTCGTAGCGACCGGCCTGGGCGAGGATCCCGAGCTCCGACGGGTTCAGGAAGACGGGACACGCGTCGAGGCAGTGCCCGCATTTGATGCAGGGATACGTCTGTTTCGGCTTCACCTCCGCCTCGGTGAGGACCACCACCCCCGTCGTCCCTTTGATGAGCGGCGTGCGCATGTCCGGCTGAGACGTCCCCATCATGGGACCACCGAAGACGATCTCCGCTGCGTCGTCGGTGACGCCGCCGCAGAAGTCGAGGACGTCCTGCAGCTGGGTGCCGACGGGTACGATGAGGTTCGACGGCTTCCCGACGCCGGGGCCCGTCACCGTCACAACCCGCTCGATGAGAGGGAGCCCGGTCTCGAAGACCTCGGCGATGGTGGCGATGGAGCCGACGTTCTGCACGACGGCGCCGACGTGCATGGGCAGCTTGCCCGACGGCACCTCCCGTCCGGTGACGACCTCGATGAGCATCTTCTCGGCGCCCTGTGGATACTTCACCGTCAGGGGCATCACGGAGACGTCCAGGTCGCCGGGCAGCGTCCGCTCGAGCTCGGCGATGGCGTCGGGCTTGTTCTTCTCGACGCCGATGACCGCCCGTTCGACCCCGAGGCACTGCATCATGATGCGGATGCCGAAGTGCACCCGCTCGGGGTACTCGACCATCGTCCGGTGGTCGGTGGTCAGATACGGCTCACACTCGGCTCCGTTGACCAGGAGCCACTCGATGGGCAGGTCTTCGGGCGGCGAGAGCTTGACGTGCGTCGGGAAGGCGGCGCCGCCGAGCCCGACGACGCCCGCCTCCTGCACCGCGGCGCGCACCGCCTCGGGCGACAGCCCCTCCCAGCGCGGTACGATCCGGGGGCGCGGGATCTGAGGACTGTAGCGCTCCACGTCGATGACCACCGTCTCGGCCATGGAGCCGTCGGGGTGCGGCCACCACTCGACGGCCGCCACCGTCCCGGCAGCCGAGGCATGGATGGGCACGGAAACGAAGCCGTCGGCCTCGGCGATCTTGTCGCCGCGTTCCACACGGTCACCCTTCTCGACCAGACAGCGCGCGGGCTTGCCGGCATGCTGACGCAGGGGCAGCGCGATACGGTCCGGGAAGGGCATCCGGCGGATGGGAACCGCATCGGTGAGCCCCTTCGAGTCCGGCGGATGGACTCCATGTCTGAACGTGACGCCGAAGAGCTTCACCTGGCGGACCTCAGTTGAAGGGCTCGGCTCGGACGATCCACTTCTCCAGATTCCTTTCCTTGGGATTGAGCGGTTCCCCTGGGTGGATGATGCCGGCCGGGCAGCGCTCGGCCGCCTGCACGAGCTCGGCGAAGGTGCCCGCCAGTGCATCCTTGATGTACGCCTGCTTGTTCTCGTCGTAGGCGAACATTCGCCCGTTGAGGTTGGTGCACTCGTTGCACGTGGTGCAGCGAGCCGTCTCGATCCAGGGCTCGGCCAGGATCGGCTCATCGTCGTCCTCTTCCACCGCCTCGGCGGCTGCGGGCGTCGACACGGGTGCGGGCGTCGACGCGGGTGCGGCGGCCACGGTCCTCGCGGCTGGTGCGCCAGCGCCGTTCGACGACCCGGCCGTGCTCGACGGGCCTGCGGGCGCGACGACGGGCCCGACGGGCTCCAGCCCCGGCGTTCTCTCGGCCTCGGCGAGGAGCTCGGCCACGGTCAGCGTCCCGTCCCG
Organism: Gemmatimonadota bacterium; assembly: GCA_013002885.1. Taxonomy (GTDB): domain Bacteria; phylum Gemmatimonadota; class Gemmatimonadetes; order Longimicrobiales; family Gaopeijiaceae; genus UBA2589. Next base: position 17,303 of record JABDLS010000031.1, on the reverse strand, counting down.
ATAGCCAAGAAGCCCTTCGGCCATCCGCCGTGCCACGAGCCCTGGATACGTCGCCTGGAGCTCTGCGATCCTGGCTTCGTAGTCTGCTCTCAACGCCTCGAGCTTGGCCTCGAGCTCGGCTTCCAGCTCGGCCTCCACATCGTCGTGGACGACGTCGGGCACGTCGAGCCCGGCGATCTCCCGAAGCTGGTGCCAGAAGTCGAGGCGGTCCTCCGCCAGGGACACCATCTGCGTCGATACCTGGAGCCGCTCGAGCCGTCTATTCGCGTCCAGCGTCCATATGAAGGGGCGTTTGCCCACGCGGTCGTCGGCTTCCATCCCCATGAACTCGTGGAACGGAACCATGTCGTCGTCCCACTCTTCGCGGGACACCGCCTGGAAGTTCTTCCGGAAGCGAACCTCCGTGGCCGCCCAATCGGCGGTGGTCAGAGGCAGATCCATCGACGCCGGCTCCCCTTCGTCGTCGACGTATTCCAGGGAGTACGACGGCCAGGTCTCGTGCAGATCCGGATTGCCGTCGAGGGAGAGGCAGTCGGCCAGATCCCGACCTCCGTCCGGGTCGTACGTGAGGAACGGGAAGGCACGGGACTCGAGGGCCAGCTTGGCCGCCCTCGGCGCCCACTCGTCGGCGAGTCCGTGCTCGACGGGGCACGGTGTGTAGACGCTCAGCACGGCGGGCCGTCGGGAGTTGAGTCCCTTGATGACGCCAGCGATGAGGTGGGAAGCGGAGGCCTGCGAGGACTGATGAACAAACACGCCTCGGTGGGCCATGGCGATGAAGGCCAGCTCCTTGCGGACCTCCGTCTTCCCGTGTTGCGCTTCGCCCCATGCCGACATGTCGGCGACCTGCCCCGTGAAGCCGCTGGTGCACGCCTGTCCACCCGTGTTCGAGTAGACCTGCGTGTCCAGGACCATGACGGTGATGGGCTTGCCGCTCGCCATGAGGCGGCTGAGGTTCTGAAATCCGATGTCGAGCATCGCTCCGTCTCCGCCGATCGTGAGGATCGGAGGGCAGAGCTTGAACTCGTCGTCCGTGAACTGCTTCCAATCGAAGGCTTCGGCGAACGACTCGAAGGCTTCGGCGTGGTAGGAGTCGCCCACAATGGCTTCGGCCCGGCGCACGGCGAGGAACGCGTCGCCCATCTTGCGCATGTGCCCTTCGAAGATGCCCAGCGCGATGGAGGGCGCGTCCTGGAAGAGGTGGTTGACCCAGGGGAATGGGTACGGGTTGTAGGGATAGGTGCTGCCCCAGACCGAGGAGCAGCCCGTCGAGTTCGAGATCCCGAGGGAGACCCGTCCCTTTCCGCTCGGCCCCTGCGTGTAGAGCCACTTCAGGTGGTCCAGTTCTTTCTTGGCCCGGGTCAGTCGCTGCAGCTCCGCCTTCTTCTCCTCCGAGAGGTCGACATCGACGTGGTCACCGGGCTGCCAGGCCGCGGCGTCGAGGTCGGCTTCGGACGCCAGGAGGGACCGAGCCATCCCTTCCAGCTCGTCGCTCAGTCGCGTGATGGTGTGGAGTAAGGCCTCCACCCGGGGCTGCATGAGCGCTTCGACGGTCGAGACCACCAGGTGCACCGCGGTCTTCTCACCACATCCCATGCACGCACCGTCTCCGCCCGCCATCGAGCGATAGTTGTCCTTCTTGAGCAGGAGCGACGGGAGTACTCCGATGCCCTCATCGAGGTCGCGGATGTTGACGAAGCGATCCTCGGTATCGGGCAGCCGCTCCCAGAACCGCCAGTTGCGGCGTAGCTGATCGACGATATCGTCGTCCTGCTTCACCGTGATCAGCGCCTGCTCCGGGCAGACCTCGACGCAGATGTTGCAGCCCTTGCATGCCTCCGGACTCACCGTGATGGAAAGGAGCCCACCGGCTCCCTTCTCCTTGGACTCGGGGATGTCGAAGAACGGCGCCGTCTTCGCCAGCGGGAACTCGTCGAGTACGGGGTAGACCCGCGACCACTCTTCTTCGAGACGGGCGCGGCGGTCCGGGTCCCACCCCAGCTTGTCGACGACACTCTCGAAGGCCGAGGCCGCGACCTGACCGAAGCTGTGGAAGGGCACGCCCTTGAGGATCTTCCTCGACTCCCTGGCCAGGTGCTTTGTGACCTGACGCATGTGGTCCAGAGGCTTTCCATTGGTCGCGTGGCGGACAGCCGTGTCGTAGAGGTCCTCCACCGACGTCACCAGGCCCGGGATCGCCGCGTCGGGGCACTGGACCCAGCACTGGCTGCACCCGGTGCACTTCTCCGCCACGAAGTCAGGGACCTCGAAGCGGATGCCCGTCATGTCGCGGATGGAGCTCGACGCGGCCGGCATGGCGCTGACCGCGGCGAACGGATCGGCGATGGTGTCCTCGCCGATGGCGCAGACCGCGCAGACCTGCTCATAGAAGCGGCCCGGGTTGGCCAGGCCCGCTTCGGCTTCGTCGGAGGCGAACATCGACGGCATGGGCGCCACAGGTGCCTCGGCCGCGTCCTCACCCCCCACGTCGGCATCCGTCGCGATCTCGACGACCTCGTCCCACCCACGACGGATGACCCGGAGGTTGTCCTCGACCACCCGCTCCCCTCGGTGCCCGAACTTCTTCTCCGTCTGGGCCCGGATGCCCTCGAAGAGCCGTGCTTCGTCCATGCCTTCTTGCTCGAGGAGCGGCGCGCAGCGGAAGAAGGCGCCCATGAAGGCGGCGCCCTGCATGCGATAGCGAAGCTCGGGGTCGGATGCCTCGCTGGACGCGATGCCGAAGGCGTCGAGGGCGAACAGCCGGATCTTCTTCTCCCGGATCGTGCGGCGAGCGTCGGAAGGGATCGAAGCCCATACGTCGTCGGCCGTTTCGTGACTCTGGATGACGAAGACGCCACCGTCCTCCATGCCCGCAAGGGGATCGGAGTGGCCGAAGACGTTGCCGTCGGGCGAGAGCACGACGTTCACGTGCTTCAGCTCGGCATTGAGCTTGATGGGATCGTGGCTGAGGACCGAGTAGAACGTCGTGGGCTGGCCCTTCTTCTCCGACCCGTACTTCGGGTTGGCCTTCACGTGCATCCCGAGCAGCTCGAAGGCCGTCATCGTGAGGTTCTTACCCATGGTGATCGCGCCCCACCCACCCACCGAGTGAATCCGGATGGCCACCGCCCCCCCGGGCAGCAGGTTCAGGTCCCCCACCGGCGCGAGGGCCAGTCCAGCGATGTCGGGATAGGCGTCGAGAAGCTGCTCCTGCCAGATGCGCAGCTTGGGCAGCTTGGTTCCTCTCCGGATGAAGTCGATGCCGAGGTAGAACTGTCGTCGACCTCTCCCGTCCGGCAGCATGTTCTCCACTGCCGCGACCACATCTCCGGGCTGCAGGTCGCGGCTGCCGAAGCCGAACCCCGCCGAGTGGAAGTCGGGCACCTCCGCCGCCTCCGCTGCGGCGAGACCTGGGAACGGCACATCGCCACGCCGGGCACGTCCGTTCTCCATTGCCTTCGACATCGCCGCTCGGATCTCACGCAGGAGGGGTGGGTCGACGGCGAGGGGCTGATCGCAGCGCTCGAAGACGGTGACGGCCTTCGTGCCCGCCAGCAGATGGCTGATGAGGTCGGCCGGGAAGGGCCGGAACATGGTGACGTTCAGCACGCCGACCTTGAGCCGCCGCTCGGCCCTGAGGTAGTCGGCCACGAGCTCGAGATTGGGCACGACCGACCCCTGTCCTGCCAGAACGTACTCGGCGTCGTCCATCCGATAGCCGGAGGCGCGGGCATAGCGGCGGCCGGTCAGCTCCGCCCATTCGGCCATCGCCTGATCCGTAAGGGGGGCGACATGGTCGAAGTAGAAGGGACGCTGCGCCGCGACACCCTGGGCGTAGGCGTCCTGGTTCTGCACGGTGCCGAGCATCGCCGGGTAGTCCACACTGAAGAGCTCGGGCACCCGGCGCCGGGTCGGTCCGAAGCTCAAGCGCTGGGCCGGGGTCGGGCTTTCGATCTCATCGGAGGGCTCTCCCAGGTACGCGCGAATGAGGTCGGATTCCGGAAGCCGCACCGACTCGAGCACGTGACTGGTGAGAAATCCGTCCTGAGCGTTCAGTCCCGGCGTCAGCGAGAGCTCGGCCACCCGGTGGGCAATGAGGGCGAAGTCACCGGCTTCCTGGACGTCCTTGGCGAAGAGCTGGAAGAAGCCCGTGTCGTCGACGGCATGGTAGTCGTCGTGACCTGCGTGGACGTTCAGCGCGTGCTTCGTCATCGCCCGCGCAGCGACGTTGAGCACGTACGTGAGCCGCTTGCCCGTCGCCGCGTAGAGCGACTCGTGCATGTAGGCGATGCCCTGACCGCTGGAGAAGTTCGTCGAGCGGAGCCCCGACATGCTCATCCCGGCCGTGACCGCGGCCGCCGCGTGCTCGCCCTCGGGCTCGAAGAAGCGGAGTCGCCGGCCGAAGACATTGGTCTTTCCCTTGGCCACCGCGTCGGCCCAACCTTCGCCCATCTGGGTCGAAGGAGTGATGGGGTAGGCACCCGCGGCCTCGCTGGCGTTGGTCTCGGCGTGGACCACCGCACCGGTTCCGTCCGTCGCCGTCGGGATGCCGGGGTATTCGGGCTGCACGCGCACGGTGGCTTTCGTTCGTTTGCTCATGACGCCTCACTCCAGGCTTCGACGAGAAGCTCAGGGAACTGCTGATTCTCGATCCAGACGATGGCCCCCGTGGGGCATCGCTCGATCGCTCGTGGGTTCTCTGCTTCGATGCGCTCGTAGTTCACGACGGCCAGGCCGTCCATCATCTCGATGAGCCCCTCGGCCCCGTCCGCCACACATCGCCCGCACGCATTGCACACGACGGAGCAGACCGCCTCTGCCGCGTCTCCGGTCAGCAGGTTCTTGCACTGGACCACCAGGTGGTGGTCGGCGGGCATGAGCACGAAGAGGTCGAGGGGGCAGGCCTCCACGCAGTCGCTGCACGCGGTGCACAGGTCGACATCGACGACGGGGAGCCCAAACGGACTCATCGCGATGGCGTCGAAGTCGCAGGAGACGGCGCAGTCGGCGTACCCGAGGCAGCCCCAGGGGCAGGCCTTGCCGCCGCCGGTGACGGCTGCAGCCGCGGCGCAGCTCTCGATGCCGTGATACGTCGCCTTATAGGGAGCGACGTCACGCCCGCCGGCACAGAGAAGTCGGGCAACCCGTCGGTCGGCGTCGCCGACTTCGATGCCGAGATAATCAGCCACGTCCTCGCGCTCCACCTCGCCCATGACGGTGCACTCGGCGGGGATCGCGAGCCCGCCGATGACCTCCTCCGCGAAAGCACGACACCCGGCGCGTCCGCACGCACCACAGTCCGCCCCCGGCAGGAGATCACGAACGCCGTCGATGCGCGGGTCTTCCCATACGCGGAAGCGGGCGTTGACGATGGAGATCGCGGCTCCGAAGACGGTGGCGACGCCCCCGAGGATGACCACCGAGCCCACAACCTCCGCCGGCGCGATCACACTACTCCTCCGGTGCCCCTGAGGCGGCCGGGCCGTCCAGGTCCGCTTGGGACAACAGCCACGCCGCGAGGCGGTCCACCGGGTCAACCGAAGTGGGTTCGGGAGACGTCTCTGCCACGCCGCTTCCACCGGCCGCCCCGACCTTTGTAGCGGCCGCGCGTCGCTCTTGTGGGACTGCGTCCGGGACGGCCACGGAGGGCGTTCCTGGCGTCGACACCGGGGCTGGTGGCGCTTCGGCCAAGGCACGGAGATGCTCCACCTCTTCGACCCACATGGGGACCCGCCGGCCTCGACCCACCTCGGCTTCCGAGGGCATCCGGTCGACGGTCAGACGACCCCACGTAGCCTCTCCTGCATCGGGGTCGTGCACGAAGTGAGCCTGTCCCGGCCGGTCCTCGTCGAAGAGGATCGCCACGCCCGGATGCTCCGTTTCGGCCAGGCGCGAGAGCGACTCCGGGTCCGCCGTCTGCATGACGAACGTCCCCGGCGTGATGAGCCGTGAGAGGGGCGCTGGGGTCGTCGGCCCTCCTGCTATGAGAACCAATACGAGGTTGCCGTCCAGAAACTCACCCAGCCCCACAGGCAGGCAATCTTCCCCCCGAACGCGGACGATGAGCGGCGGCGCGAGTTGCCGCTCCGCCCGGTGCCAGAGTCGAAACGGCAGTGGACCCAGCAGGTGACCGTGGGCGACCTCGTCGAAGGTGCCCGCTCGGGCCAGCTCCACTGCGCGCGCCGCGCCGTAGGCGCGCCCGAAGTCGGCGAGTGCGGCCTTCACGGCGTCCCGCAGATCCCCCCCGGGCTCGACGTCCACGACGTGGCGCTCGGGCTCGGCCCGGAAGCCGGTGAGGATCGAATTCGCCCTCGACAGCACGTCGACGGCTTCAGAGGTGAGGGGCGCTTCGGCGACGCCCAGGAGCTGCGCGAACCGGTCGGGGTCGATTCGACCGACGGCGAACGGCCCGAGTTCGATGAGCGCCTGTTCGCCCTTTACGTCCTCCTCGCCGGTCCGCCTCAACACCTCCGCCGCCACCTCGCGCTCGGCAGCCGCGACGGCGGCGTGAAAGGCGTCGATCCTGCCCTTCAACGAGTCGAGCGCGCGCCCGGTGAGGTCGGTGGTGCGGTCCATGACGGCTTCAGACGGCATAGCGCTCCAGCTCCCTGTCCAGGATCTCGATCTTCTCCCGGGCCGAGTGTTTGGATAAGGAGCGCGTTTCGTCGTAGCGCGGCCGCGACTCGTCCTTGAAGAAGAGCCCCACGCGCACGACCTCGCTGTCCTGCGCCAGCGCCCGCGCACCCCCCAGATCCGACGGGTCGTGCTCGACCTTGTTGTCGTAGATGCCGTCCAGCGACTCGACCCTGATGCCCCCCGGCCCCTCGAGGATCTCGACGAGATCGGGCTGTTTGACGGCGGCCTCGAAAAGATCCGCCGTGAAGTGGGGACAGCGCTGCAGGATGCGCACGAAGGCGAACCCCTCATGGTCGTACGCGGCCTTCAGCGTGGCGAAGAGGTGCGCCGGTATCCACTCGGCGGTCTGCGCCACGAAGGACGCATTGGTGATGCCGAGGGTGGCCTCCAGCGGATTCATCGCCGGGAGGTAGCTGCCTCGGGGCTGGGTGTTGGTACCGTACCCCTGAGGAGTCGTCGGCGACGTCTGCTTCTTGGTCAGCCCATAGATCTCGTTGTCCAGGAGCAGCGCCACCATGTTCACGTTGTAGCGGACCGCGTGCACCCAGTGGCCAGCCCCGATGGAAATGCAGTCGCCGTCGCCCATGACTACGAAGACGTCGAGGTCCGGGCGGGTCAGCTTGACACCCGTCGCGATGGTCAGCGCCCGGCCGTGGATGCCGTGGAAACCGTACGTCTTCATGTAGTGCGGGAAACGGCTCGAGCATCCGATGCCGGAGACGAAAACGGTGCTCTCCGGGGCCAACTGCCGTTCGCTCAGAAGCCTCTGGGAAGCGGCGAGAACCGAATGGTCCCCGCACCCGGAGCACCAACGAGCCACCGGGCCCTGGTAGTCGTCCATCCCGAAGACACGGTCGTCTTCGTGGGCGGCGTGCAGCAGCCCACACGATTGGCTGATCATGCGCGTCCTCCTCGGGGAATGCTCTCACGGATGGCGGCCAGGATCCTCCCGGGCCGCAGGGGCTCGCCGAGGACTCGTGTCCAGCAGTCGACATCGACGAGCGTCGATGAACGCAGCAGCCACGACAGCTGTCCTCTGCGCCGGTTCTGCTCGGTGATGAAGGGATCCCCCGGCTTGTCCGAGTAGTTGATCTCCACCGTCATCACCTTGGTGAAGCCCGAGAAGATCTCCTTGAGGCCGGGCGGCAATGGCGACAGGAACGTCAGGTGGAGCGAAGAGACCCTCAGACCCTCCCCGCGTGCGCGATCGATCGCCTCCTCTATGGCACCCTTCGTGCTTCCCCACCCCACCACGAGGAGGTCACCGGTGGTATCACCGTTGACCACGGGGGGGCGAAGCGTGCTCTGGAACGCCGCGATCTTGCGGCTTCGCATGGTGCTCGCCCGCTCGTTGACGGCCGAGTCGTAGGCGACCTTCGAGCCCTCGTCGTGGGCAAGCCCGGTCACCGTGTGCTCGCCTCCCACCTGACCGGGGATGAACCGGCGCGAAATCCCGGTGGCCGGGTCCCAGTCGTACGGCTTCAAGCCCTCGGGGATCGGGCGTTGGTCTGCGGGAATGGACTGCCATCCCTCGGACATGAGGGGTCGGGGATAGGGCGCGACACCCGTCGCCAGGTTGGCGTCGGACAGCACGATGACCACGGTCCGAAGCGCTTCGGCGATTCGACGGGCGGAGGTCATGACGTGGAAGCACTCCTCGATGGTGGCGGGCGCCACCACCACGTGGGGCGCGTCACCCGGCTGACCGAAGACGGCGGCGAGCAGATCGGACTGCTCGACCTTCGTCGGTAGTCCGGTGCTCGGCCCGCCGCGCTGGACGTCCACCACGACGAGGGGGATCTCCGTCATGATGGCGAGACCCAGGAACTCCGTCTTGAGCGCCAGTCCCGGTCCCGACGTGATGGTGAAGGCGCACTTGCCGGCGTAGGAGGCGCCGACCGCGACACCGGCAGCGGCGATCTCGTCTTCCGCCTGATGAACCACCCCGCCGAAGGTCTCGAAGACGTCGCCGAGCATGTGGGAGACGCTCGTGGCTGGCGTGATGGGATACATGGCGGCCAGCTCGAGTCCGGCGGCAACGGCTCCGAAGGCGATGGCTTCATTGCCGTTCATGACCACCATGGGGCGGTCGCTCTGAGCGGCCGGGATCTCGTAACGGAAATCGAGGTTCTGGCTGGCCCAGGTGTATCCGAGGTCGAGGAGTCCATGGCTCCGCTCGGTCACCTCGGGAGCCTTCTTCCGGAACGTCTCGGCGATCTGCTCCCGCGTCAGGTCGAGGTCCCGATGGTAGATCCACGACAACATCCCGAGGACGAACATGTTCTTGCCGCGCCTGGGGTTGTCCACCACGGCGAGACACTCTTCCTCCATCGGGACCTCGATGATCCGGTAACCGCTCCCCGCCAACTCCTCCATCCCGGCCTCCCACTGGGCGCGGACGGCGTCGTCTGGGTGGGTGGCCCACATGTTCTCGAGGAGGATGGTCGCGTCGTCTGCGAGCGCATTGAGCCGATGACGCCCCAACAAAGCCTGCTCGTTGAAGGCGACGACCAGGTTGGTCTCGTCGCCCCAATTGGTCACCAGGTCGCTGCCGAGTCGGATCCGGATGCCCGACGCCCCGGCCGGGCTGCGCGGTGGTGGCTCTACCTCCGCTGGAATGATCTCAACCGTCCAGACACCGTTTCCCATCTTCGCCGACACGGTGCCGAAGATCTGGCCACACTTCTGCGCACCTTCGCCCGAGTCCGAAACGATCTCGACGGACTTGTCGGCGACCGCATGCGTATGGATCTCATGTTGCGTCGGCGTGGCATCGCCGACGGTCGGAAGCTTCACCGCCATCCTCCCCCCTCGTGAGGGTCGGTTCTCTTGATCAGCCCTTCGACTGATGGCCCACTTGAAGGCTAGGGATGGCGGCGGACCCTGGATGTCGGGAGCCGAAAGGCGCTCGTGGTGGGAGGATAGGCGTGCCGCGCGTGGGGAAAGTCCCTACCCTTCGGTGCCAGTCCGGAGCGGCTCCCTGAACCTCTGCCGGACGCGCCGCCGATCTGCCGGAAGCTCGGGGGGTACGCCCCGCCATGGACATTCAACACGAGCGAGCCAACTCGCGCTTCTCCATCGATCACGACGGCCAGAAGTCGGTGCTGAGCTATCTCATGCAGGGCGAGGACCACATCCACTTCATTCGTACGTGGGTGGCTCCAGCCTACCGGGGAAGCGGCCACGGCGCAGGCCTGGTGAGAGCCGGCCTGGACCACGCCCGCGAGCTGAGCCTGTCGGTGAGTTCCTCGTGTTGGTTCGTCGACGAGTTCGTGGCCCGCAATCCACAATACGCCGGCTTGATGTCGGAGGATCGCTGACCACGGGCGGGTAGTGCCCCCCAGCAGCTATGGAGTACCTTTCCAGCTTCAACGAAACGGGAGCCGGAATGTCGTCCACGTCCCGCGAGACGCGAAGCAGCACCACCCTTCGAGGTCAGCTCGGCCTCCTGTATGCCGCCCTCGCCGTACCCCTCCTTCTGCTGCAGCTGTGGTGGAGCTACCACGATTACCGGGGTGCTCGGGAGCGAGCTTGGGACGACGCATTGGCCTTCGCCGACGCCGTGGAACTCGCGGTGGGGCAGTTCGTGGACCAGTCGGGTCAACTGCTTCGGGCCTCGGCAGCGCGGTCCGGCACCGAGTGGCTCGACTCCGGGTCTTGCACGGACGACATGCGGGCCCTTCAGCAGGTTCTTCCCTTCGAGAACGTCCTTCTGGTCACCACGGAGGGCCGGATCGTGTGCTCGGCTGCGAACGTGTCGGTCGACGCTTCGGCGACGGACTGGCCGTGGTTCGCCGAATGGTCGGGCGCCTACACCATCGCCCCCGCGGTGGAGGCCGACTTCACGGGATCGTGGATCATCCCGCTTGTCGCACCGATCCTGGATTCGTCTGAAGGGGTGTCGGGCGCCTTGGTGGGCACCCTCCCTCTCCTTGAGTTGAGCGAGTTGCTGGAGATCCGGCCCGGTGAGCGAAGACTGACGACGATCACCGACACGGACGGCATTGTCATCGCGCGTTCCACCGAGGCAGAGCGTTGGATCGGCAACCCCCTACCGCCGTCCTCCGGGTCGGATCGCACGATCGCGCCAGGACGCTCGGTCGCGGAAGGGCCGGACCTGACGGGGGTGGCGCGCACGTGGGGTCAAGTAGAGACCGACCAGGGCTGGGTCGTCTACGTGGGTGTCCCCGATGCTGTGGTCTTCGGGCCCGCCGTCCTCGAAGCCGTGTGGCACGTGGGAGGCACTCTCCTCGTGGTGCTGCTGGCCGTCCTACTCGGCGCCTGGTTCTACACCCGGATCGCCGGATCGCTGAAAGAGCTGGCGACGAGAACCAGAGCCATCGAAGCCGGAGAGGTGATACCGGTCCCATCCGACACACCTGAAGAGGTGGCCGAGGTCATCGAGCATCTGAACGACGCCCTCGAGGGTCGAAGCCGAGCCGAATCAGGCGAGCGCGCTGCTCGTGACCGGTTCGCGTCGCTCTTCGACAACGCGGTTTTCGGGATCTCCGTCTCCACCACCGACGGTCGCTTCCTCCAGGTCAACCGCGCCCTGGTGAAGATGCTGGGCTACGAGTCCGAGGAAGCGCTCCTGTCGGCCGGTCCGACAGCCCTCTTCCAGGATTCTGCAGCGAGAGAGGCGATCTTGCGCGACATCGTGTCGGACGACAACTCCACCATCGCACCCCGGGACGTACAACTTCAGCGAGCAGACGGCTCACCGATCATCGTCCGGGTCGGGGGGCACATCCGTTCCGGCCCACACGACGACGCCGTCTTCGAAGCGATCGTCCAGGACGTGACCGAGGAGCGCCGCCGAGACGAGCAGTTCCGCCAGAACCAGAAGATGGAAGCGATCGGGCAGCTCGCCGGTGGCGTCGCCCATGACTTCAATAACCTGCTGACGGTCATCGCCGGAAACGTCGAACTGCTGGAAGACGACCTCGACCACGACGATCCCCTTCGGCAGGACCTGGGGCAGATCGCCAAGGCGACACAACGTGCGCGGTCCCTGACCCGTCGTCTCCTGACCTTCAGCCGCCCGAGTCGAGAAGGGGTCAGCGTTGTCGACCTCAACGAGGTGATCCCCGAGCTGTCGAAGATGCTGGTCCCCCTGCTGGGAGAAACGGTCCGCCTTCGCCACGAGCTGACGGACGAGTCGTCAACGGTACCGATCGACCCCGGCGAGATGGAGCAGATCGTCGTCAACCTCGTCCTCAACGCTCGTGACGCCATTGGGAACGACGGTGAGATTCTCATCACCTCGAATCCCAGCACCCGAAGCCTTGAAAGTGGCGTGCGTCAGGGAGTGGAGGTATGCGTGAGGGATGACGGGGTCGGCATGGATCTGCCCACCCAACAGCGGATCTTCGAACCGTTCTTCACCACGAAGCCGATGGGAGAGGGAAGTGGTCTCGGCCTCTCGTCGGTGTACGGCATCGTCCAGCGCGTCGGCGGCAGCATCGAGGTGGATTCCGAAGCCGGCCGGGGCACCGAGGTTCGCGTGTGGTTCCCCGTGCTGGAGCCGGCGCGCGCAGAAGGCGCGCCGGCCGTCCCGACCGCCACCGATGGGGGAGAGCGGGTCCTGGTGGTGGAGGACGACGAGTTGGTGAGGACGTTCGTCGGCCGCGCCCTGGAGAGCGGTGGGTTCGCGGTCCACCTCACTTCCGGCGGTGAGGAGGCGTTGGCCTACGTCCGCAGCAGCTCGGAATCGGTCGACCTGGTGCTGTCTGATGTCGTGATGCCCGGTATGGGAGGGCGGGAACTGGCGACGGCTTTGGCGAAGGAGGCACCGCTCGTGCCCGTCCTTTTCATGTCCGGGTATGTAGACGGCGAGTTGCTGGACAAGGAACTGGAGGACCGTCCCGAAGCTCTGATCCGAAAGCCGTTCACCGTCGAGGAACTCCATTCCCGGGTCCGACGGACACTCGATGGTGTCGGAGACGTCGCCTTCGGCAGGAAGGATCAAACAGGAGGAATCGGCGTAGGCAAGCCCGACCAGAATCGATCAACCCTGGACACTGATTCCTCATGATTTCACGTACGGCTTGCATCGCGCCTCTCGTATTGGCGGGCACTCTGTTTGCCGCCCACCCCGCCGTAGCCCAAGACACCGGATGGAGCTGGGAGAACTCGACGGAGGTGGGGTTCGTCACCACATCGGGAAACGCCTCTCAGACGACCTTGTCGCTGAAGTCGTCCCTCACGGGAACGTCAGGCGCCAACACCTTCAAGATCGGTGTCGGTGGGCTCCGCGCCTCGTCCGACATCACCACCCGGACTGCTCAAGGCACACCCGGCAGCTTCACCGTCACCGAGACCACGAACGAGGTGACCTCCGCGTCGAACTACTATGCCCGTGCTCGCTATGATCGGGAGTTGGGCGAGGCCTTCCTCTTCACCGGTGCCGGATGGGAGCGCAACACCTTCGCCGGCTATCAGAACCGCTATTCCACCGTAGCCGGCGTCGGTCGGACGTGGGTCGACTCCGATGACGGCCGGTTCAAGACCGATGTCGGTGGTACCTACACCGTGCAGGAAGACGTCCAGACACCCGGCGAACGGGAAGGCTTCTTCGGATTTCGCGTCACCATCGAGGGGGCACGCTCGCTCACCGAGACGACGGACTTCGAAACCGAATTCGTCCTCGACGAGAACCTCGAGACCTCGGATGACCTGCGTTTCGACTGGCTGTCATCCATCGCCGTAGCCCTCACCGAAGGCCTTGCGCTGAAGACGTCGTATCAGCTGGTCTTCGACAACGATCCTGCGCTCCTCAGCGTCCCGCTCTTCACCGGAGGCACGGAGAACGGCACGGTGGGGGTCCCCAGCTCCCAGTTCGACAGCCTCCTCACGCTGTCGCTGGTCATCAAGCTCTGACGCGACATGCTCGAGTGGATCAGGGGCGCGCGGATCAGCTTCAAGACCGGCCTGGCGATCATCGTGATCGCCCTCACGGTCTGGGCGGTGGTTGTGTACGTGAACCTCAGGGATTTCGTCCCCGAGGAGATCACCCAGCCGTCGGAAGGGCCAGGTTGAGCCGCTCTTCCCCGACCCACTCCTCCACGATGGTTCGCACCACCTCTCCCAGTTCCTCGAGATTCGCCGGCTTCCGGTAGAAGGCCTGCGCGCCCAGCGCCATGGACCGCTCCTCGTGCTCGGGGTTCTCAGACGAAGTGAGAACAACGACCGGAGAGCGGGCCGTCGGCGGCTGGTTCTGGATCCATTCGAGAACGGCGAACCCGTCGACATCGGGCATGAGGAGATCGAGGATGATGAGGTTCGGCACCGGATGCGACCGGCGATCCTGGAAAGGGGGCGTTCCGGCCAAATAGGCGATGCCCTCCCGTCCATCCCCCGCAACGCGTACGTCGAGACCCGGTAGTGCCCTGCGAGCCGCCACGCGCACCAGAATGGCGTGGTCTCGCGCATCCTCTACGACGAGCAGTGTCGGATCACCCATGAACCAGTTGATGGAGCCTCCCTCCGCCAGGTAGCACGTGAGTCGTGTTCATTGGGGGGTGACGATAAGATGGGGCCACAGGCCGCTGAACGCCACGCTTTCGTGCCAGCGGTACCCTCCTTCGAGGACGCTCCGAATGCTCTCCGACCCCATGGCGGTGTTCGCCTTCCTGGCCTTCCTCGTAGCCCTCGTCTTCTGGGTGTCGGGCCTTCCCCGCTACTCGCACCTCTTCGAGGTGATCCCGCCCGTCATCTACGTGTACTTCCTGCCCATGCTGACGACCACGGCGGGGATCACCCCCGCCTCGTCGCCGGCGTACGACTGGATGACGCGCTACCTCCTCCTCTTCGCCCTCCTCCTCCTCATGATCTCCGTCGACTTGAGGAGTGTGACGAAGCTCGGGCCCGTGGCGTTGTTCATGGTGGTGGCCGGCACCGTCGGCATCGTAGTCGGTGGTCCTGTCTCGTTTCTCATCTTCGGCTCCTTCCTACCACCCGACGCCTGGACCGGCTTCGCCGCGCTGTCAGGAAGCTGGATCGGTGGCACGGCGAACATGGTCGCCATCGCCGAAAGCGTCGGCACCCCGGAGTCAGCCTTCGGCCCCATCATCGTGGTCGATACCGTCGTGGGCTACGGGTGGATGGGCATCCTGCTCGTCTTCGCCGGATGGCAGCACCGCTTCGACGAACGGACCGGCGCCAACACGTCCGCCATCGAGGAGACGAACGAACGCCTCGCGGAGTTGGACCAGGACCGGCATCCGACCACCATGCGCGACGCTGCCGTCATGATCGGAATGGGGATGGCCGGCGCCGTCGGGGCCTTCGAGATCGCGCAGACCGACCTCTTCCCGGCGCTTGGCGACCCGACCATCATCAGCAAAACGACATGGGCCATCCTCATCGTGGTGACCGGGGGCCTCCTGCTCTCGTTCACCCGTTTGCGCGAGTACGAAAAGGTGGGTGCCTCTCACCTCGGCTATACGGCCCTCTACCTGCTCCTGGCGGGTATCGGCGCCCAAGCCGACCTTCGTGCCGTCCTTCAGGCACCCGTGTACCTCGCCGCCGGTGCCGTCTGGATCGCAATCCACGTGGGGATTCTCCTCCTCGCGGCCCGGATTGTCCGTGCCCCCCTCTTTTTCGTGGCCACAGGCAGCATGGCCAACATCGGCGGCGCCGCCTCGGCCCCGGTGGTGGCCGGCGTCTACCACCCTGCCATGGCCCCGGTGGGGCTCCTCATGGCCGTCGCCGGCTACATCCTGGGGATCTACGGCGCGCTCGTATGCGCCTGGTTGCTGAGCATCGTCGCGACGTAGTCGCGTGGCCCGTACATTCCGCCACCCGAACTCCCTTCGCTGGAGGGTAGCACCATGACCAAGAAGCTCGAGAAGGCGCTGGAAAAGGAGCGCACGGCCCGGAAGTCGGCTGAGGCCGACCTGAAGTCCGTCAAGAAGCAGGTCGACAAGCTCGACGGGAAGGTCCGCAAGCTGGAAGGCCAGGTCGAACGGATGAAGGCGGCTGAGGCCAAGCGGAAGGAGAAGGAGACGAAGCGAAAGGAGCGGAAGGCCAAGCGGAAGAAGGTCACGCGGAAGGTGGCGAGCAAGACGGCAAAGGTCGCCGGTAAGCAGGCGGCCAAGGTGGCGCGCAAGAAGGCCGTCACCGCGGGCAAGACCGCCGCCAAGCGAGCCGCGAAGGCCGCGGGGCAGGCATCCAAGGCCGCCAAACAGGCCCAACTCGTGGCGAAGGGCGTCAAGGTGGGAGCTACGGCTGCCATCGAGGAGTTCGAAAAAGGCCGTTCCGACGCGAAGAAGGGTGCAAGTAAGAAGTCCGCGAGTAAGAAGTCCGCGAAGAAGAGGCCGGCGGCCAAGAAGAAGCCCGCTGCAACAAAGAAGAAGACGGCTACGAAGAAGACGGCTACGAAGAAGGCCGCGGCGAAGAAGAAGCCGCCGACGAAGAAGGCGGCAGGCGCGTCCAAGAAGCCCCCGAAGAAGAAGCCGGCTGCCAAGAAGAAAGCCTCGACCAAGAAGTAGTCCACGTACTCGATCCCGACGCCGATAGCCCATGCCCACTCGCTCCGCCCCCCGTACCTGGATCCTCGTCGCGGCCGTCGCTCTCTTCGGCCTCCCCTTCACCGTCGCCGCCCAATCCGGGCCCGACGTCGCGCGCTCGTACCGGGAGGCGAACGAGGCGGTCATCCTGGGCGACTTCTCCGAGCTCCTGAGCTATCCGAACCGAGCCTTCACGCCGGAGATCCGGGAGGCCGCCCTCTACATCCGCGACCGGATGCGCGAAGTCGGCGTGGACACACGCCTGGTGGAGATCGAAGGAGGCTCGCCCCTGGTGCTCGGCGTCCTCGAAGTACCCGGTGCGACCCGCACCCTGGGCATCTACGTCCACTACGACGGCCAGCCCGTCGACCCCTCGAACTGGACCCACGATCCCTTCGAGCCCACGCTCTACAGCGCGGCCATGGAGTACGGGGGTGCGCCCCTCGACTTCCCGGCGGCAGGCGAGCCCGTGGATCCCGAGTGGCGCCTCTACGCTCGCTCGGCGGGCGACGACAAGGCGCCCATCGCGGCGATCCTTCCGGTGCTGCGGTCCTTCACCGAGTCGGGTGTGACGCCGACGTCGAACTTGGTCTTCATGTTCGACGGTGAGGAGGAGGCCGGATCGCGAAATCTGCGCCAGTACATGGAGATGGAGCGGGACGTCCTCGACGACATCGACATCTGGCTCTTCTTCGACGGGCCGGCTCACCCCAGTGGGCGTCCGCAGGTCACCTTCGGCGTGCGCGGTGCCTTCGGGATGGAGGTCACCCTCTACGGCGCCACCCGGAACCTGCACTCGGGCCACTACGGCAACTGGGCGCCGGATACGGGCAACATCCTCGCCCACCTCCTGGCGTCGATGAAGGACGAGGAGGGCAACGTCACCGTCGAAGGCTGGTACGACACTTTCGACCCCATCGGGGAGGAGGAGCGCGCAGCCCTCGAAGCGATGCCCGAATGGGACGATCAACTCAAGCGCGAGCTCGGCCTCGTCTTCACCGAGGGTCAGCCCGAGACGCTTCCCGAGCGCCTCCTGGTGCCCGCCCTCAACATTCGCGGAATCACCAGCGGCAACACGGGATCCCTGGCCCGCAACGTCATCCCCAATACAGCGGTGGCCTCCCTCGGCATCCGGATGGTGAAGGGCAACACCGTGGC
>JABDLS010000014.1 GCA_013002885.1 Gemmatimonadota bacterium | reverse complement strand
CCGTCACACCCATGGCGCGAGCGAGGCGGCCGGGCCCCTCTGCCAGCGGCCGTCGTCCACGACGTTCGAGCATGACGTCCAAACCGTGAACGGGAAGCAGCCCGCGGAGGAGGACTGCCTCTCCTTGGCCATCGCGCCCGGTGACGACGTTGAGGCACCAATGCACCCCGTAGCTCCGGTACACGTAGGCCCGGCCCGGGGGACCATACATGGCCCGGTTGCGGTCGGTGATCCCCGTAGCCGTCGCCGCGTGGGAGGCCGGGTCCTCGGGGCCGCCGTATGCCTCCGTCTCAACCACCACGCCCGCGCAGACCTTGTCGTCTCCTCCCACGGTGGACACGAGGCAGGTACCCAGAAGGTCCCGAGCGACCTCGGCGGCCGCTCTGGAATAGAACTCGACCGCGACCGGGCGGTCCGTCTCGATGGCGTCGAGAGAGGGATCCGGACCCAGTCGCGGTCGATGACTCAGGGTCGGCGCGTCGTCAGGCGGATCGTCGCGTGATCAGACGCGAGGACGCGTGGTCAACGGGCGCGCGTCCTGCGCTCGTAATCCGCGCGCCACGCGTCCAGGACCTGCTCGGCACGCTTCGGCGGCACGACCTCGGCGATGGCGTCGGGCCTTTCGTGCATCGTCCGGAAGATGTCGGCACCGAAGTGATCGACGAGCGTCTCAGCCGTCTTCTCGCCGACGCCTTTGTAGCGGTGGGCGAGGTAGCGAACGATGGCGCCCTTCTCGGATGGGAGTGCCAGGTCGTCCAGGTTCCCCGAGCTCGAACGATCGGGCTGGCCTCCGTTGGCCCCGTCCCTTGACCCTGAGGCATGCACTTCGTCGGGCTGGGTCCGCGCCCCGCCACTCTCGGGCTGGGCTGTTGCGGAAGCGTCCTTCGAAGGCGGGGCGATGGTCTGCCCTTCGAGGAGCGTCACTTCCTCGGTACGGCGCCGGGTGGAGCCTTTGCGGGGTCCGAGCCTCAGGCCGAAGAAGCTCCGTCGAGGCGGCTCCACCTCGATCACGGTCTTGCCCTCATCGGTGGTGGCCGGCGCACTCGGCGAAGCGGCCGCGACCTCCCGCTGCACGCCGCCACCGTCGGGTGCATCCTGGGCCGCCGAGACTGAGGCCGACGAGGCCGAGTCGGCTCGACCGCCATCGTGCCGCCCATGGTCCGACGTCCGATCCCCGGAGAACCCGTCGCGGCCATCATCCGCGCCTCGAGTGTCGCCGACGCCGGAATCACTCAGCGCGACCTGGAGGTTGCCATTCTCATTGCGGTCGACGGTGATCACGCCGTCGTCCTCGGCTTGAGCGAGGAAGAGGCTGAACTTCCCGAAGCCGAGCTCTGTTTCGTCGAATCCACGGTCCCGCTCCAAGATCTTCCGCTTCACGTCGGAGTCTCGAACAGGATCCCGACCCTGTGAGCGCAGTGTCTCGAGCGTCGACCGCAACAGGTCGTAGGCGTCACTCAGCGGGTCGCCGCTGGAATCCGACGACGTGTCGCTGTCGTGTGCAGCCGAGTCGGAGTCAGAACGTCCACCGCGGTCACGACCACCTCGCCTCCCTCCCCGGTCCCGTCCGCCGCGCCGGCTCCGACCATCCGACGACCGGCCACCTCGCCCACCAGCGCTCCGACCACCACCCTGACTCTGGGAGATCTCGTACTGGCCGTTATCCATCTTCTTGAGAACGATGAGGCCACGCGAAGAGGCTTCCGCGAGGAACTTGCTGAACTTGGAGAAACCGATGGAGCCTTCATCGAAGGAAGCGTCGATCTCCTGCATGACCTGCTTGAGCCGATCGGAGCGCATGACGTCGTCACGCTTCACCATGCGGTCCACGGCCTCTTTGACGAGCTGCCACGGGTCGCGGCCACCGCTGGGGAGGTCGGTGGTCTTCGTGAGGCCAGTCAGACTCGTGTACGAGTAGTATTCGTCGCAGTTCTGGACCAGGATGTCCGAGCTGGACTCCTGGATCCCCACTCCGATGACGTATTTGCCGTACTCCTTGAGCTTCAGAACGAGGCTCGAGAAGTCGGAGTCACCGGTGAGGAGGATGTACGTCCCGATCTCCGGACGGATGAAAACAAGCTCCAGCGCATCGATGGCCATCCGGATGTCGGTGGCGTTCTTCTTGTTGCTCCCATAAGCGGGGGCGAAGATGAGATCCACCGACGCTTCGGAGAGGGGCACGATGTACTGGGGGTACCGACGCCAATCGGCGTAGGCACGCTGAACGCTGACCTTCCCTTTGATGACGTCGGAGTCCAGGAGCGTTTTCAGCTCCTTGGAAAGGTCGCTGCGCATCCCCATCGTGACGTTGTCGAAGTCGATGAGGAGGGCGGCGTGGGGCGATTCGGCCCCGGCCATCCCGAAGGTCCCCTGATGGGGCGCTTTGGTGTACGGAACACTCATGGTGTCGTCTGTCTCGCAAACTGAATTGTGGTTCGCGAGACCTCCCCACCTCGGCCGCGAGCCAAAGCTCGCGTCGGGGTCGGGGAAGCCTCGGGGCGCGCCCACCATGGACGCCGCGGTCCCCTCAGGTCGGCTGTCCCTCCGACTGAACGGCTCGGGAGAGTTCGACCCTCCGCACCTGACCCGTATCCGACCGCGGTAGGGCGTCGAAGAACCGGACCCGATCGGGAGTCTTGTCGTCCGCGAGGGTTTCGCGGCACCACTCCACGATCTCTTGCCCGGTCACGATCGCTCCCTCGACGGGGACGACGCAGGCGCAGATTGCTTCACCCAGCAACGCATCGGGAATGCCGACGGCCGCCGCTTCCTGTACCGCCGGATGAGACTCGATCCGAGCCTCGACCTCGCGGGGGTACACATTGAAGCCAGACCGAATGATAACGTCCTTGGTCCGGCCCACCAAATGGAGGTAGCCCTCCTCGTCCACCAGCCCCAGGTCTCCGGTTCGGAAGAAGCCACCTGCGTCGAAGGCTTCAGACGTCTGCCGTGGTTGCCGGTAGTACCCGAGCATGACGCCCGGCCCCTTCACCCGGATCTCCCCGACGCTCTCCACGGGGAGCTCGATCGCCGGGGATTCGGCATCCACGATTCTGACCGTGGTGCCCTCGATTGGACGCCCAACCGTGAAGCGTCGCTTCTCAGGAGGGTCGTCCGGTCTGGACGCACTCACGGTCGAGGCCGTCTCGGTGAGGGAGTAGCCGGTGACCACAGTGACGCCGAGCCGCTCTGCAACCGAGGCGACGAGCTCATCGCGTACCGGGGCACCAGCGATGACCGCAAGGCGCAGGCTATCGAGATTCCACGAACGTTCGTCGAGAAGGTCGAGCTCCGAGACGAAGAGCGTGGGAATCCCGAAGTGTACCGTAGCCCGCTGCCGTTCCACTGCGTCCAGGGTCGCGGCGGCATCCTCGTCGTCCTGAAGAATCATCGCGGCCCCGGTGAGCATGCAGCCCAGCAGGCCTGAAGCGAGCCCGTACACATGAAAGAGGGCGGAAATGCCGACGACCCGGTCGCCGGGGCCGAGCCCGATGGCCTCGGCGGCCCCCCCGGCGGCGGCGAGGAGGTTGGCGTGACTGAGCTCCACCCCCTTCGGCTTGCCGCTGGTCCCCGACGTGTAGACGAGAGCGAAAAAGTCGTCGGACTCGACGGTAGGCGCCGGATAGTCGCGACCGCCGCCGGCCGAAATCAGATCTTCGAACTGGAAGATCCTGTCATCGTACCACAGGTCCTCCTCGCCCACTGTGACGAGGTACTGGAGCTCCGGGAGCTGGGGCATCAGCTCCTCGAAAAGCTGGAGGTAGTCCAATTCCCGATCCTGCTCCACAGTGACCGCGCAAACGGCCTCCGAGTGTCGGAGCATGTAGTGGATCTCGGCACTGGTAAGGCGGGGATTCAGCGGAACGACGACTGCTCCGAGTTTGGCCGCCGCAAAGAACCCCACGACGAATTCGGGGCATGGAGGCAAGATGAGCGCGATACGGTCGCCCGACTCGACTCCGAGGTTGGCCAGGGAAGCCGCCAGGGCGTCGGCCTGCTGATTGATCTCGGCAAGCGTCGACGGCGTCTCGCCGAAAAGAAGGAGGGACGAGCCAGGATCAGTTGTCGCGCGGGTCGTGAGCGCTGATGCGATGGTCATCCCTTCAACGCGCTCGGTGAGCGCCATGGCACCTCCATTCGGGGAAAGCTCGCCGGATATTATAGAGGATCTAGAAGCCGGATGAAGGTTGTTAGCGACTCTCCAGGGCGTTCCGTAGCGCTTCGTGGG
Organism: Gemmatimonadota bacterium; assembly: GCA_013002885.1. Taxonomy (GTDB): domain Bacteria; phylum Gemmatimonadota; class Gemmatimonadetes; order Longimicrobiales; family Gaopeijiaceae; genus UBA2589. The sequence continues at coordinate 12,914 of JABDLS010000014.1, read as the reverse complement.
CCACGTCGTCGGGAACGTCGTGGGTCCAGCCGTCTCCCGGAGCGACCCGACCCAGCTCCTCGAGGAGGACGTAACGGGGCCTGCCCCCGCGGGCCTTCTTGTCTCGGACGAGGAACGCGACGGCGTCATCGAGAAGGGCGGCCCCGGCTGCGGGTGAGCCAGCTTCGAGGGCCTCCGCCTCCCGGAACGCCGCCCCGGAGGGCGTCGGCCCGTGGCCGACGAGCCCGCTCAGAACACCTCGGAGCCGCTCCTTCGTACCAGGTGCCGTCACCCCCAGTCGCTCTCCGATCTCCGACTCGGCCAGCATCCCCAGGGCGACAGCGCTCCCGTGGCTCAATCGATAACCCGATGCCGCCTCGACGGCGTGGCCGATGGTGTGCCCGAAGTTGAGGATCTGACGGTACCCGCCCTCGCGCTCGTCTGCTGCCACCACCTTCGCCTTGAGACGAACGCTCGCGGAGATCACCTCGGCGGCGACGTTCGGCTGCGCGGACAGAAGCCCCCCAAGCGAACGCTCGACGGCGGAGAGATGACCTTCGTCCAGAATCGCCCCGTGTTTGACGGCCTCGACCAGGCCGTCTCCCCGCTCCGGCCCCGGTAGTGTGCGAAGCAGGCCCGTGTCTGCCACGACGGCCACGGGGGCGTGAAAGGCACCGACCAGATTCTTGCCGGCATCGACATCGACGCCCGTCTTCCCCCCGACGGATGCGTCGATCATGGCGAGGTAGCTCGTGGGAACCTGAACGACGGGAACGCCGCGCAGATAGGTCGCCGCGACGAAACCTCCGAGATCCGTCGTGACCCCACCGCCGACGGCCACCACGCAGCCGTCGCGACCGAGGCCGAAGTCCAATAGGCCGTCCGTAAGCTCAGACCACTGGCGACGGGTCTTGGATGACTCCCCTGCGGGGAAGGTCTGGAGCACGACATCCAACCCCTGCTGACGGCACGCCTCGGCGATCCGCTCCGCGTGGAGAGGACCGACGTTCGTGTCCGAGATGAGCCCCACTCGCCCCCCTGGCGCGTTTCCAGCTACCAGGTCGCAGATACCACTCGATGCCCCGTCACCCACGAATACCGGGTAGCTGCCACCGTCCGTCGAGACATCGACACGCACCGAGTTACTCACGTGATGCGGTCAGCGAGAGGGGTGGAGCGCTACGGAGACCTCGGCGGCGTCGACCCCGACGACGTCGGGAGAGCCGATGCGGAGCAGGCTTACGGCACGGTCGTCGATGGTGCGCAACTCGACCGCGACCTCGCCCCCGAAGCTCGTGAGCGCGCCGTCCACAGCCTCGAGGAAACGGGCGCGGGCTTGAACGCTTTCCCAGACCGTGGCCCACACGAGGCCTCTTCGACCCTCGGAGCCCTCGACCAACGCGAAGCGGTCGCCGTCCCACGCTTCCGCGGGGCCACCCCCTCCCGCCGCACCGGTTCCGCCACCTCCAACTCCGAGGACGTCCTCCATGAGCACACCCAACTCCAGCCTGCCGAGGACGTCGTCGAGGACGATCTCACCCGATGAAACCGAGATATCGAGCTCCACCGGGGGAGCGGCGAGGGGTCGGAGGATCTGCTCGGTAGACAAGGGTAGAGCGTCACCGAAGGGGTCCGACCTCTGACCGTCGGCCCAGAGGCGTTGGACGAAACCGGCGCCTTCGATGTAGGGGAACAGCAGGGATTCACGAATGACGCGGGGAGCGCTCGCCAGGGCCGGGAACTGGCTGTTCATGGCCTGGAGGGCCGGACGGATCTGGGCACCGAAGTCGGGGACCTGCCCCAGGTCCACCGAAGTCCCGGTCATTTGCTCGGTCGCGTATTCGAGCATGACGAGGGTGGCCTGTCCCTCGATGGCCGCCTGTGCCGCGGACGAGCGGTCGTTGCCCCGGTCGGGATCGGTGAGGGCGTCGAGATCGACGTTCTGATCCTGCACCGCGTGGACGAGCTCGTGCATGAGTAGGGCGTGGACGTCCTCCGACGCCTGATCGTCCATGACGAAGAGTGCGGCCGAATCCGGCTCGTAGAAGCCTGCGACCTGCTCGGTGTAGAGTTCGAGGAGCATCTGGCGGAGGTCGAGATCCGCGGGAAGCAACCCGAGGAGGGCGTAAGCATCCCTCCGCGCCTTCGCCTCGTCCTCCGGCAACTCCTCGTTGATCTTCCCTTGGAGGTAGTCCACGAGTTCGGCCCGCGTCCGCGACTCCAACCGTACCGGCTCCCGGAGCTCCATTCCGGCCCGAGCGGCGAGGTCGGGTAGGAGCTCCGCCGCCATCGCTCCGAGCTCGGGGTCCGACGAGATCACGAGAGACTGCGTGGCCTGGGCCCGACAACCGCCGGCGCTCACCGCCAGAGCGAGAAGTGCGATCGAGAGCGAACGGGCTGGGGGCGCCGCCAGGGGGACGGAGATCATGGTCGGACGATGACCGCGCCGTTGGCGACGGTCAAGCGCGTCCGCTGCCCAAGGCCCGCATGCCGGAAGCTGCGGAGAGCGGGCCCCGAGGCGTCGCGCCTCCACGAAACGGTTGAGATCGCCGGGGAACCATGGCTAGCTTCCAAGCGAATAACCCCCTGGCACTCCACTTGCACGGGTACGACTCAACTGTGCCCCCGACCCCAGTGGTGCCCCGACGATGATGGCACGAGCACGACCCAAAACGAGTTCCGACTCCGGCCGTTTGGCCAAGCTCGAACGGTACTGGTACCCCCGGGAGTATCTTCTCGTCCTGACCTTCGTGGCCACCCTCGGTCTCGGGGGCCTGTGGGGGACGTGGCAGAACCTCTGCGCCGGAGACGCCTGCCCTTCCATCGCCCAGATCCGGACGTTCCAGCACGAGCAGAAGAGCAAAATCTTCGCCATCGACGGGCGCCAGATCGAGGAGATCGGCTTCGAGAGCAGGACACCCGTCGAAATCCGTGCCCTGCCCGAATACGTACCGCAGGCCGTCATCGCGACCGAGGACAAACGCTTCTACCAGCACGGTGGCTTCGATCCCATCGGAATCGCACGGGCCGCGGTCGGGGTCCTGACCTTCAACTACGCGGGTGGGGGGAGCACCATCACGCAGCAGCTCGCCCGCAACATGTTCGACGAGATCGGCTTCGAAAAGCGCTACCTGCGAAAGCTCAAGGAGTTGCAAGTCGCGCTCGATCTCGAGCGATCGTACACGAAGGACCAGATACTGGAAGCCTACCTGAACGAGATCTACATGGGGCGGGGCTACGGCTTCCAGAACGCGGCCAGAAACTACCTGGGCAAGGACGCCATCGACATGAACGTCGCGGAGGCGGCGCTACTCACGGCGATCCTCAACCGGCCGGGGCGCTATGACCCCTTCCGCCACCCGGAGGCTGCGCTCTCGCGTCGCGACATGGTCCTCAATCTCATGGCCGAGAACGACTATCTCACCGAGGCCGAGGCTGAGCGGTGGAAGGCGTACCCCCTCCCGGCGGAAGAGCCCGACGAGGGGGACGGTCAGATCGCGCCCTATTTCTCCGAGTGGGTCCGCCAGATCCTGGACGATCGCTTCGGACAGGAGATCTACAGCGGCGGTTATCAGGTGTATACGACCCTGGACGTGGACATCCAGCGGGCGGCCCTGGCAGCCATGGAAGAGGGGTGGGCGTACATCGAGGCCGACACGACGGTCTTCCCCCATCCGCTCTATGCCGATTTCGACACGGTGCCCGAGTTCTCGGATGCTGCGACGCCCTATGTGCAGGGAGCGTTCATCGCTCTGGACCCGGAGACGGGGCACGTGAAAGCGCTCATAGGAGGGCGCGACTTCAGCCAGTCGAAGTTCGATCGCGCGCGCCTCGCCCGCCGCCAGGCCGGTTCGGCCTTCAAGCCCTTCGTCTACACAGCCGCAATCACGACCGGTATCCCGCCGACGTACATCGTCGAAGACATTCCCGTGGTCTATCCTCAGCTGGACGGGACCGATTGGCGCCCCTCGAACTTCACACCGGAGTTCAAGGGGCCGATGACCATCCGCCAGGGGCTGACGAGCTCGACGAACATGATCGCCATCCGCCTCGGCTGGGAGGAGGTCGGCATGGAAACCATCGCTCAGACCGCTCGGCGAATGGGGATCCAGACGGAGATCGAGCGCTTTCCGTCATCCACCATCGGGGCGGCGGAGGTCATTCCCCTCCAGATCGCCGAAGCGTATTCGGCGTTCCCGAACATGGGCACCAAGGTGCGCCCCGTACCCATCCTCAGGGTGGAGGACGCTCGGGGCAACATCGTCTGGGAACCGCAGCCCGAGCGAACCGAAGTCCTGGACAGCCTCCCAACCCGGATCATGGTGGATATGCTCCAGGACGTCGTGCGCCGGGGCACGGGCTACACCGCCATCCGAATCCGCGCGGGACTTCCCCGAGAGATTCCCGCAGCCGGGAAGACGGGGACCACCAACGACGGGACCGACGTCTGGTTCAATGGCTTCACGCCGAACCTACTCGCCACCGTCTGGTTCGGCATGGACAACCCTCAGCCCATCTTCGAGTTGGGCCCTGGCAAGCCACAGGCGACGGGTGGTGGAATCGCGGCTCCCGTTTGGGGCGACTTCATGCGCCGCGTGTATCTCGGGACGGAAGCAGACGAGGAGAACGGGATGGAGGAGCAGCCGCCGCTCCTGCCCATGCCCGAACAGTGGCCGATCCCGAACGGACTGAATGCGGTGCGGGTGGACAGGGAGACCGGCCTCCTCGCCTCACGGTGGTGCGCAGAGGAGGATCAGTACGTCGATTACTTCATCCCCGGCACCGAGCCCACGGAGCTGTGCGACCGCTCCAGCCGACGTTTCCGATTCCCTCGGATCCGAGGGCGAATCCCCGGGGGACGCTGACGGCGTCCTCCCGGGTCGATCCGACGGGACTCACCCGCCGGTCCGCTGAGCCTCCGCTAACCCGCCGGGAGTCGAGTCCGTGCAGCGACCACCGCCTCGTCCACCTTGTCCTTGATATCTCCCGCCAGGTCGTCCAACCGATCCTGGGCGTTGCCCTGGAGCCTTCGCGCCGACTTCTTGAGCCGCTTGCGGGTCTTCCTCCCGGGTTGTGGGGCCGTGAGCATGGCTACCCCAGCCCCGATGATCGCACCCAGAATCAGCCCCGATACGAAGCTCACGGCCTCGCGTTCGCTGTCCGAACTCATCGCCCTGTCCTCCACGTCGAGCGTACGTTCTTATGTATATTTGCAGCGTTAATCTAGCGACTCGGGAAGGCCAGACGGGGGAAAGCCGATGAGCAGGAACGGAAGCGGTCCAAGAGAGATCGCCCTGCCGGTGTCCGTCTTCGACGCTCTGCGGCACGAGCTCGAAGAGGCCGCCGGAACGCTGCAAACCGTCCGGGCACTCCACCACGCCGGATATAAGGCGGGGCTCCAAGCCGCTCGGTCAGTGAATCGCGAGGCCGGGGGTCAGGCCCTGGCCCTCTCCTCCATCGGATTCTGGGGACACCTCTCCGATTTCCTCTCGAAGCGGGGTTGGGGCACGGTTCGCCATCGTTCCCCCCATGCCGCCGTGGGTCTCCTTCGGACCACCGACTGGGCAGAAGCCGAGACGGACGAGCCGTCCGCCGACGCCGCCTGCAGCTTCAGCGCCGGCTATCTGTCTGGGCTCTTCTCGCAACTCGCCGGCGGACCCGTGGCGGTCCTCGAGGTCTCGTGTCGAGCCCGAGGCGACGACGCATGCGGTTTCGCTTTCGGCTCCGAAACAGCCATCCACGACCTCTACGGGCGCCTCCTCGACGGCGCAGACTTCGACACCGCTCTAGCCGAGCTCTGAGCCGGGTCCCGGAACGTGTCCGCCACGCGCGCCCTCGGCGTCGATTTCGGAGAGAAACGCATTGGATTGGCTGTGAGCGACCCCACCAACACGCTGGCGACTCCCCTGGAGACCCTGGTGCGACGGGCCGGCAAGCGTCCACCCATCAAGCAGATGGCAGAGATCGCATCCGATCTCGACGTGGGCCACCTCGTGGTGGGGCTTCCCATCACCCTGGACGGCAAGGAGAACGATTGGTGCGCCGAGGTGCGGGCCGTCGGACACAAGCTCGCCGAGCGGATCGGTGTGCCCGTCGCCTTCATCGACGAGCGCATGACGTCGGTACGCGCCGAGCGGGCCGTCCGATCCGCAGGTCTCTCGAAGTCCAACCGGGAGCAGAAGGGCCGCATCGACGCCGCTGCGGCCCAGCTCATACTCCAGGCATGGCTGGACAATCCCGAGGTCTCGAGGTGAGGGCGTGAAGACGGTCAACCGCAGGGTCCTCGCCGGCGTGGTCGTCGTGGCCGCCCTCCTGGCAGTCGTGACTCTTCGAGGTCCGGGTGAGCCCGTGACCGTGGTCATCCCGGCCGGTGCCAGTCTCCCTCAGGTTGCGTCCATTCTCGAGGACCACGGAGTGGTGGGCAACGCACGGTTCTTTCACGTCTACGTAAGAGCACGCCGAGCCGACCGAAGGCTCAAAGCTGGGACCTATCAACTGGAAACCGGATCGTCGATGGCGTCCGCGCTTCGCCGGATCACCCGCGGCGAGGTCGTGACCGTAGCGCTCTCGATCCCAGAGGGGTTCGCGATCTGGCAGATGGCCCCGCGGATCGCAGAAGTCACCGGGATGCGAGACTCGATGGTGAAGGACTCGCTTCTCGTGCCGTCCATGGCGGACGTCAATGGGGTCCCCGGGCCGACGCTCGAGGGCTACCTGTTCCCCGAGACCTACTTCTTCGCCGAGGGTGTCCCCCTCGGCGACATCGTGGCCGCGATGGTTGAGCGGTATCAGGAGGTGTGGACGCCGGAGCGGCTCGCCCTTCTCGAGGCCAGCGGTCTAGACGAGCGTGAGGTCGTCACTCTCGCATCCATCATCCAGGCCGAGGCGAGGATCGTCGACGAGATGCCCCGGATTTCGGGCGTTTATCACAACCGGATAGAACAGGGATGGCTACTCCAGGCCGACCCCACCGTCCTCTACGCACTGGGCGGGTACAGGGCCCGTCTCCTCTTCGCGGCCATCGACTCCGTCGAGGACAACCCGTACAACACATACGCCCATGGGGGCATCCCGCCGGGGCCCATCGGGTCCCCGGGTGAACTAGCTATCGACGCGGCGCTGAGCCCTGAAGAGCACGACTTCATGTTCTTCGTGGCGCGCCCGGACGGGTCCCATGCCTTCTCGCGCTCTCTCTCCGAGCACAACAGCGCGAAGGAAGAGGCCCAGGCCGGTCGGGACTGAATCGCACCCCCTGCCCTCCTATGACCCTCGCGCGACTCGCCGATTCCCTTCGCCTCGTCGTCATCACCGACGAGGCGCTGGCTCGCCCCCGAAGCGTTCCCGATGTGGTCGCCTCTGCCGTCACCGCGGGTGCCCCCGCCGTCCAGCTCCGCGCCAAAGGTGCGTCTGCCCGAGAGCTCCACGCCGCCGGACTCGAGCTTCTACCCATCGTGCGTGATGGCGGCGCCCTATTCTTCGTAAACGACCGTGTGGACGTGGCTCTCGCGCTCGGTGCCGATGGAGTGCACCTGGGGCCCGACGACCTGCCAGTGGCGGCGGCGAGGCGGGCGGCTCAGACCGCGGGCCGAACGGGGTCGGGTCGTGACCCCGACGGCCCACGCCCCTTCTTCATCGGCGCCTCCGCTGACGACCCGGCTACCGCCCGACGACTCGTCGCGGACGGAGCCGACTACATCGGGTGCGGGACCGTCTTCACCACTAGCACCAAGGCCGACGCCGGCGAGGCCATCGGCATCGATGGTCTTCAACGCGTCGTCGACGCCGTCCACGTCCCCGTAGTCGCCATCGGGGGCATCCATGCCATCGGCTCGGCTCAGGTCGCCGCCGGCAGCCAAGCGGCGGGAGTGGCGGTCGTGGGGGCGGTCATGGGGGCCGAGGACGTGGAAGCGACGGTGGCATCGATCCTCCAGCCATGGCTCCGCTGACGCGGGCTTGCCCTACGGCCACGGCAGCGGAATCTGGATGACACCAGACCGAAGGGATGGCACCTCTCCGAGCGTCAGGTATCGGTCCAGGTCCCGTGCGGCTCGGGCCCGATGGGCGAGGTACCCGGCATCCGCCGACGGAGGGGGGTCGGCCGCAAGACGGTCACCGACACGCTCGAGCCAGAGAAGAGCGCCGTCCCGCACCTCCGAGGTGGCGCTCTCGTCGATGGCCAGAGTGAAGAGCCCATCCAGGACGGACCGCTCTGCAGCCCTCCGGTAGAGCCCGGCGGAGCCGGTACGACTCCCCGTGGCTCCCCACGTGCCTTCTACCAGCGCCCCGAGGACCTCATCGAGGGAGGGCTGGCCCGCATCGAGTCCGTTCAGCGCCACGACCCGGGCCATTCGCTCCCGAGCCAGGAGGTTGTCAACGACCTCCTGGGCGAAGCTCCGGGCGACGGCGTATGGATCGAAGGCCGGTCCCGCTGGGGACTCGATCCAGAGCGCGTGGGAGCCCACCGCCGGTGGTAGGGCTACGCCCGCCGGGTTCACCCAGCCCGCCGGCTCGCGGTAGCCCGGGGGGGGCGGTGGAATGAGCCCGGGGATGTGGTCGGGCACCGCGAGCTCTTCCGGCGAGAGCACCTCCACGATGCGTTCGAGGGCTTCCCGTTGCTGCGCCGCGGGGATGGGCTCGGTGGGATCCTGCCCGTCGCCCCGCAGGGCGTAGCGATAGTGAAGCCCGCCCACGTACTTCACCAGGCCCTCCATAGCGTACCGGTGGTGCAGGTAGACATGCGCGAAACGGGCGTTGAGCCAGGCCAGGGGCTCGCCCGGCCGAACCGCGGCCTCGTCGAAATGACGGAGGGCCGTCCGCCGCACCGCCAGGGCATTGTCCAGGGATTCGAACATCGTCGCACCATCCACCCATCGACTTACCTCGGGATACGAGTTGGCGACCTGGCCGTCGGCCATGGAGAGGTGACCCCGATCCAGCGCTTCCTGGACGATGTCGGCCAGACCCTCGGCCTCGGATTCCGGCGTCGGATACCAGGTGTAGGCGTAGCGCACGCTCAGAGTGTCGCTCCAGCCACCGCTGTTCCGGTAGGCGTCGGAGATGTCCAGGCTCCCCTGCCCATCGACGTCGATGCGCGGGAAGGGGTAGTCCATGACCGAAGTCCGGCCCTGTGCAGCGGCGATGAAGTTGTGGGGGAAGCCAAGCGTATGGCCTACCTCGTGGGCGGCGAGCTGGCGGCGCCGCGCCATGGTGAACTCCTCGCCGTCCAACTGGGGCTCCTCACCCAAGGCGTCGTAGACCGGCATCAGCCCCATGTAGAGGTTGAAGTCGGTGTGGGAGCGGTGAGAGTCCATCCGAGGCATCCCCACGAGGAGTTCGCCGGTGCGCGGGTCCCGGCGGCCCCCACCCGTCGAGGGTCCCGGTACGCTGCGGTTCACCAACTGAACGACCGAGTAGCGCACATCCATCGGATCGGCTCCGTCGGGCAGGTCACGGACCTGGACAGCATTCCTCCAGCCCGCAGCCTCGAAGATCTCCGTCCACCATCCGATGCCCTCACGGTACGCCGTGCGATACGGCTCGGGAACGGCTGGATCCAAGTGGAGAACGATGGGCGCCACCGGCTCGACCAACTCGCCGCGCATGTACGCTGCCGGATCGGACGGCTCCAGACGCCACCGTGACGTCAGGCGAATCCGATAGTCGCCGTCGAAGCCCTGGGAGTAGTCGTGGAGGACCGTCGAACCGTTGCCTGTCCGCGGGTCGAAGACCCGGCCCGGCATGGGCTCGTCGGGCAGCGCCATGAAGGAGTGGTGCTGCTCGAAGGTGATGGCCCGGCCGTCCGGGGCGTGACGGGCCAGCTCGGGGTGGAGGGCGTCCGAGGCGAAAGTCAGGACCGTCCGTATCTCGGTATTGCCGGGAAACGCGCCTGTGCGGGATTCGTCGACAAACCCCTTCTCGCCGTCGAGTTGCACCGCGCCCAAACCGGCATTCCGTATCGTGCCGCGCACGTCTACGGCGTCACTCAGCAGGAAGTCGGTGGCGTCCACCACGATGGGTCCGCCGGCGTCACTCTCGATGTCCATGATCGCCAACACGGAGACCGGGAAGGCGCGGTCGACCCCGTCGACCTGCCCGGGGTCACGCGAAGCGGCGGTCATGCCGGCGTTTTGAGCGATCATGGCGATGCGCGGACCATGTCGCTCGAAGCGCACCACCACCTCGTCGACCCCCGAGCCGGCGTCCAGACCGAAGACCCGTGCAGAGCCGAGGCCGGTGGCCAGGGCGTTCAGGTACAGGATGTCCTGGTCCAGGCCGGGGAGTTCCAGGAGGATGCGGCCTGATGATTGCTCAACCGTCACAGGCATGAAGGGGGCCTGAGCGGCGGCTGGGGACGAAGCGACGGCGATCGCCAGGCACAGGACGGCTTCGACGCCGGGAAAAGAAAGGGTCGTCCGGCGAGAGAACGGTATCATGTCGGGTGGGGTGATGAGAGGAGCCAGCGGGCACGGTAGACCAGCCCCCGGAGGTGGGCAAGGAGACCACCTTGGCGCCTCGGCGGGCTCTGAGCCCACGTCGCGGAGTTACCGACTTCGGACCATCGGAGGCCTCCTGAGCCAGTAGCACGCTGGAGGTGGTCGATCCCCCCGGAGCGAAGCTACAGCCCCCCCGCCTCCAGAAACCGCTCGATCTCCTCCGCCCGCACGTGGAAATCGCCCAGCGAGCCGCGGCCCTCGGGCCCGTGCCAATCGGATCCGCCCGTCATGAGGAGGCCGGCCGTCTTGCAGATGGACTCGAAGCGCATGATCTCCGAGCGCCGATTGCGTGGCCGGTAGACCTCCAGCCCCCGCAGGCCTGCATCGAGAAGGCCGGGCAACAGCGTGTCCACAAGCTCCCCCGGCGGGTGGGCCCAGATGGGGATGCCGCCTCCCTCCAAGACCACCTCGACAGCCTCGGCAGGCTCGAGGAGGTGGGTGGGCACGAACGCCGGAGCATCGTCCCCGATAAGGTTGTCGAAGGCGTCGTACACAGACTTCGCGTGCCCTGTCTCCACCAGGGCCTGAGCGAGGTGGGGCCGACCAATCACCACCCGGTCGGGACCGGCTGCCGCCTCGACCTCCGAGAAGTCCACCTCGATGCCATCGTCGGATAGCAGCGCCAACATCTCCTTCATCCGTTCCTCTCGGCGAGCCCCGGCTCGTTGCGAGTGATGGACGATCGCGTCCGACTCGGGATCGATGAAGTAGCCAAGGATGTGGATGTCATCGCGGCCGAACGTCGACGACACCTCGATACCCGGAATGACCTCGATGCGCCTGTCGCGGGCGACGTCCCGAGCGGCGGGAACCGCCGCCGCGGTATCGTGGTCCGTGATGGAGATGACGTCGAGGCCGCCCTCCGACGCTCCACGCACCACAGCCCCCGGCGACCAGGAGCCGTCGGAGGCCGTCGTATGCATGTGGAGGTCCAGCCTCACGCGATATCCGTCTCGGCGCCCGACGCCTGTCCCCCGCCAAACGCCCACCCTTTCGCCTCGTCCAAGTCGTAGAAGATGCCGACTTCCATGACTTCACCTCGCTCGACAGTGCCTCCGAGCATTCGACCGACGCCGTAGTCCAGCGTCTTGCCGGCCACCATCGCCACGCGATATCCCGTAGACCCGGCTCGTGCCTGGCGGCTGATCATGACGAGCCGCGACAACTCCGCGCGGCTCATCTCGCCGAAGCCAACCGCATCCCGCATATCCCACACCGACGGGAGATTCAGGTGAAAGTCAGGGTGCGCCGAGAGGTCGGCGATGATCGTCGTGAAGAGCCGCTCCGTGACTTCGCCGCGCACGGAAACCACAGCTCCGTGTCCATCGACATGAAGCGTGAACTCCGACGGGGCGCCCTCAGTCTTCGACATCCTCCGCAAAGACGATGGCTGACGCCGGGACCTCCGAAGGAGGCTCGTCGCCGGCGTACTCGGTGAGGAGCGTGACGGTGTCGCGTTCGACTTTGAGCACGCCGCCGGCGACGTGAAAGCTGTCGCTTCCTCCGCCCGGTCGATCCACGCTGAGCTCGCCGGCGCCGAGGAGCGCGAGCATGGGGGCATGACCGGGCAGAACGCCGACGCTGCCGTCCCACGCCGGCGCCACCAAGGCCGAGGCATCGCCCTCGAAGACGATCTTCTCTGGCGAGACCACGCGAACGCTGAGGGAGGCCACCGCCTACCCTTCCTTCTCAAGGCGCTCGGCCTCGGCCACCACCCCTTCGATGCCGCCCTGCATGTAGAAGGCCTGCTCGGGGAGGTGATCGAATTCGCCGGCGGCGACGCGCTCGAATGACTCGATCGTGTCTTCGAGTTTCACGTACTTCCCGCTGATCCCGGTGAACTGCTCGGCCACGAAGAACGGCTGCGAGAGGAAGCGCGCGATCCGCCGGGCACGGCCGACGATGATCTTGTCTTCCTCGGTGAGCTCGTCCATGCCGAGAATGGCGATGATGTCCTGCAGATCCTTATAGCGCTGCAGGATCGCCTGGACCTCGGTGGCCACCTTGTAGTGGCGCTCACCGACGAACTGCGGATCCATGATCCGCGACGTCGAGTCGAGCGGGTCCACCGCCGGATAGATGCCCTGCTCCGAAATCGCTCGAGACAAAACGGTCGTGGCGTCCAGGTGAGTGAACGCGGTCGCGGGCGCCGGGTCGGTGAGGTCGTCGGCCGGCACGTAGATGGCCTGCACCGAGGTGATGGAGCCCGAAGCAGTCGAGGTGATGCGCTCCTGCAGCTCACCCATCTCGGTGCCGAGGGTCGGCTGGTATCCCACCGCGGAGGGCATGCGGCCGAGGAGGGCCGACACCTCGGATCCCGCCTGCGTGAAGCGGAAGATGTTGTCGACGAAGAGGAGCACGTCCTGGCCCTCCACGTCGCGGAAGTACTCGGCGATGGTGAGGCCGGACAGACCGACGCGGAGACGGGCTCCCGGCGGCTCG
>JABDLS010000002.1 GCA_013002885.1 Gemmatimonadota bacterium | reverse complement strand
GCGCAGCAGGCATCGAGGAAGTCGCCGTACCGCTCCGTCCGCGCGCCGAGCACCGAGTTCACGAAGGCGATGGCATTGGATTCGCCCCACGCGACCTGGGCTCCGACATCGGGCTCGTGGCCCACCTGATAGGGCGCGCAGGTGAAGGTCGGCTGGGCGCCCATCGCCACGTAGGCGTCCATCTGACGCCGAGCCATCTCCGTCTTGTGGCTATCGGCCCGAACGACTTCCGGGTGGAGCAGGTCCAGGGCGCCGACGTTGAGCGTCGTGGGTACCGCCATCTGTCCCCCGCCCGCCACCAGCGCTTCGGCGAACTCGACGCCGCCGTCCCCATGGTGGAGACACCCGTCGATGTGGGCCGAGCTGATCTCGACCAGCCGATCGGCGCCGAGGAGCTCGCCCGCGGCCACGACGATACGCATGGCCATGGCGGTGGCGTCGCCGCGGGCGCCTTCGAGGTCCGCGCGCTCTTCGGGTGTGAGGTGGAGGGGCATGGCGGGAGGCTAAGGGAGATGGGGTGGAAATGCGATGGGGAGTCTGGCTGGACGGCCGGTTCCAGCATTCCTGTGCCCGCCTGGGCCGACGAGCCTCAGGTTGACCAACCCGCGTCGAGCATCCCATAATTGTAACGTCTCTTCCCGTATTGGGAACAACCTTGGATCGTCTTGCGTATCATCTCACGGAAACCACTACGGAAGTTCTCGGAGACGCACCCCGATACGAAAACCGCTCTCGACGCCTGGTATCAGATCGTCCGAGGGCGTCAGTACGCGTCTCCTCACGACGTTCGAAAGGACTTCCCGACCGCGAGCTTTCTCGGCCGGCGGCGTACCGTATTCAACATCGGCGGTAACAAGTACCGCCTGGTCGTCGACATGAGATACGACATGGGGCGGGTGTATGTGCGCGACGTGCTTACGCACGGGGAGTACGACCGCAGGTCCATCGAAGGCACTCTGTAGGAGGATGATCATGGCCACCACCTTGCTGGACTTCTCGAAGCCCCGGGTGCTGCGGAGTGAAGCCGAGTACGACGCGGCCATCACCGAGATCGAGCGTCTGCTCGACGAGGACGTGGAGCGCGGTACGGAGGGCTACGATCGCCTCGAGTTCTTGTCGGTGCTGGTCGAGCACTTCGAAGACGAACACTACCCGATGGAGGCCGTCCGCCCCCAGGATGCGGTGCTCTTCATGCTGGAGCAGAAGGGGTTGGACCGAAGCGATCTCGATGACCTGATGGGGGGCAAGAGCCGGGTCTCCGAGTTCTTCTCGGGGAAGCGGGCTCTCTCCAAGTCGCAGGTCGAGGCGTTGTACCACGAGTTCGGAATTCCGGCTGGCGTGTTGTTGGGGCTGACGGGGCGGTAGCCACCTGGACAACCTCACCCACTCCCTCGTCGGAGCCGCCATCGGCAAGGCCGGCGCAGACCGAACTACGCCACTAGCCACCGCCACCCTGGTGGTCGCCGCCAACGTCCCCGACATCGACATGGTGGGCTTCGTTCGCGGCGAGTACTTCTCGCTGGCTTTTCGGCGGGGCATCACGCACGGATGGCCGGCGCTCCTCGTCCTCCCCTTCGTCGTCACCGGCCTGATGATGGCGTGGGACCGATGGGTCCGTCGACGACGCGACCCCGACGCCGACCCCGCCGACCCGAAGTGGCTCCTCGGCCTGTCGGCCGTGGGCGTCGTGACGCACCCGTCGCTGGACTGGCTGAACATCTACGGCATGCGGTGGAGCCTGCCGTTCGACGGCACGTGGACGTACGGCGACAGCCTCTTCATCATCGACCCGTGGATCTGGCTGCTGCTGGGCGGGTCGGTGTTCTGGGCGTCTGCGCCAGGTGGCCGGGGGATGGTGGGGTGGGCGGTCCTGGGTGTGCTGACCACCCTCCTCCTCGTCGTAGGTGTCGGGGGATGGCCGGCCGCGCTCTGGATGGTGGGTATAGTCGCGATCCTCCTGGCCCGCCGAGCCACGAGTACGCCGGCCCGGAGCGGGACCGGCGAAAGCCCTTCGTCGGCATCGCTCAGCTCGGGCCACCGCCGCCTCGTCCGCACTGCGGCCGTCCTCGTCCTCGCCTACATCGGCGCCATGGTCGCCGCCGACCGAGCCGCTCGCGCTCATGTGATCCAAGCCGCCACGGCCCAGGGCATCATGGTCGTCGACGTCCTCGTCGCTCCAACGCGCGGCGTCCCCCACAGGAGCGAGGTCGAGGTCCAGACCGACGATGCCTTCGTCCCCGGCATCCACGACTGGTTCGCAACGCCGCGGGTGACGTTGCGCCCGGAAGACGCCGTCGCCCTCCGCTCCGTTCCCGACGACCTCACGGATGCCTCCGCCGGGGCCATCATCGACGAGGCCCGCGCCATCCCTGCGGTGGCCAACTACATGGTGTGGGCGCGCTACCCCTACGTTCACGTGACATCCGCTGACGACGGCTGGGACGTCCTCTTCGGCGACGCCCGCTACGACTCCCAGCCCGAAACCGGCGCGCTAGCCGGCGTCACCGTCTACGTGCCTCGATCCGCCATCCCCGACCCATGACGCGCCCGACGACGGCGCAGACTTCACCATGACCAAACTCTTCACCGTCGACGAACGCGTCCGCTGGTCCGCCGTCGACAAAGCCGGGATCATCTTCTACGGCGCCTACGTCCGCTTCTTCGAGCTGGCGGAGA
>JABDLS010000113.1 GCA_013002885.1 Gemmatimonadota bacterium | reverse complement strand
AAAAAAAGACCCCGCAGGCGAACCTGCGGGGCCAGAGGGGCCGCCCAACTTCGGGGGGGGCGGGTCAGCCACCTCTCGGGGGGGATGTTCGGGCTACGGGACCGACCCTGGGGGGATTCAAGCCAGTAAAGTCGCTTTTCCCAGCGCATCGCCGGGGAAGAAGAACGGCCCCGTAGCCCTTGTGTCTTGTTGACCACTGGTAAGGGCAATAGAGGTGCCAACCTCTGTACCAACTCATGATGAGCTTACAAAACGGGGGTTCCGGAGCGATTTCAGCTGAAATCGGAGGCACCCTCGGCAGTGGACAGAGTGGCCGTATCGGACAACGTGACTGGACATCGTGGCCGATCGGAGCAGATGACCTGGCTGAAGGGGGCCAGACGGCCGTGGAGGAGTCATGACGCCACACCCGGTCAACCTCATGAGTCCGTCGTCCCCTATTTGTGGCGCGGACCCAACAGTTTGATGGGCGTACCCATCGAAATCCGTCCGACCGAAGACATTGCTTAAAAACCCAAGCATTTCCGTGACGGCGACCCTATCTTGGGGCGACCGAGAGGTCACGGATTGATTCCCGCCCCATCCGCCGCCACGAGGATCGATGACGGACTCGGTGCCTCAACGACTCGAGACGCTCTCCGCCCAGTTCGACGGGCTGGAGACGGCGGCGGCCAGTCTGGGACGCGATCCATCGGTCGGGACCTCCGTCCGCCGCATTGCTCGTTCTCTCGAGTCGGCGGCGCAGGCTCTGGAGCTGAAGGAGGTGGCTGCCGGGGCCATGGCGATCCAGCGAGCGGCCGACGCACACCTGGAACGAAGCGTTGCGAACTTCCTGGCTCGCGTGGCGGAGTTGCGCGACGAACGTCCCACCGACCAGGCGACGATCCTCATCGTCGAGGACAACAAGACCGTCGCCACGGCAACGAAGGCGTACCTACGCGCAGACGGCCGCGAGTTGCTCATCGCCGAGTCGGCGGAGAAGGCCCTGGAGACCCTTGAAGAACGTGAGGTCGACCTCGTCATCCTCGACCTCATCCTTCCGGACCGGGACGGACGAGACGTGCTGGTCCAGATGCGGGAGGCCGCCGCCACCGCCATCGTGCCGGTGATCGTGCTTTCGTCGAACGCCGGCGCGGTCGCCCGAGCCGAGTGCATGGCGGTAGGTGCCGATGATTTTCTCGAGAAACCGGCGGATCCCAAGGCGCTTCGATCGGCGGCGGCACGCCATATCAAAGCCGGACGGGAGCGAAGGGACGCGGTACGGGACGGGCTGACGGGCCTACCCAACCGGGCTGGCCTCCTGGCCCATTACGAGCAGTACCGCCGCCAGGCGGCGGCAGCGGGAGTGCCCCTGACCGTCGCTGTCCTCTCGCTGGACCCGCTGGCCGAAGTGACCATGCGTCTTGGGCAGGACGCCGGCGATCGGTTCCTTCTGGAGGTCTCCGCTGCGGTACACGAGGCCATCGGCAAGGGAGATCACCTCGGGAGGTGGGAGACCTCCGAGTTGGTAGCTGTGCTTCCGGACCGGACGGCTACGGAGGCGAAACGGATGCTCGAAACGACGATCCACATGTTGGCCCGCGACGACGCCCTCGACGAAATGCGGGACGCGAGGATCGACATCACCCTATCGGGAGGTGTCGCGACGGTCGGGACGGATCAGCCTCTACACGACGCCATCTCCTCTGCCCAGCGCTCCCTTTACTCCGCGAGAGCGGCTGGCGGAGACGCGGTGCACGCCGAAGTGGATCTGGAGCTGAAGACCCACCGCGTCCTCATGGTGGAGGACGACCGCGTGACATCGACTCTCCTTCATCATCGGCTGGTCCGCGACGGACACGAGGTCGTGGCCTTCGAGGACGGACGCGACGCGTACGACTGGGCTGCTGACGCGTCCTTCGACCTGGCAATCCTCGACGTGAAGGTCCCGGGGATGGACGGCTTCGAGCTCCTGGCAAGGTTGCGGGACATCCCACGCTACGTGGGCGTGCCCATCGTCATGCTTACGGGCATGGGCAGCGAAGCCGATGTGGTCCGAGGACTGGAGTTGGGTGCCGACGACTATATGCTGAAGCCATTCTCTCCTACAGAGCTCCTCGCTCGTGTCCGTCGACTCCTTCACGCCCACCCCGGGCAGCGCGGCGAACGACAGGGGAGAAGCGCCGCCCGGGTGGCCACGGACGGCACCACTGCCCCCCTGCCAGACCAGGACACCGAGCCTGACGGTCCACCTGGCCTCGACCCCCCGAACGAGGCGCAGGCCTGATCGCCCCGGTCCGCCGGATCGCCTCGATGCTCCAGGACGTCCCTGGCGCCACCACGATGGATCGTGGGTTCCTGCTCCTGGCGGCAGCCGCTCTGGTGCTGCTATTGGCCTCTTTCGCCTTTGCCGCCCTGGCCATCGTCCTGAGGATCCGCAACGACCGGAGGGCTCGCCGTCAGGTGAGGCTCCAGCGAAGGTGGGAGCCAGCCATGCTCGAGATCCTCAGTGGAGCCGCACCACCCCATGCGATCTTCGAACGCGTCGACGATGCCGACGCCCTGGACTTCCTGGAGTTCCTCTTGGAGTACGCCCGCCTTCTGCGAGGTGAGGAGCGTGGCCTGATCCAGGCGATAGCCGATCCGTACCTGCCAAGGGTGATTCCGGCCCTACGCGAAGGCACGGCCGAGTCGCGGGGGCACGCGGTTCTGATCCTGGCTAGGATGGGGATGCCCAAGTACGCACATGCGGTGGCAAGCGCCCTGAAGGACCCCTCCCCGATCGTGGCGATGATCGCCGCCCGCAGCCTCTTCCGGCCGGGCCACGAGCGCCATTTTCCAGCGGTCCTGGAGCACTTGCCACGCTTCACGGGCTGGAGCCGCGGCTTCCTGGCCAGCATGCTCGCCGGCGGCGGTCCCCGGTCGGCTCCACTCCTGCGGGCGATCCTCGCCAGCGACATGGAACCACCCCTGGTTCGGGCCGTGGCCTCCGACGCCCTCCGAGAACTCAACGACTTGCCCTCTGTCCCCACGGCCGTCGGCCTGCTCGAGGGCATGGCCGATCGGGACCGCGAGCTCGTGGTGGGCTGCCTCCGAATCCTCGAACAGCTCGGCCATCAGGAGCACCTCCCGGTGGTCCGGCCCTTCGTGGACTCACCGGACGCCGTTGTCCGCGCGTCCGGAGTCTCGGCCCTCGCCGCCCTCGGTGGAGAAGACGAGATCCCCGCGCTCCAATCGAAGCTGGACGACACGACGTTCTGGGTCTCCTTGGAGGCCGCTCGTGGCCTGATGTCACTGGGCGAAATGGCGACCCTCGAGCGTATCGCGGGGTCACGAGGGCCCTGGTCACTCCTGGCGCAGCAGGTGCTGAGCGAATGACCGGTGGTGCCCTCGCCGACCTCGGTCTGGCCTTCCTCGACGGCTTCAACGTCGTGGTCATCGGCTACTTCGTGCTGCTGAACGGTACGTACCTGTGGATGACGCTCCTGGCGTTCGGCGCCCTCCGGCGCTACGCCCTTCGAATGAGTTCGGTCGACCCGGACGAACTCATGGCCACTGCGGGTCTTCCACCGGTCACCCTCATCGCACCGGCCTACAACGAAGAGCCCACCTGCGTCGAATCCACCCGCTCTCTTCTGACCCTCCGCTATCCCAGCTATGACATCCTGGTCGTCAACGACGGGTCGTCCGACGGCACACTTCAGCGGATGGTCGACGCTTTCGAGCTCGAGCCCGCTGCCCGGGCGCCTGTAGCCCAGATCGGGACTGCGACCGTCCGAGGGATCTACCGCAGCACCGTCCATCCCAACCTCTGGGTCATCGACAAGGAGAACGGAGGCAAAGCCGACGCCCTGAACACGGGCATCAACTACTGTCGGCACCCCCTGTTCTGCGCCATGGACGCCGACAGCTTGCTGGAACCCGAGGCCCTGACGCGCATCGTCCGGGCCTTCCTCGAGGACGCGACGACAGTGGCTGCCGGTGGTGTCATCCGGATCGTCAACGGGTGCAAAGTCCGCTCCGGTATCGTCGAAGAAGTGAGACTGCCGAGGAATCTCCTGGCCCGCATCCAGGTGCTCGAGTACCTGCGCTCCTTCCTGTCCGGCCGAATGGGCTGGGATGCCCTCGACGCCACACTCATCATCTCCGGTGCCTTCGGCATGTTCAGCCGCCGGCACGTCGTCGAGATCGGTGGCTACCTACACGACACGGTGGGCGAAGACATGGAGCTGGTCGTTCGCCTCCATCGCCACTGTCGGGAGAATGGCGAGAAGTACCGGGTGGCGTTCGTGCCCGACCCGGTAGCCTGGACGGAATGCCCGGAGGACCTCGGGGTGCTGGGTCGACAGAGAGATCGTTGGCAGCGCGGGCTGGTGGAGTCCCTTTGGCGCAACCGGGTCATGATCTTCAACCCCAAGTACGGTCGTATCGGGATGCTCGCCGCACCGTACTACTTCTTCCTCGAGGTTCTGGGCCCCGTCATCGAAAGCCTCGGCTACCTGACCTTCGTCGCCGCCCTTCTCCTTGGCCGTGCATCGACGCCCTATGTGCTGGCGTTTCTGGCAGTGGCGTTCGCACTGGGGATATCGCTCTCCTTCGCCGCGGTTGGACTCGAGGAGTTGAGCTTTCGCCGTTACCCGAAGATGCGTGACCTGGCAACCTTGCTCGTCATGGCCGTCGTGGAGAACGTTGGCTATCGACAGTTGTCGATCTGGTGGCGCCTCCGCGGGATGATCTCGAAGCTGCGAGGGGCGTCGGCGTGGGGAGTGATGGAGCGGAAGGGATTTGCGACAGACGGTGACGACCCTTAGGAGCCAACGGACGTGACGAAGACCTCCGCAGCCCAAACCGGATCGGAGTGGAAGGCGCACCGCTTTTTCGAGCTCGGCGTCGACCTCTTCTGTGTCATCGGCTTCGACGGCTTCTTCAAGCTGCTGAACCCGGCCTGGACCAGTGTCACCGGGTACGACGAATCCGAACTGCTGTCCCGTCCCATCCTCGACTTCGTCCACCCGGACGACCTCGAGGACTCCAGGTCCGAACTCGCCGCGGTCGTTGCCGGGCGAAGGTCCGGAGGGTTCACGGTGCGATGCAGGATGGCCGATGGCAGCCACCGCCTCTTCGAGTGGAAGGCGGTGCCCTACTCCGAGGAGGGCCTCATCTACGCCCTCGCCCGAGACGTGACCGACCATCATGAACGCGAGTCAGAGCTTCTCGAGGCCACGCGCATGGCAGAGGAAGCGAACATCGCCAAGAGCGAGTTCCTCGCGAACATGAGCCACGAGATCCGCACGCCGATGAATGGAGTCATCGGCATGACTGAGCTCGCTCTCGACACGGTACTCACCGACCAGCAGCGCGAGTACCTCCAGATGGTGCACCAGTCTGCGGGGGCGCTCCTCGAGACCATCAACAGCATCCTCGACTTCTCGAAGATCGAGGCGGGGAAGATGGATCTGGAGGAGATCGACTTCACGTTGTGGGAGACGGTCACCAGTGCGTTGAAGCCTCTGGCGCTTTCCGCTCGCCAGAAGGGTGTGGAACTGCTCTACGACGAGCGCCCCGGCGTACCGGAACGCCTTCGGGGAGATCCGGGACGACTTCGACAGATTCTGGTGAATCTCGTCGGGAACGCGGTGAAGTTCACCACGGAGGGGTCGGTCAGGGTCACCGTCGAGCATGTCGAGACGGATGACACCCACCCCGTCACGGTGCGATTCGAGGTGAAGGACACGGGAATCGGAATCCCGGCCGACAAGCTCGAGCATATCTTCGGCTCCTTCAATCAGGTCGACGGCACGATGACCCGCCGCTTCGGCGGCACCGGGCTGGGACTCGCCATCACAGCCGGTCTGGTGGACATGATGGGGGGCCAGGTCGAGGTGGAAAGCGAAGTCGGCGCCGGTAGCACCTTTCGCTTCACGGCCCGCTTGGGCGAGGCGCAGGACGCTCGGGCACGTCCGGCGGCCGGGGAAGTCGAGCTCACCGGCCTACGGGTTCTGGCCGTTGACGACCTGGAGCCGAACCTCCGGATCCTGGAGGGCTTCGCCGATCGGATGGGCATGGAAGTGAAGTCGGCACCGTCGGGAGCCCGAGCGCTGGAGATGCTCGGAGCAGCCTGGGACGAGGGCTCACCGTTCGACATCGTCCTCCTCGACCGGAACATGCCCGAGATGAGCGGCTTCGAACTCGCGGAACGCATCCGCGGAGACGACCGGTTCAACGATGTAGTCATGGTCGCCATCACCGCAGCCGGGAAGCGTGGTGACGGGGCGCGCTGCGAGGAGTTGGGCATCGCCTCGTATCTACTCAAGCCACTGGCACCCGCCGAACTGCGCGAGGCTCTGCTTCTCACCATCGAAAAAGCGAAGGACGCCGAGTCCCGGGGGCAGCTCGTGACGAGACACTCCCTCCGGGAGACCCGCCTCAACCTCAAGGTACTCCTCGCCGAAGACAATCCCGTCAACCAGAAACTCTCCGTCCACATGCTTCATCGTTTCGGCCACTCCGTTCGTCTGGCAGGGAACGGTCGCGAGGTCCTCGACGCCCTCGAAGCGGAAGACTTCGACGTGATCCTCATGGATATCCAGATGCCCGAGATGGACGGCCTCGAAGCCACCCGGGAGATCCGCGAACGAGAGGCGGAGGACGGGACCTTCATTCCCATCGTCGCGATGACGGCGCACGCCATGGTCGGTGACCGTGAACGTTTTCTGGAAGCGGGGATGAACGACTATGTCACGAAGCCCATCAATCGTGATCGTCTGCGCGCCGTCCTTCTCGGCATCGGGCGTACGCCACCCCCCGAGCGAACGGAACCCCGCCCCCCCTCGTCGGGTGAGACCGACGATGCCCCGTCGTTCGACCGGGGAGAGCTCATGGGCCGCACCGAGGGCGACGCGGAGCTCATCCGGATGCTGGTGGAGGTCTTCGAGGCCGATCGACCGAACTTGATGGGGGGCGTCGAAGCGGCCCTCCAGGCCAGCGATCCTCGAGCCCTCGAGCGCGCCGCGCACACCATAAAGGGAGCAGTGGCCGTTTTCGGTGCAGAGCCAGCCCGCTCGAGAGCGGAGCGCCTCGAGGTTCTCGGTCGAAACGGGGACATGACGGGAGCCCCCGAAATCTATGACGAACTCGAGACGTGGGTGACCCGGCTAGAGGCCGACCTCAAGGCGTTGGCCGCGACCCTCTGACACTGCCACCGATCCTGGTCGGGGCATCAAGGAGAGTGGAGTCCTCCAGGCCGCGTCAGCGTCCTCCGGGGGGGCCTGCGTTCACCCTGACGTCGCTCACAGCGACCTCCACCACCATGGATTCGTCGTCACCAGCCATCATCGCACGGAACTGCTCGAGCTGATCGGCCATCATGGACTCGACCATGCGACGCTGCTCCGGCGGCATGTCCTCGAGCTCCCGTTCCATCTGCTCGAACTGAGCCCGTGCATCTTCGTCGATGGCCGCACCGAGACCCTCGATGGTCATGACGGTGCGGTGAGCCACGAGCAGTCCTTCGTGCTCGCGGTAGTCCAGAAGATCCATGGTCGAGGTGACGGCATGGACACCCTCGTCGTTCTCCAGTTCGCCCTCGAAGATCATCCGTCGAGGCATGTACTCCTCAGCATCCAGGAACAGACGTCCGCTGGTGGGACGGAACTCCGAGTCCTGGCCCATCTGTTGGCCCAGCTCCGTGTCTCCCAGATCGGCGATCTCGAGCACGTGCGTATCCCGACCGTCTACCGTTTCTCGACCCAGGTAGGTGGCGTTGTCTTTGAAGTCCTCGCCCATCGCGTAGATCTCGTCCAGCGTGCCCGGTCCCGAATCCTGCATGTCCATGCCAGCGGCGGAGACCGCCTGGAGCTTGAATACCGGTCGCCCGTCTACCAGCTCCTTGACGAAATACGACGTGGCCGAGAAACCCATGAAGTCCTGCACCAACGTGTAGTTGTCGATCCCCTCGGTCCGGGCCTCGTACTCGTCGAGCATCTGATCGATGATCTCGGCGGCACTCTGAGCTGCTGAGGAGCCAGCGGTGAGGAGAAGTGCGGTGAAAGCGAGAGCCGAAGCCCTCAACGTGCGTTCAAGGGGGTGCATCGGGGTCATCCTCCGATCTTCTCGAATTTCTGAACACGGCGGCCGGTGGAGGC
Organism: Gemmatimonadota bacterium; assembly: GCA_013002885.1. Classification (GTDB taxonomy): domain Bacteria; phylum Gemmatimonadota; class Gemmatimonadetes; order Longimicrobiales; family Gaopeijiaceae; genus UBA2589. The sequence goes on along the minus strand of JABDLS010000113.1, from coordinate 33,888 downwards.
CTCGCCGACGTAGATATTACCCTGCGAATCTATACCCATCCCGTGGGGCCGGAGGAACTGGCCCACCTGTCGCCCACCTCGCCCGAAGTCACCGACGACCTCGAGATCGGAGCGGCGTAGAATCCACACCTTGTGGTTCGTCCCGTCGGCCAGGTACAACCACTCCTGCTCCGGATCCGGGGAGAGTGCGATGACGAACGCCGACCCGGATGCCAGCGTCCGAGGCTCGATGATCTGCTCGGCAACGAAGGTGCCGTCCTGCTGGAAGACCTGGATCCTGTTCCCCCTCCGGTCCGCCACATACACGAGCCCGTCGTTGGAGCCTACGAGCCCGTGGACCGTGGCGAACTGCGTCGGTGGGTCCGCCGCGTGGCTCTCGCCACCCCAATCGTACTCGTAGTCGTCAACGGGCTCCTCACCGTAGGCGCCCCAATGGCGCAGGTACTCGCCGGTGTCTCCGTCGAACACGATGACGCGCCGATTCCCGTACCCGTCGGCGACGAAGACCTCGTTGCTGGACGGATCGACCCAGATGCCGGCCGGTCCACCGAGGAGCTCCGTATCGGAGTTCCCGCCGGTGACGTCGTAGTCACCGATCTGCATGAGGAGCTCACCGTCGCGAGTGAACTTCATCACCCGGTGATGACGGTACGTCCCGACCCAGACGTTGTCCTGATGATCCACGAACAGACCGTGGGCGTTCCGTGGAAAGTCGGAGACGTCCTGCTCGGCTGGCACGCCCCATCCCTGGACGACGTTGCCAGCGGGATCGAACTCCACCACCACCGGCGCCGGACGGCAGCAGAGGCCGATGGGCGGATCCTGGACGGCGGAGGTCTCCTCAGGCGTCAGCGTCTCGGGCAGATGAGTTACCCACACGTGGTCCCGGGCGTCGACGAAGACGGCCGTGACGGCACCCATGATCCAATCGTCGGGCATCGTGGCGGGCCACGTCGGGTCGACCTGGAAGGACGGTATGCCGTCCGACGATTCCTCGGCCACGGCCGGGTCGGTAGCGGGCGCGTCTGCCGAGCAGGCCACGAGGCCGGCGGCCGCGAACGCAGAGACGAGGACCAGAGAGGTGGGCTTCATCCGGCAGATTCTCCTTGGCTGCGACAGAAATCGTTCAGGAACTCCTGGAATCGATCGAGGTCCGCGTGCGTGGTGGGAATGCCCACGGAGACGCGGAGGGCACCGACGGCGTGCTCCTCCCCGATACATCGGGCGAACTTCTTGAGTGTAAACGACCCGCGGGGAATCCCCTGGAAGCACTCCAGCGCTTCGGTGGGAGGCAGGTCGAGGGCTCGCTCGGCGGCACCGGGGTTGCAGAAGCAGCCACCCCGCAGGGAGATCCCGACGGCGCTGGCCGCCCGCTCGACGTCACCAAACGGCAGGACGTCGCCGGAGGGACCGCGGAGGTTGAAGGCGACGGTACCGCCTCGTGCCTCCGTGGTCTTCGGACCGTAGATCTCGATGGCCGGCGTGCCGTCGGGAAGACAGGCGCAGTCGAGGATATCGAGGACGCGCTCGGTCATCTCGGCGACATGCCGGGTGACGTTGTCCATGCCGACATCCGACAAGAAGGCCAGTCCCCGGGGCATGGCGGCGATGCCCAGGAAGTTGGGGGTGCCATCCTCGAAGCTCTCGGCATCGATGCGAAGCCGGTGGACATGGTTCTGTACGGAGACGAACTCCACCGTCCCCCCTGCGAACCACGGACGCTCCAACTCGGCCAACGCTTCTTTTCGTGCGAGAAGGGCCCCGAGCCCGGTGGGAAGACCGAACATCTTGTAGAACGCCACACACGCGAAGTCGGCGGGGACCGAGGCCAGATCCAGCCGGTTCGTCGGGGCGTAGGCCGCGGCGTCGAGGACCGTGCGGTAGCCCTTGGCTCTTGCATCGTCGACGAGGGACAGAGGGTGCTTCACGCCGGAGAAGTTCGACTGCCCGGGAAAAGCGAAGAGGCTCGGCGCGGCTGGCGCGTCCGGGATCTCGGCGTCCGCGGCCAACCGAAGCTCCCCGTCGAGAGGCAGATACGTGATGTCGGCGCCCTTCGCCTCGGCATACACCCGGATGCCTTGCACCGAGTTGTGATTGTCCTCCAGGAGGACGAAGCGCGCACCCCCCCGGAAGGGGAAGGCTTCGCCCACGAGCTTCAACGCAGCCGACGCATTGGAGGTGAAGATCACCGTGTATTCTTCGGGATCGGCGTTGAAGAAGTCGAGAACCTGGCCGCGTGCATCCTCAACGATTCTCGTCGCCGCTTGGGAGGCAGGATTCTCCGAATGAGGATTCCCGAGGACGTGTCGTTCCAGGAAGGAGTCGTGATCCTGCACCTGGCAGTCGGCGTAGAGACCGCTGCCCGTGTAATCGAGATAGACATGGCCGCCATCGTCGAGGCGTGCGAACTCGGTTCGGCGCAACGCCTCGAAGGTCTCTCGGAGGCCTGCACCCTCTTCGGTGCGCTCCATCTGGGTCGTGGTCACGTAAGCTCCGGGTTCGGCTAGAACTGCACGTACACTCTACCCTGCGCAGGCGGGTCCCGTCTACTCGGCGCCGGTCGACCCGTGACGCAACGGGCGGTGCATTCTAGCTTCCTCGCCGCAGCGCCACCTCCGCTCGTCCACTCGCTATGCAGCCTACCGACTCCACAGGGCACCCGTCCCGCTTTCTGGGCTGGCTCCCGACACTGTTCGCGGCAGTCCTCTTCGCGTTGTCGTACACGCCCAGGGTTCAGAGCGGAGAGGTCCTCACCGGGTCGTTCTGGGCGGCTGCCGCATTCCTGGTCGGATGGAACGCTCTCGCCGCCATCGTCGGTCGAAATCGCGGGGATCTCGTCGAAAGCACCCTCCGGCCGCATCACTATATCCAGGCCCTCTGCCAACTGGCAGTCTTCGCATACTGGGGATGGTACTGGCGCCCGGTATACGACATGGGGGTCCTCATCGCGGGGCAGCTCGCCTTCGCCTATGGCTTCTCGATGCTGCTGGCGTGGTGGCGTGGTGGCACGTACCGCCTCGGGTTCGGGCCCTTCCCCATCATTTTCAGTATCAACCTCTTCCTCTGGTTCCGCGACGACTGGTTCTATTTGCAGTTCCTCATGCTGGCGGTGGGCTTCCTCGGCAAGGAATTGATTCGCTGGAACCGCGACGGGCGTCGGATGCACGTCTTCAATCCGTCGGCCTTCGCCCTGGGGCTCTTCTCCCTGATCCTCATTGCCACAGACTCCACCGGACTCACTTGGGGCCAGGAGATCGCCTCCACGCTGACACTGGCCCCCAGGATCTACCTCTTTCTGTTCCTCGTGGGCCTCGTGGTGATGTACTTCTTCTCCATCACCCTCATCGCCGCATCAGCCGCCGCCGTCCTCTTCGGACTCAGTGCCATCTACTCGGCGTGGGCCGGCGTTCCGTACTTCGTAGACTCGGAGATCCCCGCTGCGGTCTTCCTGGGACTTCACCTCCTGGTCACCGACCCGTCAACGTCCCCACGAACTCCTCTCGGGAAGACCTTCTTCGGGACGCTCTACGGTCTCGGAGTCTTCGGCTTGTATGCGATTCTTGGCGCGGCCGGTGCGCCGACCTTCTACGACAAGCTTCTCTGCGTCCCCTTGCTGAACCTCAGCGTCCGGGGCATCGACTCCCTGGTTCGAGGACTCGACACCAAGGGCGTCGTCATCCCCGGGATCGGCGGGGAGGCCGCTCTGGTCAGACGAGCCGCCTGGTGGTCGCCTCTTCGTCTCAATCTGGCGCACATGGGCGCCTGGATCCTCTTCTTCGGCATCATGGCCTCCACCGGCCGCACCGATGGCCGCCATGCGGGCGACAGCCTCCCCTTCTGGGAAGTGGCGTGCGAGGAGGGCCGGCGCAACGCGTGCGATCGCCTGCTCCAACTCGAGGCCACGTACTGCTCCGATGCCTCGGCATGGGCCTGTAACGAACTCGGCGCCCACTACGCCGAGGGAGCCATCGTAAACGGAGACCCGGCCGTCTCCCGTGCCCTCTTCGGCCGAGCCTGCGAGCTTCGGTTCCAGGAAGCGTGCCTCAACCTCATCGACGACACTCGCATCGTGCGTGGTGAGCCCCGCCCCTTGGACCTTCGTCTCCTCCTCCGTGAGGGTGGGCGAAACCTCATGGGGATACCCGAGAGCGAGCTGCTGACAAAGGCGTGCGACCATACCTGGGCCTTCGCCTGCCAGCGGGCGGCGAGCGCCGGTTGAGCACGGATGAAGTGAGGGACGCAGCGACGGGCGGTTCGCCGGCCGATCGGCTCTCCGTCGCCGCTGGCGCAGTCGCCCTCGTCCTCGCCGTCTGGGCCTCTCTCTGGATCGCCGAGTCGCGCAACTCGGCCACCGGCGAGACCCGTCCACCCGACGTAACCCTTCCCGGCGACCTCGACGGCTTCCGTCCGGACCTCTTCTACCTACCGGACGACTCCCTCCTGGGCTTCGTCGCCATACCCGAAGGACCTTTCATCATGGGAAGCGACCCGGGCGTCGACCGCCTGGCCTTCGACCTGGAGTGGTGGGGAGAGGGTCGAGTCCAGGGGACCGTGGAACTTCCACGCTTCCACATGGCGAGGTTCGAGACCACCGTCGCTCAATACGGCGCTTTTGTCCGAGAGGCGAATCACCCACTCCCGAACCCGGGTAGCCTCTCCGCTCCTGCCGACCACCCGGTGACTTCCGTCGCGTGGACCGATGCCGTGGCGTACGCCCGGTGGCTCGACGGAGCGCTGCGAGAGAACCCGGCGACGCCACCGGCCCTCCGCCTCCTACTCGACGAAGGGTGGCGTGTGGCCCTTCCGTCGGAAGCAGAATGGGAAAAGGCCGCCCGGGGCGATGACGCCCGCATCTACCCCTGGGGCGACCAGCCCCCCGGGAATCGCGCCAACTACCGGGCTTCGTCCACGAGCCGGGTGGGCTCCTTCTCCTGTCCAGACTGTGCTCACGGCCTCTCCGACATGGCTGGAAACGTCTGGGAGTGGACCCGGAGCCCCTACCAGCCCTACCCCTTCGACGAGTCCGACGACCTGGAGACAGCGGGGACAGACGCCCTTTGGGTCATGCGTGGTGGATCCTTCGCCGACAACGAGCAGTTCGTGCGAGCAGCCAACCGGGGCGGCGCCGACCCCGGCGCCCGACGAGCCTTCATTGGATTTCGGGTGGCCCTGGTGCGGTGAGGCGACCTTCGGGCCAGCCTCGCCCGGTCAGCTCTTCTCGTACCCCTCGACGATGCCTCGAGCCATGAGCTCCGCCACCGTCTTCGCCGAGTAACCCAGCTCGGCCAGCACGTCCTCCGTGTGCTCGCCCACCAGAGGCGGAGGAGTCCCGCCCCGGGGCCGGGCCCCGTCGACCCGCAGAGGCAGCGCAACGTCACGGTAGGCGTCGGACCGGTGGTGGGGATGGGCGGGCAGCATCTCCACCACCGCGACCTGTTCGTCGTCCGCGACCTCCGCTATGCCCCGGATGGCCGAGGCTGGAACAGATGCCGTGCTCAGACGCTCGAGAAGGTCGGTCGTCGATAGCGCGGCGGTCGCGGCTTCGACCACGGCGTCGACTACGTCGCGATTTTGCACCCGGTCGGCGTTGCTGCTGAAACGCGGATCGTCGGCGACTCCGTCGAGACCGAGGGCGTCGCACAGTCGCCGGAAGATGGCGTCGTTTCCCGCCGCGATCATGACGTGGCCGTCGGTGGTGGCAAAGGCCCGGTAAGGCGCGATGGAACCGAGGGCCGACCCCATGGGACCCGGCTCCTTCCCTGTGGCGAGATATCCCATCGTGTGGTAGGAGACCCAGGCAAGGGAGGTGTCCATGAGACTCGTCTCCAGGGCCGCCCCTTCGCCTGTGGCGTCTCGATGGCGCAGCGCTGCCAGGATGGCGATGGCCGACCACATTCCAGTTCCGAAATCCACCACCGATCCGCCCACCCGCGTCGGCGGGCCTCCCGGCTGGCCGGTCACCGACATGATCCCGGCGTAGGCCTGCATCAACGGGTCGTAGCCGGGTTGGTCCTTCATGGGACCGTCCCTGCCGTATGCGCTGATGGAGAGGTGGATGATGTCTTCCTTCCACGACCGCACCGACGGGTAGTCGATGCCGAGGCGCTCGGCTGCCGCCGGACGCGACGCGTGCACGAAGACATCGGACCTCTGCACGAGGGCCCGGAGGACGTCCATCCCTTCGTCGGCCTTCAGGTCCAGGACGATGGAGCGCTTACCTCGATTCGCCGCCAGAAAGAGCGTGCTGTCACCGCCCCAGAAAGGCGGCCCCCAGGCTCGCCCAAGGTCCCCGCCGGGGGGCTCGATCTTCACCACGTCCGCCCCCAGATCCGCGAGGATCTGCCCGCAGAACGGGCCCGCCAGATTCTGCGTGACGTCGCAGACGCGAATCCCGGCAAGGGGTGCCGACACGGAGGGCAACGCCCCCTCCGACGAATGCGCTGCATGCTTCGAGGGATGCGACTCCTCGCCGCGAGCGGAGGACCCCGCGCCGCCTGCTCCCTTCATCACCTCTTCAACGCCCACCCGTCGTACGCTCGGGAATGGCACCCATGGACTGCCAGTAGAAGCCCTCGGGGTCCCTCTCACGCGGCCACACCTCGGCCAGCGTGTCGGCGTCGTAGAGTCGACCGTTCTTCATGACCCAGGCGACGGTATTGCTGTTGCGGAGATCGACTAGCGGGTTCTCGTCGAGGATGACGAGATCGGCGAGCTTACCCGGCTGCAGAGAGCCTAGATCCTGGTCGAGACCGAGAGCGTCGGCACCAATGATGGTGGCGATCTTCAAAGCCTCATGGGGTGTCATCTCATCGGACGAGCCCGTGAGCCAAAGCTCCCAATGGTAGCCCAGGCCCTGTAGCTGCCCGTGGCTCCCCACCCCTGCCCGGCCTCCCGCCTCGACGACCTCGTCGAGGAAGTCGGAGATCTCCCGGTGTATGTATTGGCTCTCATCGAACCAGCCAGGCACCCGGCGAGCCGACTTCTGGTAGACCTCCTCGAAGGGAGTGAACGTTCGCAGCTTGTCGTCCCGCAAGACGTCGGTGGTCGTGTAGAAGAGGTTCTCCGCCCATGGCCCCCCGTACGTCACGACGATGGTGGGTGTGGTCGCCATGTTCGACTGGGCCACGAGCTGAACCACGTCATCGTAGAGCGGCACTCCCGGAAGGTTGTGCTCGGTCCCCGAGTAACCGTCCTGGGCCATCGTCATGTTCAGGCGTAGATCGAGACTGCCCTCGGTCGTGGGCATGAGTTCCAACTCACGGGCGGCCTGGATGATCCACTGGCGCACCTCGCGGTTGCCGGCTCCATACATCTTGATGGTCTTGGTATCGAAGTAGTCGGCGTATCGCGCGAGAACGTCACGCGCGTCGTCGAGACTTCTGATCCGCTCTCCGGAAAAGACACCCTGGCCCGTGCTGTAGACGCGAGGGCCGAGCATCGTGCCCGCCCGGACGAAGTCCTCGTAGGTGATGACGTCGCTGGAACCCGTCTGGGGATCCCGCGCCGTGGTCACACCGTACGCCAGATTCGCCGCGTACGACCACGGCTGGGCGCGGTGGACATTGAACGAGGCGCGGAGGTGTGCGTGGGTATCGACATACCCGGGCAGTATCGTCCTGCCTGCCATGTCGAACCGGCGCGCATCGCCGGGAATAACGACGTTCCCGCTCGCCCCCACGGCGACGATCCGATTGTCGCGGATGACAATGTCGCCGTTCTCGATGACCTCGTCTCCGGACATGGTCACGATGCGGGCACCGGTAAGCGCGACGACACCCCTCGGAATGTCCCGAGCCACGCTGACCTCTATGCGGTGCTCCTGGGGCGGGTATCGGTCCGGGGCCTCCTCGTCTTCCTCTTCTTCGACTGCCTCGTCGTCTGCCGCGTCCCGGGCGGCTGCGACGCTGTCTGCGAAGGCCTCCGCGGCATCCAGATCCGCCACGAACCACGCGTTGCCGAGGCTCCAGTGGATCTCCCGACCGGTGGGTCCCCACGCCGGGAACTGGCCACCGATGTCGGTGAGCTGTATGGCAGGGAAAGACGCATCGTCGGGGTTGGCCACGGAGATCGTCGGGGCCTCACCTCCGACGCCCCGCGGCACGGTGACCACATAGATATGGTTGCCCACCTGTGCCAAGGCCTGACTGCCCTCGGGGGCCATGATGATGGTGCTCGCGGAAGGGCCCGGACCATCCCCGAGGCTACCGCCTCGCACGTGGACGTGCTCCCGCCGATCGGTGCCGTCCCACCGCATGGAAACCAGGCCGGTGCCACCCTGGTACGCATAGATCCGCTCGGGGTCCTGGGTGAAATGGGGACGCTGAAGACCGCCAACGGGGGCGATGCGCGTGCCGGCGCCGCCACCGCTCGGGAACCACACCAGGTCCTGTGCGCCGCGCGGCACCCCCTGGGTCAGGGCTTCCTCGTAGGCCCGCCGGGGTCCCGCGATGGCCACGATCCTCGTACCATCCGGCGACCAGACCGGCTGTGTGTAGAAAGCAGGCTCGAGAGTAACGCGCTGCAGGCCGCCCCCGTCGGCGTCGGTGGTGTGGAGGTGGCCACCGTCCTCCTCGGAGAACGTGACGAAGACGATCCGGTCGCCATCGGGTGACCACGCCGGCATCGCCGCCACCGCGTCGGCGTCGCCGAGACGACGAGGTGTCCCGTCGGGTCGGTCCATGACGTACAGGTCGCCCATGACCGTGAACGCCAGCCGTCGGCCGTCCGGTGACGGCGCCACGTCCCGGATCTGTTTGGCGATGAACGTCGGGGTGTCTTCGATGGGATAGTCGAAGTCCACCTCCGGCCCCATGGGCAGATTAGGAGCCACTTCGAAGGGAATCCCAACCGGATCCGAGCCGTCTACCGGGACACGCCAGATCTTCCCCCCATAGAAGGTGACCACCTCGCGGGAGTCCGGGGTGAAGCTCATCCCAGGGTAGGCGTCGCGGGCGGCCCGGGACTCCTGGTCGTCGCGCTGGACCGGGAAGGCCAGCCAGCGCTCTTCGCCGTTGTCCTGGTCACGGATGCGGAGCCCCGTTTCGGAGACGTGCCGGCTACCGTACACCAACCACCGACCATCGGGGGAGAGCGTCGGTCGGAAGGCGCCACCGTAGCGACCCGTCCGCGAGTCGTTCTCGCCCGTATCGCGGTCGTAAACCCAGAGCTGATAGTCGGCGCCGGGTGAGTTGTACTGCCAGGAACCCGTGCGGCGGGCGTACCAGATGTAGCGCTCATCGTCTCCGAACGCCGCCCCCGTCGTGCGGGCGTTGTCCGGCTCCTCGATGAGTTGGACACCGCTCCCGCCCCGCCGGTGGTACATCCAGAGCTTGCCCTGTCCCGGCGACTGGCGTGTGGCGACGATGTACTCGCCGTCGAGCGTCCACTCGGGGGACTGATACGCGCTGTTCTCACCCCTCGTGATGCGCGTCGTGTCGGAGCCGTCCACCGAGATGGTCCACACGGCGTCACCGCCGCTTCGGTCACTGACGAACACCACGGTCTCGCCGTCGGGGCTGAAACGAGGCTGTCCGTCGAAGGCCATGCCTTGGGTCAGCGGCTCGGCTCGGCCGCCGGAGAAGGGCATGAGGTAGAGGTCACCGAGGAAGTCGAAGACGATGGTCTCCCCGTCAGGGCTGACGTCGAGCGAGATCCATGACCCCTCGGTGAACGTCCCCTGGAGGGTTCGAGTAGGCTGGAGGGGGAGCCCCTCCATGAGCCGCTTCGTCTCCGGATCGACGTCGTCTGTGTCCTGGGCCGAGACCCCGGTCGTGGCCAATGCCAACGCGGCGAGAAAAGCGAGGCTCCACCTCATCCTCATCGAGGATCCCATGCCGAGCCTCGACATGCCTACCCCGGTCTCCCCTCCCCCAACCCTGCGTTCGTACGTCGACATTCCTTCGCTCTCCATCTCGTATACAAGAGTCCACATCTTCATGGCGCAGCCCTTCGGAAGCCCAACCTCGCGGGGCCGCCGCCGTCGCGACCACTCCCCCCTCCGAAGAGGCGCACACCCACAGGGTCCATTGCCGGCCCCTGTACAGCAAGGGCATGCGCCCGCAGGTTGCCGCCAAGCCCCCGAACCGAAGCCTTCATGCACAACGTCTCAGCCACCACTCGCGTCCTCCTCCTTCTCGCCGTCGCGGCCGCACCCCTTGCCTGTGACGCGCAACAACGACCGGGGCAGGGCCGACAGCCGACGATCCCACCACCTACGATCCTCGAGTACAAGCCCCAGTCGACGCTGATCGTCCCTGAGCACGAGGTGCCCCGGGCACGGTTCCCGGTGGTGGACCTCCATGGGCACCCGCCGACGCTGAACAACCGACAGACCATCGAGGAGGTCGTTGCCGCGATGGACGCCCTCAACATCGGTGTCATGGTGCAGGCCCGTCCGAGCTCTGGTGATCGTCTTCGGTCACAGATCGAGGCCGTCCGGGAGGCTGGGTACGAGGACCGCTTCGTCTTCTTCGCCTCGGTGGACCTGAGCGAGGTCGGACCGGGAGCCGGCGAGCGCATCGCCGCACAGCTCCGCGAAGACGTGGCCGCAGGGGCCGTGGGCATCGGGGAGATCAGCAAGGCCTTCGGGCTCTACTATCAGAAGACCGACGGCTCTCGCCTGCAGCTCGACGATCCCGAGCTCGACATCGTCTGGGAGACAGCCGCGGAGCTCGGCATCCCCGTCTTCGTCCACACCGCGGATCCACCCGAGTTCTTCGAGCCTCTCGACTTCACCAACGAGCGGTGGTTGGAGATGGCCCTGTTCGAGCGACGTCGATTCAACGATCCGGCCCAGTTTCCGCACTTCGAGGTGCTCATGGAAGAGCGGGACCGGATGATTGCCAGGAACCCCGGGACCACGTGGGTGCTCGCTCACATGGGATGGCACACCGCAGACCTGGCTCGCCTCGGAGAGATCTTCGACGCCCACCCCAACGTGTACGCCGAGGTCGGCGCGGTCCTCTACGACCTGGGGCGCCAGCCACGCTTCGCCAGCCAGTTCTTCGACCGTTACCAGGACCGCATTCTCTTCGGCAAGGACTCGTTCCAGCCCGACGAGTACCCGTATTACTGGCGGGTCTTCGAGACCGCCGACGAGTACTTCGACTACTACCGGGACTACCACGCTTTCTGGAAGCTCTACGGGATGGACCTGCCTGAGGACGTACTGAGGGCGGTCTACTTCGAGAACGCCCTGCGCATCATTCCCGACATGCCGGCGGGGCCCTTCGAGGGCGTCCGATGATCGCCACGGGCGGAGCCCTGCGGTCAGGAGCGTTCGTCACTACGGCACTCGTGGTGGCGTGCGGCGGGACCGACTCCACCGCCCAGGCCAGGGCCGCAGGTGAAGTGGCTGCGGTGAGCTCGGCGTCGGTAGCTCGACTCACCGCCGGGAGCGAGGACTACTGCGCCCTTCCCGACCACGACGTGGAGGTCCTCGCTCTTCGGCCCTCGGCGTCCGAGGCGGCGGTGGACGACGTGAACTGGTTCGCCCGACCTGTTCCCCACGACGGCGATGAGTGGATCATCGCATTCGCCAGCCACGACCAGAACTATCTGTACGATCTGTCCAATGGCGTGAGGGTCGCCATCCCCGATCGGTCGGACGCCGTCGCAACGCCCGACGGCCGGTACATGACGGTGCCGTCGTACTACACACCCGACTCCACCGTCCGCTTCTACCCTGTCGCGCCCATGCTCGATGCCCTGGACCGGGGGGAGGACGTTCCGGACCTCGAGCCTGCCTTCGTGCACGATCATGCGGCCATGCGACGGGTCTACTACCAGTCCACCGCCCTGGTCGCGGAGGCCACCGTGGGCGATCGCGTGGAAACGACCTACCGGCTCATGTTCTCCGGTACCAACCACGAGTCGCGCTTTCGGATCGCAGACTACGTCTTCGCCCACGATGCCTCTGACGGGCGCCTCCTCGACGTCACGCCTTCGGCGCCCATGGCGGTATGCCCCGCCGTCCAGAACGACCTGAACACACCGTTCATCTCCAAGGACGGGCGGTATGTCGCGGCCTACACGAGTGAAACCGCGGGCAACGAGTTCACCTCGGGCTCTTCCCTGAAGGTTTTCGAGATCACTGCCGTCGATCCGGCAGCCGGGACGACGACGTGCGACCCCGTCGCGGACCTGGGGTTCGCTGCGGGCAAGGCCGACTTCAGCTTCGACGGCTCGATGCTCACATTTCATCTGAGCCAGGGCGCCTACCTGACGCCGTTCGTAAACGGAGGTCTTCCCAGCGGAACGATCACCGATGTCGTCGTGGCTCGGCTCGACCGGGACGATGCCGGCCGGATCGTGGGCCATTCGGGCCAACAGCGGCTCACCACCTCACTGGAGAGCGGCGTCGGCAGCTACTTCCCGGCTTTTTTCCCCGACGGCAACCTCTTCTACATCTCCAACCGGGTGCCCCGGGGCTCGGAGGAAGCAAAGCGCTTCGACTTCCGGGTGGTCGATCCAACCTCTCGCGGATGGCGGCCCAAACCCACCACCTCGACCGAGATGGCGCTGTGGGCGGAGTTGGGAGACCTCTGGCAGCACGCCTGCATGGCCGGACGTGCCGAAGACGAGCTCTTCCCTCTGGACGCCCACGAGCTACCCCTCCACGCCCTCTCCCTTACCGTACCTCAGTGCACCGCCCTCGTAAACGATACTCGCGACGACGAGAGCGCGGGAGATCAGGACTGGGATGCCCTCATGGAGCTTTGTCAGACGGTCGATCACGGGGGCTGAGCGCCGCATCCAACCATCGGCCGTACCCCTCGGCATTGCGATAGCCGGGCATGACCGGAGACGCCTCGCGGCCCCGAAAAACGATCACGGAGGGCGCGTGGACCTGCGCGTCCCTGAGGAGTAGCTCGGCGGCAGCCACGGTGCGGAGAGCGGGACTCGGCATGCCCACCCGCGCGGCCTCCCGGCGTGCGAAGTCCCGATCCGATTCGGCGAACAGGAGCGGGACCACTGTGACCCCGCGTTCTTCGGCCGCTACGACCAGCTCGGAGTAGCCGTCCACCGAAAGCGGCATGTGGGGGGACCAGACGTAGATCGCGACCCCCTTCTCATGGCCTCTTACCACCGTCCGCAGATCGGCGTCGGTGAACAGCACTCTCCCCTCCGGTGGAACCGACGGACCCGGGCGTTCGGGCGTCCCCGTCGGTCCGCACACCGAGGCCGGTCGGCCATCTTCGACGAGTACGACCTCATCCTCCGCTGTCCCGACCACCCAGTCGCCGATCTCACCCACCGGCACGCGGAGAGGTCCCGAGGAAGACCCACCCGATCCCGCCCCGCGGATCGTCGGACCCCTTCGGCCGCGTGCCTCCACGAGTCGGTCAAACATGTCCGCGCAGTCGCGTGCGTCCATCCGGGAAGGCAGCGCCCGACGCAGCGACCCTTCCGCACCTCCCGCCGAGTCCATCCGCTCGGGTTGGTCCGGGACGCACCCTACGACGACGACGGTGGCCGCCGCCACGAGGACGACGACCACCGAACGGACGGACACGATCAGGTGACCGCCAGGCGTTCAGACAAGCGTCACCGCGACGAAGGCGGGACGATCCCGTTCATCCGCATATAGGTGACGAGATTGCCGTAGTGCTCATAGTTGTGAGCAGAGTTGAAGGCCAGGACACCGTGGGCAGTGCTCGGACCGATGAAGGTCACGGCGCGGGCCCCGTCCTCGTCTGTCATGGCGTCGAAGACGCCGTCGCAGTACTGGAAGCCCGCCTGGAGAGCCTCGATAAGGCCGTCACGGGTCGTCCGCGTCTCCTCGTAGTTCTCCGTTTGCGGACTGCTCTCCCCGGCGGCCGCCGAGCAGAATGCGAACTGGGCGTTGGCGATATGACCGAGGAGCTCGGCCGTTGAACGCACTTCGTCTGTCGGTCGGTACGCGAGAAGTTCGGCGTCGGCGAGCTCGGCCGTAGCCATGATGTTCGTCTTCGTGACGTCATAGAGACCGGCCAGGGATTCAGTGACCGACTGCGCCTCCCCGGCGAGTGGAGTACAGGCCAGGAATGCGAGAGCTGCGAGGACACGGCGGTAGAGCATGGGGGCTTCTCCTTTGGATGGGCTGAACGCAGGCCAGGATCCCGTTCTAGGGTCCAGGCACCTGTTTCGCAACGTACGGCATAGGGAATCCATGATGTCCGACGCCCGTTCCCATCCCTCGAAATCCTTGACCTGACCAGCGTCCGGAGTGCGTGTTGAAGAGTGCAAAAGCACCAAACAGATGTTTGTTCACATCATTTGGGGGGATCATCATGAGGCAACGGACCATCGGGTTCGCTATCGGTTGCTGTCTTCTTCTCGTCAGCGCGCTGCCCGCGAGCGCCCAACTGTGGTACTTACCGGACTACGCCGTACCGTCGGCGAATATGGGGCCGTCCACCTTCATAGCAGGAACGTACGGCAGGGGCCTGAATGACGCCTCGGGCAAGCTGGACGCCTATGGCGCCATCGTGGGACGTACCGGCGAGTCTGCTTCCTTCATGGGGGGTCTGGGCATTGTCACGTCACCCGGGGACGACGAGATCACCCTCGGTGGAGCCGTGGGAGTCGACCTGGTGAAGGGCGAGTCCGCGACGATCGCCTTCAACGGTGGCGTCGGCTGGATGAGCCCCGGTGACGGGACCTTGCTGCGCTTCCCCCTCGGGATCGCCATCAAGGGCTTCGCCCAGTCGCCCGAAGCAGCGATCGCCCCGTGGGTCATGCCGCGTATCAACATCACTCGCGTCTCTGGGGGTGGCTTCTCCGCCACGGAGACGGACTTCGGGGCCTCGGCGGGCGTCGGCTTCACCTTCCCGAACGGCTTCGGTATCCACACCGCCCTCGATGTTCTCCTCTCGGACTCTGAAATCTGGCTCTTCGGGATCGGCGGACACTACGTGATGGGCGGCAACAACTAGGCTCCTTCACGCAGGTGCGTGCGGAGTCCATCCGCAGGTCGGGCCGGAGTCCTACGTCGGGCTCCGGCCCGTTCTACGTCGGTCAACGTACAGAGTCCGAGACCTCCTCAGGCGAGCGTTTCGTGACGCGGAATACGACCCACGGGGAGGTGGACCATGCGACGCTGCGACGACGGCTGGATCATTCTGACTGCGGCGGCCCTCATGCTCTGATTGGCGACGGGCCTTACGGCCCAGACGCCAGGCTCGATAGCCCAGCCATCGGCGCATAGTCCTGATTCCGCCGCAGCCACTTCGTCTCAGACGATGGGGATCAGCACCGTCGACGGCGTCGTCGTTTCCGCGAGCTTTGGGACGGGCTCCAGGGAAATCGGGGGCCAGGGACCGATGGCACATGGGCCCGTGTCGCCGCTGGACCCGGCCTCGTGGAGATTCGGCGGACCGGAAACGCCATGGACTGCTTCTTCTTCTGTACGTACGACATGGACTATGAACGATCCCTCGGGCTCGCCTTTCAGTTCGACGGGGTGCTCGGCCTGGCCCGCTTCATAGGCCTCGGAGTCTCGGCATTCGGCAACTTGAACCCGAAGGGCTCCTTCGCCGCCGCCGCCCTCACTCTACGCCTCGGTGCCGTGCGATAGTCGCGACACCGTGACGTAAGTCACGATCTTGCATATATTTAGGGTCTGAAAAATCCGAAATCGCCAGTTTGGAAGCCGTCCGTGCGGCTCCCGACACGTTCCACGGGCCGTTCCCGGGGCCTATCCCGGGCACGGTTCAAGCAGAGGATGTCCCATTGGCTCGAGCGACCCTGACCACTACTTCCGACACGACCCCCGCCCTGGAAGGACAGCTTTTCCGGCACGCAAAGCGCCCTGAGTGGGGCATCGCCGTTCTCGCCTGGGAGCGTGAGACGCACCGCGGCTATCAGTTCGAGGACGGGCGCCTCCGGAAGATCCGGAAGGGCTACTACAAGCTCCTCGAGCCTGTCGAAGAGCTGGGCGCCCCCGAGGCCGTCGTCCGCAAGAATCTGGAGCGCGCCATCATCGCCACGGGCGGTGAGGCGACCCGGAAGATCAAAAAGAAGGTTGCCCCGTTCGAGGACCAGATCGAACTCTTCGTCCGGATGTACCCGAAGGGCTTCCAGGATCCGGAGTGGATCTCCGATCACCGGGGTGACCCCGAGGGCACCGCTCTGAAGCGTCACCGGGACCCGAGTCTGCAGGACGCTCAGGAGGCCCTTTCAGCCGACCGGTGCGCCGCCCTCGTCGACGACGGACAGCACGACGCCCTCTTCGACTCCATCACCGACGTGCTGGCCGGGACGAACCTGCTCCCCATCTCCCACGTCAAGAACCTTCGGAGGCTCGACGACGAGGAGCGGAAGACGTACGCCGAGGCCGTCGCAGACATCCTTCACGGAGAGCGCCACTTCGACGAGCGCTTCCGGGACTACATCCAGGCCCTCACCAGCCTCCTGGGTGGTAAGCCCTCGTGGCGGATCGCCACGGCTTTGCCGGCGCTCGTCCATCCCCAGGAGCACGTGAGCGTCCGTCGTTCGGCCTTCGCCCGTCAGGCAGGCTCGATCGCACCCACGGCGCGCTACGCGCGGAAGGCCCAGGTCGGCTCATACAAGAATTACAAGCGGGTGGCGCTGGGCGTGAAGAAGCGCCTTGTGGAGGCCGGCCACGAGCCCCGTGACCTGCTGGACATCCACGACTTCATCTGGGACACGCTGCGCACCTCCGCTCTGGATCACCTGGGCGCGGACGACGACGAGGACGAAGACGACGAGTGAGCCCGAAGGTCGACCGGGCTCCCATGGGTGGGAGTCCGGCCTTCCTGCTCGCGGCCGCGGCCGGCCTAAGCGCTCAGGGCTCCGAGGGAGAGTAGGACAGTACGACCGCAGCCCTGTAGTGCTCCCCTAGTACGGCAGGAAGTAGAGCGCCAGGGCAAGAAAGGGCACCAGCAAGATCATCATGGTGATCCCGTAGCCGAACATGTCCCGGGCCCGCAGCCCGGTGATGGCGAGCAGGGGAATCGCCCAAAAGGGATTGAACAGGTTCGTGTGGGCATCGCCCACGGCGTAAGCCGCGATGGTCTGCCCATGGGGGATTCCCAGTTCCGAACCAGCCAACATCATCGGCCCACCGACGATGGCCCACTCCCCTCCCGCCGACGGCACGAATACGTTGAGAACACCTCCGGTGAGCCACGCGGTGACGGCGAAGGTCTCCTGGGTGGCGATGGACAGGAGCGCCTCGGTCATGGTGTCGACGAGGCCCGTTCCCACCATGATGCCGATTATGCCTGCGTAGAACGGGAACTGGAGGATGACACCCGCGCTCCCCTTCACGGCTTCATTGAACTCCCGCTGATAGCGGCCGGGGCTCGCGTAGAGCACCATCCCGATCATGAGAAAGCCGAAGTTGAAGACGTTGAGGTTCAACGCACCGAGCCCCTGCGTGACGAAGGCTCTCAGGAAGAGAACGATTCCGGTCACGGCAAGGACGCCGCCGAGAATCCGGCTGTTGTCGATCCGGTCCGCCGGTGTCAGGCTCGCGCCGCTCACCCCGCCCTCGGAGGCGGTGACCCCTTCCGATGCGGTGACTCCCTCCGCTGTGCTGTCGGCCCCCGCGTCCTCCGCCGCGAACTCGTCGTCGATTCCCGACACGTAGCGACGGATACCCCGGCAGTTCTCATCAGGCGGCTGGAGGAGCCAGAGCATCAGGGAGCCGTACAAAAGGGCCAACACGGTCAGCGTCAGAGGATATGGGTGGAAGACCCACTCCGTCGCCGGAATCACCCGATCGACGATCCCCTGCTGCATGAAGACGTTGCCGTCGGTGGCCTGGAGAAGGCCGGCGGAGCTGGAAAGACCCCAGCCCCAGGTAAGGCTCATACCCATGTAGCCCGCCACCGCGAGGAGCGGATAATGGACGGCCAAACCGCTGCGGGCGGCCACCTTTCCCATTTCCCGAGCCAGTATGGCCCCGAAAATCAGGCCGAGGCCCCAAGAGATCCATCCCACCAGCATCGAGCCCACGCCCACCAGGACTACGGCTTGGCGCCCACTCCTCGGAATCTGGACCAGCCGGACGATGCCTGCCCGTACGCGAGGGTGGTACGCCACGACGAAGCCCGTCACCAGGATGATGACCATTTGCATGGCGAACTGGAGGAGGTTCCAGAAGCCATCGTACCAGGCGAGAGCGATCTCGGTAGGACTCGAGCCCTCGGTGACGAACGCGGCGAGAGCGGCTACGTAGGTCAGGATGATGGCGAAGAGGAACGGGCTGGGCATCCATCGCTCGACACGATCTGCGATGGCCTCCCCGAACTTCTGGACCGGTGTCAGCTCAGGCTCGGGCCCCACACCGCCGGTCGCGGGGCCCGTCGCCTCACCGGCCAAGCAGTTCCTCCCCCGGATTCTCGCGCCTGGCGTCGTCACGTCCCGCCTGGCCGCTCCGGTCCTCCTCTTCCTCCGTTCGGGGGGCCCAGGGGTCGTCCACACCCGCCAGAGGACACGAGTCGCCGGTATCGAGGAAGTGGGTATGCAAGCACTCGAGCGACGATCCCAGACTCTGGAGCAGCGCCACGGTCTCGGGATAGGCCACCCGGGTGAAGAAGCCGGACCGCCCACCTCGGGCGAGATCCGCCGTCGACTGACCCAACCGGCTGATGACGGTCACGTCGGCACCCTGGGAGACCAGGTAGCGGATGAGGTCGTTGTCGCCACGTGCCGCGGCGTAGTGAAGCGCCGTATAGCCCCAAGAATCCCGGAGATCCACGTCGGCTCCGAGGTCCTCGATGAGGTACTTCACCGAAGGGATGAAGGCGTTCGGCACGTTGCGAACGCTGAAGGCCCCCAGCCCCGTGTAGCCACCGCCGGCCGCCACGTGCAGGGGGTATGCGTTGAAGGCTCCGGTGGGTATGGTGGGCAGCCGCGAGTCTTCCTGCTGCCGACCGTCCTGCTGACGCCGCTCCCGCATCCCCGGCTCGGGCCACATGGTGGGAATGTCCGGGTCGGCCCCGTGGGCCACCAGGAGCTTCATGGCCCCCACGTCCTGAGCATAGGCGGCCCGCCAGAACGGCGTCGCACCCCGCAGGTCGGTGCCGATCTTGGTAAGGCCATACTCCCAGTACCATAGATGGGTATTGAGTCGCGGATTCGGATCAGCCCCAGCGGCGAGGATGGCCTCAAGGACCTCCATGTACTCGGCACGCTGGTTGTCCTGAGCCCGGGGCTGAGGGTAGTTCGACTTGGGTGCCCAGTGGGTATTGAGGACCGCGAACAGGGGCGTGGCACCGTCGGTGGAGGCGGCGAGGTCCGGATCCGCCCCGCGCTCGGTGAGACGGAGAGCGAGATCGAACTGGCCGTTCAGCGTTGCGATGAGCAGAGGGCTGGTGTTGTCGGCGCTCGGCTGATCGATGTCGGCACCGCCGTCGAGCAACGCCATGGCAGCCTCGATGTGACCCTCGCGAGCCGCGTGCAGGAGCGCCGTCATGCCACCGGTGAAGCCCACCAAGGTCTCCCGGTACGGACGCCGGGCGACGTCGGGCCCACCCGGGTAGTCGGGGCGATGGCTGATGAGTTCGTCGGGGTCGTATTCGCGGTAGGCCTCCCCGGACGCCAGGTACGCCCTTTGAGTCTCCACCGCCTGCCTGGCCTGGGCCGCACTCGGCTCCCAATCGGGGCCTCCCCCGTCGGCCTTCCTCAACTCGTTCAGCGCGTCGTTCAGGACGCGCGAAGCTCCGTCGTCGGCGATGACGTGCTGCAGGACATCGACGACCTTCGTCGCCATCGACGGGTCGGCGCCTGCTGCCAGAAGGGCCCTGACGGACTCGGCCCGGTCGGCACCGGATGCGAACATGAGCGGCGTCTGACCGAAGGTCGCCTCGACGACATTCGGTTCTGCGCCGGCCCTCAGCAGGGACTTCACCGAGGCAGTGCCGTGCACCGCGGCGGCGGCGAGGTGCAACGCCGTGACACCACTGTTCGTCGTCGTTGCGCGGACATCTGCGCCCGCTTCGAGAAGGGCCCGCACCATTTCGACATGGCCGCGTCGGCTGGCGAGGTGCAGCGGCGTATAGCCGCCGATGCGGGTACCCGGGTCCACCGTCGCGCCCGCATCGAGGAGGACGGCGGCGACACCTGGTTGGTTCCGCTCCGCCGCCCAGTGGAGCGCCGTCATGCCATCTCCTGACGTCGCGTCAGGGTTTGCGCCACCGGCGAGAAGCTCGCGCACCGCGTGGACATCACCGTCACGGGCCGCCTCGATGAGATCGTCGTCGTAGACCGACCCGACGCCATCCTCCCCAAGCGAGGCGGCCTCAGCCCCCGTCGGCCACGGCAGAGTGAAGACGACGAGGATCGCCGCGAGGCTCAACCAGGCCCTCATCATACGCCTCGTCCATCCCCACCCTGCCGGGCCAGGGCAGCGCGTGTCAGCCCTCACGCGTCCTGCCCTTTGACGCCGGAGAAGTTCTTCGGGAGCGTCAGCGGAAATGCTCCGGTGCTGTCGCCGAAGCTGGTCACGTCATGGCCGATCCCCTGCATGAGACTCACGAAGACGTTGGCCATGGGCGTCCCCTTCGGTGCCCGCAAGTGCATGCCGCCCTCGAGGGCGCCGTTCGCTTTGCCCATGAGAATGAGCGGGCAGCGACGATGGTTGTGCAGATTCGGATCGCCCATGGGCGATCCCCACACCACAGCGGTCTTGTCGAGAAGCGAGGCGTCGCCCTCCGTCGTGGTACTCAACCTGTGGAGGAGGTACGCGAGCCTCGCCGTCCGGTAGGTATTGATCTTGTTGAAGTCCATGATGTCCGTCGGGACATTGCCGTGGTGCGACGCTCCATGGTGGGACTTGTTCGTCCCACTGCCGGGGAAGGTCCGGTTGGATTGATCGAAGCCCGTCTTGAAGGTGATCACCCGGGTCATGTCGGTCTGGAGGGCCAGGACCTGGAGGTCGAACATGAGCTCCATGTGCTCTTCCCATGAATCGGGGATCCCCGAGGGGGCCTCGGGCATCTGCCGCTCTTCCCCACTCGTGTTCCGGGTTTCGACCAACTCGATGCGGCGTTCCAGCTCCCGGACCTGCTGGAGATACTCGTCCATGGCCCGACGGTCGGTAGCTCCCAGGGAACTCTTGAGTCGGGCCACCTCGCCCACGATCCAGTCGAGCATGCTCTTGTTCGTGCGCCGGCGGAGCTCCCGATCGGCAGCAGAGTCCCCGGCCCCGAACAGTCGCTCGAAGACGGCCCGCGGCTCGCGGATGGCCGGAAGAGGCTGGTTCGGCGACGCCCACGCCAGCGAAGTGGTGTAGGCGCAGTGGTAGTTGTACGCACACCCACCCCCGCGGTCGATGGACTCGGTGCACAACTCCAGCGACGGCAGAGCCGTATCACGGCCGAACCGGCGAGCGTGGATCTGATCTAGCGACGTCCCCAGATAGATGTCCGAGCCCTGAGTCTGTTTCGGGTGGGCCTGGGTGAGAAAGACCGCCGTGGAGCGGTCGTGGTCGCCGCCGATTTCTTCGGCACGGTACGGCTCGGCCATCCGTACATCGGTGTTGCTGATGATGGTCAGATAGTCGCGGAAGTCGGCGAGACCGGCGAGTTGACTGTCAGGACCGATCTCGAAGTCACGACCAATCCGCTCCGGCGCGAAGAGGTGGCGAGCATCACCCCAGTCGCTGCCGCCGGCGCACCCCATGGACTCCTCGATGCAGATGAGTCGCGTAGCGGTGGTGTCGCGCATGGGATCACTCCACGACCGGCCGGCGGGAACCATGGCGTCGAGGAACGGAAGGGCCACGGTGGTACCCATTCCCTGCACGAAGCTGCGACGTGAGATGTGTTTCCCTGTGATGAACTCCATAAGGCCTCTACTCCGTGGGGTCCGGTTCTAGGTCGTGGTCCAACGTTTCGTCCGTATCCTGCGCCCGCATCATCTGGAAGGGGTCGCTGTTCACGACGCCCATGATGAACGAGCTCATCCGGTAGTCGGCGCCCCTCGCCGCCTCGGCGATATCCCGAATGGACGGCTGGTCGAAGTACTCGACCCTCCGTCCCATGGCGTACGCGAGCATGTTCGCCGTGAAATTGCGCACGAGGGGGATCGGGCGGTCCAGTAGCACCTCGGTAAGGTCCGCGGGCACGCCGATGGGCGTGCCGTCGTAGTACGTCCCGCGGGTGTCGAGGGGCATGCCCTGTTCCCGGATCCGCCACTGACCGGTGACGTCGAAGTTGTCGAGGGCCAGCCCGATGGGGTCCATCAAGCGGTGGCAAGCGTTGCATGTGGGGTTGGCGCGGTGGATCTCCATCCGCTCGCGGGTGGTGAGTCTGCGCCCCTCCGACGCCGTAGCCGTCTCCTCGAAGTTGGGCACGTTGGGGGGCGGCGGCGGTGGCGGAGCCCCCATGAGTACCTCCATCACCCACTTTCCGCGCAACACGGGCGAGGTCCGCTGGGACATGGACGTGAGGAGAAGCACGCTTCCGTGTCCGAGGATCCCTCTCCTGGTATCGTCCGGGTACTCCACCCTCCGGAATTCGTCGCCGACGACTCCCGCGATCCCGTAGTGACGGGCGAGACGCTGGTTGAGAAAGGTATAGTCGGCATCGTAGAGCTCGAGGAGACTCCGGTCCTCCCGAACCAGGTGCTGGAAGAAGAGCTGGGTCTCACGCACCATGTCGTCGCGGAGCTGGCCATTGAAATCCGGATACAGAAACGGCTCTGGCTGGTTCTTCACCGCGTCCTGTAGCCGTAGCCATTGGGACGCGAACCTCGTCGCCAGGGCCTCGGCGCGAGGGTCGAGCAGCATCCGCTCCACCTGCTCCTCCAGCACGTCGACGTCGGTGAGGCTACCGCTCTCCGCCGCGGCGAGGAGCTCCGCGTCCGGTACCGTGCCCCAGAGGAAGAACGAGAGCCTGGAAGCCAGATCGACCGCGCTGAGGCGATACGACTCCCCGGGCGCCACACCTTCAGGCTGTTCTTCCAGACGGAAGAGGAACTGCGGGTTGGCGAGGATGGACTGGAGCGCCGTGCGTACGCCGATCTCGAAGCCGCCCTCGGCGGCCCCCTCGTCGTAGAACCGCATGGGCCCGAGCAGATCGGCGTCGGTCACTGGCCGTCTGTACGCCTGCGTGGCAAGGCGGCGGACGATGGACTCGGCGCACGGTCGCTTTTCGGACGGCGAGGCAGGCCGGCAGGTGAAGATCCGCGCGCGACTGGCTGACTCCGACACGCCCACGGGATCGTGGGGTCCCGTGATCATGAGGTCCGCCAGGTGGGGCAACGCGGTGATCCCGTAGTTGGCCCACTGCTGGGCGTCCTCGCCGCCGACGAAGGACCAGTCGAACGGACTCAATCGGTCCTCGTAGGGGCCGTCGATGGTCCGGACGAAGGCGGCAGCCACCTGGTGCTGTCCAGCGGTCACGAAGACGGGCCCGGTCTGCAGCGGCACCCGGTTGGAGCCGTTGTGGGGAATCCGGATGAGTCCCACACCCTCACCGTCGATGGAGACGTCCAGATCCTGTCCCGTGACGCCCTGTCCGAAGAGCGTCGCCACGGAGAAAACGTACTCCCCGTCCGCCGGGAAGTCGTGGGTCACCACCATCCCGCCGCGTGTTCCTATCGGTGTGCCCTCCAGCCGGTCCCAGGCGTGCTGGGAGACGTCGATGGGACTGGTGTACTTCACCGACACCGGCAGAGCCGCCGGATTGCCCACTGCCAGCCGGCTCACCTCCGTCGCGGCGCGCAGATACGCTTCCAGGAGCGTCGTCGAGAGCCCCTGGGCTGCGGACAGGTTGTCGAAATTACCAAGATACGTGTCAGCGGGAAGCCACCGGCCGGCGTCGATTTCGAGGTCGAGGAGGTCGTTGATCACCCGCTCGTACTCGGCGCGGTTGAGCCGCTGGAATCGGCGAATCCCCGGGTCGGGGTCAGCCGCCGCAGCCTCGTCGATGACGGACTCGAGGGTCTCGGCGAGGGCGGTGAGAGTGTCTCCCTCCGGACGCCGGACGCCGGGCGGCGGCATCATCCCCGCCCGAAGCTTCACGATCATCTTCTCGGCCGTCGGGGCCATCTCGTGGGCCCGAGCCGGATCGAAGTCCTCCAGGGAGAGGTTCCCCCGGAGGCGAGCGTCACTGTGGCATCGAACGCAGTACTGCTCGATTACCTCTCGGAGCTCCTCTGCGGAAGCGTCGGAAGCGCCCCCCCCGGGGGCAGATGCCACCACCGCGTCGCGGGCGGGCTGGGCGGCCGTCTCGGGCGTGACCACGCCATGGGGCGAGGCCCCCAGCGTCAGCCAGGCGCCGAGCAGGAATCCTCCGGCCACCAATGTTCTCATACGCTCCTCCGGAACCGGCCCGAATGGGAGGTGCGTGAATGACCCGCCCGATCACGGTGCCGATGGTCGCCAATGTACGGCCCGAGCGGGGATCCGGGCCAGTAGTACGGACTCCCCCGGTGGGGCAACGCGCCCCCCCCGGCCTGACCAGGCGGGCTGGAGATCACACGGGCCAGAATACCGGGATGAGCACGGTGGCAAGGAGCCAGAAGATGACGTTCAATGGGCCACCCACCCTGAGGAAGTCGCTGAACCGGTACTGCCCCGGGCCGTAGATCATCGTGTTCGTCTGATATCCCACGGGTGTCATGAAGCTGGCCGAGGCCGCGAAGGTGACGGCCATGAGGAAGGGACGGGGATCCACCCCGAGGGCGTCCGCCGCCGCGATGGCGATGGGCGCCAGGAGCACGGCAGTCGCATTGTTGGACATGGCGTTCGTCACCAGCGTCGTTGCCAGGTAGAGCGCGGAAACGAGGGCGACGACGCCGAATCGGGTTCCCACGGGCGAAAGGAGCGTGGAAAGAAGCTCCGCACCACCGCTGTTCTCCAGCGCCGCTCCCAGGGAAAGGACGCCTGCGATGAGGAAGATGATCTTCCAGTCCACCGCCCGGTACGCCTCCTCGGGCGTCAAGCAACCGACGAGAATCATAGCCACCGCCCCCGCCGTCGCTGATGCGACGATGGGTAGGAGGCCAAGCGCAGCGCTCCCCACGACGAAGAACAGGATGGCGAGCGCCGGTACCGCCTTGGAAGGCCGGAATTCCTGAATCGGCTGGTCCGACACCAGGACGAAGGCGTCGCTGGCCCGGAACTGCGGCAGTCGCCGCTGGCTCGTCTCGACCAGAAGAGCGTCGCCGGCGCGCAGCTTCACCTCCTTCAGGTCCTCGCGCATGAGGGCGCCCCTGTGTCGGATCGCGATCACCGTTCCACCGAGTCGCTCCCGGAATTCCGACGACACGACCGTCTCACCGTCCAGGGTGGAGTTCGGTGCAACGACCGCTTCCACGAGCACCATCTCCCTCGGCTCGAGATCCGCTTCGCGCCACCGGGCCCTCGGCTCGATGATGACCCCTTCCTTCTGCAGAAGTCTCCGCAGTTGATTGACGTTGCAGCGAACGACGAGGGCGTCGCCGGCCTCCAACACCATCTCCGCCATGATGGGCAGGGGTCCCCGCCCCGGCCGCCGAATCTTGACCACGTCCAGGTCGAAGTCACGGGTCAAGGGGGCTTCACCGATGGTGTAGCCCACCGAGTCGGAGTCGGCCGAAAGGACCAGCTCGGTAAGGTACTCCTCCATGCGCCACGTCGCGGCGAGCTCCTCGGGCCTCCGACGGTTGGGGGTGAGTCGCGTGCCGATCAGTAGCATGTAGGCCGTACCCACCGCGAAGAAGATCAGCCCGAGGCCGCTGAACTCGAACATCCCGAAAGGCTCGAGTCCGTGGTCGGCGGCGATGGAACTGACCAGCAGGTTGGTTGACGTTCCAACCAGGGTGCAAACGCCTCCGAACATGGAGGCGAACGACAGGGGCATCAGAAGCTTGGACGCGCTGAGGTCGAGGTCCCGGGACACGGCGACGACCACAGGAAGCAGGATGGCCACCACGGCCGTGTTGTTGATGAACGCCGACGTGACCCCGACGACGACCATGAGCCCGAACGTCGCCCCGAAAATCGTCCTCTTCGCGAGGGCCTGGAATCTCCTGCCGAAGACTTCGAGCGTCCCACTGCGGTTGAGCCCGCTGCTGAGCACGAACATGGCTCCGATGGTGATGACCGCCTCGTTGCTGAAGCCGGCCAGGGCCTCGTCGGGCGGCAGGATCCCGGAAACGAGCAGGATGCCGAGGGCGAGGAGAGCCACCACGTCCACGGGAAACCGCTCGGTGACGAAGAGGACGACCGTCACCACGACGAGTGCGAGAACGAGGGCCAGTTCGTAGGTCATGGGTGGCGATCATGCCGAAAAGAACGTTCCCTAGGCAAGCGAGATCGTTGCGGCATCTTCCATGGCCGACCTACCCAATCGACTATGTCACTCCCGAGCACACCTCCTGATCGTCTCCTCCGATGGCACGGGTGGGCACGGTCCCGCCCTTGGCTCGGCCGGTTCACGCTCGCGAACCGGCTCCTGCTCGCCATGGCCTTCATCCCGACAGGTCTGGTGAAGGCCACCGGTCAGCGCTTCACCCTTTTGCCCGTCGAGAACCCCGTGGGCTTCTTCTTCGAGGCCATGTACCAGACCGGACCATACTGGTATTTCATCGGCGTCATGCAGGTGGCAGCCGGCCTCCTCCTCCTCCTGCCGGGCACGGCCACCGTCGGCGCACTGCTCTTCCTGCCCATCATCCTCAGCATCGTCCTGATCACTTGGGGCATCGGCTTCGGAACGACGGTGTGGATCACCGTGGGGATGTTGGTGTCGCTGGTCTACCTGCTGTGCTGGGACGGCGACCGGATCTGGAGAGCCGTAGCCAGCGTAGTCGGGCCATCGCATGGCCCCGGGCTTCTGGTGGGCGCTACGCCGGTGGAGATGGCAGGTTGGCTCGTATGTCTGGTGACGGGCATGGGGCTCCTTCTCGTCACGCGGAGTTTCGTCCCGCGATCATGGACCCTGCCCCTCCTCGGCTTCGGGGCTCTGGGGGTTGTCCTCATCGTGACGGGGTGGGCGATCTCGATCATCGCCGGGAGACACTCGCGCCGTGCTGCTAACCGATGAACGCCCGGCGGAGCTTCGCCAGGAACGTCTCGGGCTCGTGGCTACCCATGCACGCGCCGGGATCCGCCTTCTCATTGTGCTCGGCAGCATTGTCGGCCACCTGGCTGAAGTGCCCCTCCACGACCTCTTCGCGGCTTTCGGCCCCGAACGAGATCACCACCCTGTCCTCTGACCGCACGGGCTCATTGGTCAGATCGTACACACGCTGCCCGTTTCGGACGAAGACCAACAGACTGTCCGCACCGGCGAAATGTCGCTCCCCGTCGGGCGTGAAGAGGTAGTCGGGACCCGCCGCCATCTCGAGGTTGGCAAGCAACTGACCCCACGTCGACGCAGGATGATGAACGTGCACGACCTCGTCGTCGCCGTCGTGAAGGTGAATTCGGTCCTGGGGCCGGATGGACTCAGGGGAAGTCCGACAGTTGGCGACGTCCTCCATGAATCGGTCGTCGGAGAGGTCGAGACGCTCGCCTCCCACGAACACGGCCCAGTTGGCATGATGATGGGTCACGGTGGGCGGAGGTACCGTCACAAGGCGGAATCCGGCGAGCAGAAGCACTCCCATGACAACCCCACCGATGCCCGCCATCCGCGCTCTCATGACGCCCCTAAGCTCAGAAGATCCGTCGTCGCCCGATCCTCGGGCCTCCCCACATACTGGGCCTCACGACCCGGGTTCCCCTCGAAAAACATTCGTTTAGCCCCAGAACCGGGAGTTCCGTACCCGACAAGACGTTGACATAGAGGCGCGGAAGCCCCAAAACGTAGGGGTGAACACTCGCTCGGTGGGTCTGTCGCTCGACGACCGACCCTCGGCCAACCTACCTCAACGGAGGGGCACTTCCAGTGACTAAGGACGATTTTGCGGAGAAGCTGGCGAAGACGACGGATCTATCCAAGGCAAAGGCCAAGGATGTGATCGACGCGATCTTCGACACCGACCCGCGCCAGGGAATCATCGCCATTGAGTTGGACGCCGGGCGGGATTTCACCATCACGGGCTTTGGCACCTTCGCCACGCGGCGCCGTAAGGCCCGGAAGGGCCGCAACCCTCAGACCGGAAAAGAGATCATGATTCCGGCGATGACGGTGCCGACCTTCCGCGCAGGTAAGGGTCTCAAGGACCGCGTCCGGGACTAGGACCTGTCAGGCGTCCTTTGGGACGCGACCAACACGTGGAGCCGGCGCTCCACCCGAGCCGTCTGGTCTCGAGGTGGGCCCGGCTTCTCGTGTTTGTACTCGTCTACTTCGCCGCGGCCTGCCTGCAGGCACCCGCCCGCCCAGCCAATCCGGATTGGGTCGTCGAGTTCCAGCGCGGGCGGTACGGGGGGCTTTGTGCGGGTCCAGATGGAGCCGGTGGTTGCCAGGTGACCATCACCGTGCATGACGACGGCAGGTGGTCCGCCGAGGGCTTCCCCGAGGCCGAAACGCCATCAGGAGCGGTGGCCGAGGGTGCGGCGAGCGGGTTGGCCGCAATTCTCGAAGAGGGGTGGCCAGACCTGACCGGATCGCCTTTCACGGGGACTTGTCCCGTGGCGTACGACGGTCAGGAGTCCTTCTACGTCATTCGCCGCTTACCCCAGGGTCCGGGAGCCGAGCGGGCCGATGCCACCGTCCGTGAGATCAGGTCGTGCACGTACGATCTGGCGAGGCCCGAAGCGGCCCGGTGGATCGCGGCCCTGGAGGAACGCTGGCAGGAACTCGGGCTGCCCGACTAGCCTCAGGTCGAGTGTCACCCCAAACGGTCTCCGGCCGTGGTCCGAATGCGCTCTTCCAGGCGCTGGGGATGGTCACTCCCCACGTAGAGCTCTCGATCGTCGGTGA
Organism: Gemmatimonadota bacterium; assembly: GCA_013002885.1. Lineage (GTDB taxonomy): Bacteria > Gemmatimonadota > Gemmatimonadetes > Longimicrobiales > Gaopeijiaceae > UBA2589. Next base: position 5,086 of record JABDLS010000113.1, on the reverse strand, counting down.
GGGTGAGGACGACGGCCCGGTTCCCGCGGGCGGTCCACGCCTTCTTCCTTCCCACACCCCGGGCTCCCCATCCACCGAAGTCGCCTATGGGACTGTATTCGGTGCTGCGCAGGCGGAGGATCTCGGCGTACGGTACCACGCGCTTGATGATTGGGTACGACCCGAGGAAGAGATAGAGTCGCGTCTCCTGGACCAGGACGGTGAGCCCTCCGATGACTCGTGACAGGCCAGCAGCCAGACCGACGAGCCCGAGGGCAAGCAGCCCCCGCGTGGCAGCGGGGAGGTCTGTGTCGTAGCCGACGAGGAGTGGAGCCACGACGGCCATGATGGCGACCCAGTAGATCGTGGCGACCCAGCTCGGCCACGGGGTCCGCTCCCGATAGGCGGTGTTCTCTTCAGTCACCGTTCCATCCCTTTTGAAGGTGGACTACTTCGGATACGTAGCACTTCACGGTTTTCATCACATGGCGTTCGTCACCCCAGCCACCCCCAACCAGGCTCACTCGATGGTCGGCAACCGCTTCCAGCCCGTCCTCTCCGCATTCGCTCTTCTCGCCACGACCCTCGCTCTGGTCGTATTCCCGGCTGGAGCCAACGGTCAGGTCGTGGACCTGGCCGTCGGCCAGACCGTCGCGGGGACCCTCGCACGTGGCGACACCGCGGAGTATCGGATCGAGGCCGGCGAGGACTACTTCATCTTCGGCGAGATTGACCAGATCTCGGTGGACGCAGTCGTCCGGGTCCTGAACCCGGAAGGAGAGCAGAGGGCCCGGGTGGACGTCACAGCCCGCGGGGCCGACCGGTTCTCCGGAGAGACCAGAAACGCCGGCACGTATACCATCCAGGTCATCCCCTTCGAGGACGAGGAAGGCGAGTACACCATCACGCTGCATCGCCTCGAGCCTCTGGAGACCGACCCGGACAAGCTCGTCGATCAGCTCATGTCGCCATACGACACGGACGACTCGCCGGGCGCCGCCGTGCGCGTGTGGCGAGATGGGCGGACGCTCTTCTCCAAGACCTACGGCATGGCGGACCTGGCCTACCGGATCCCCTTCGAGACCGACACGCGGACCAACATCGGCTCGACGTCCAAGCAATTCACCGCCTTCGCCGTCATGCTCCAGGCGGAACGCGGAGCCCTGTCTCTCGACGACGACATTCGGCTCCATGTCCCCGAGCTGCCCGAGTTCGACCAAACCATCACGGTGAGGCATCTCCTCACGCACACCTCGGGGCTCCGGGAGATCTTCAACCTTCTCGTCATGACGGGTCGTCGCATCGACCGCGGTGACTACGTGGACCGCGACGAGATCCTGGCGGTGGTGCAGAAGCAGCCCGCCCTGCAGAACGCGCCGGGAGCGGAGTGGAACTACAACAACACCGCCTTCGCACTTGCTGCCCTCATCGTGGAGCGCACGTCAGACCAGCCCTTCGACGAGTTCATGGCCGACCACGTGTTCGGACCCCTCGGCATGACCCGCACGATGGTGCGCCCCCACGCGGAGTTCATCGTACCCGAGCGATCCCAAGGTTACGCGCCGGCTTCAGAAGGCTACCGGGAGATCCGTGACCTCGGCGCGTCCGTCGGCGCCGGCGGCATCTACTCGACCATCGAAGACCTGCAGACGTGGGTGGAGAATTACATCGCGCCGGAGGTGGGCAGCCCGGCCATCGTCGAGGAGATGACGACGCCTTTCATCCTCACCGACGGAGACACCACCAACTACGGGCTGGGGCTCTTCATCGACGAGCACCGCGGACTGAAGCGGGTCCACCATGGCGGCGCGGATATCGCCCACCGCTCGATGTTGGCCTACTACCCCGAACTGAGGGCGGGCATCACCACCCAGAGCAACCATGCCTCTTTCGATAGCAATGTGACGTTCCGACTCGCCGAAGCCTTCTTCGACGACGCCATGGAGCCCGAGACGCCGGCCGCGGCAGACGATGGGTCCTTCGATCCAGCGTCCTACGACCCCGACGCGTTCGACGACTTCGTGGGCCGGTATGCCTTGGACGCGGCGCCCACCTTCATTCTCAGCTTCTCCCGGGAAGGCGAGACGCTCTACACTCAGGCCACAGGCCAGCCCCGAATCGAAATCGAGCCCACCTCGGACTCGACCTTCGCACTAACGGTCGTCGAGGCGTCGGTGGTCTTCCACCGTGACGACGCTGGTGGAGTAGAGGGTGTCACTCTCTTCCAGGGTGGTCAGGAGCAGCACGCCACGCGCCTCGATGACGACGCCGACGACGCGGGGGCCTGGGAGCCGACGCCCGACGACCTCGAGGAGTTCGCGGGCCACTACTTGAGCGACGAGATCGAGACGTTCTACACCGTAGCGTACGTGGATCCGTCCACTTCGGATGAGCAGGTCGATGACGAGGACGAAGCTCCGGAGCCCCATCTCGTACTCCAACACCGCCGACTCGACGACGCGACGCTCACCCCCGGAGAGCTGGACACGTTCTCTGGCGGTGGCCTGACCCTCACGTTCGAGCGCGATCGGAACGGAATGGTGCTGGGCTTCTACCTGTCCAACACCCGCACGAGGGACGTTCGCTTCGAGCGTGTACGCTGAGCCGAGGCATCGTCGGGGACCGGGCTACTCGCCTCTGAGTACCGTCATGGGGTACGTCCGCGCAGCGTGCCGGGGCGGCCCCGGCCCTCCCCGGACTCAGCCTCTCCGAAGAGCCTCCACGGGATCGGCATGGGCAGCCCTCCTCGCTGGGAGCCAGGCGGCGAACGCCGACAGCCCCAGCAGCAGGACGACGGACCCGAGGAAGGACGTCGGATCGGTGGTGGATACGCCGAAGAGAAGCCCTTCGAGGAGCGGAACCGCCAGCGCGGCGAGTCCCAGGCCCACGACGATCCCCACCGACGCATACGACAGTGTCTTGAGCACGGCGTTTGCCACGAGGCGGCCTCGGCCCGCGCCAAGAGCCACTCGAATCCCCAACTCCGCCGTCCGCCTGGCCACGCTGAACGAGACCACCGAGTAGATCCCCAGAGCAGCCAGCAGGACGGCCACGAGCGCAAAGCCACCCAGGAGAGCCGCCGTGAAGCGTGGGGTGGTGAGAGCCGCGCCCAGGCGACTCTCCATGGTGTCGAGCTCGGGCACCGGGAGTGCCGGGTTCACCTGGCGCAGCTCGTTGCGCAGCGTGGCCACGATGTCGTCGCCGGTGGTCGCGCTCCGGGCGACGATGTACGCCGACGTCGCGCCCGATCGCCCCATGGGGTAGAAGAGCACGGGCGTCGACGCGTCTCCGAGCTGCTCCACCGAGTGGTCCGCCACCACGCCCACCACCTGCCACCAGTCGTCCTCACGCGACTGGGGACGGAGCCGCCCTCCTACGGCGCTCCCGCCCCAGAACTGCCGAGCCGCGGCCTCGTTGACGAGGAGATTGGACTCACCGGTGGAGCCCTCGTCGGGCCCGAAGCCCCGACCGTCGATGACCTGCAGCCCCAGGACGTCGAAATAGTTGAAGGACACGATGGCGTAGTCCAACTCCACCGAGCCCGTGCCCGATGCCGGCTCGTACCCCTCCACCACGGTCGTCGTCGACCCTCCGAAGCCCACCGGCGGCCTCGTCGTGAGGGCAGCGTCGACGACGCCCGGGGCGCCAGCGATGGCCTCCCGGGCCTGCTCGATGAGGATGCGGGTATTCTCCTCTCCAGCCAGACCGGGCACATCGGTGGTGGTGCGCACATACGCCAGCGGCGTCGGGTCGAACCCCGGATCGGCCCCCTGAAGCAGGGTCAGGCTACGCACGAGGAGTCCGGCGCTGACGAGCAGGACCACCGAAGCGGCGACCTGGACGGCCACCAGCCCACCCTGCAGCATCGTCGCGCCCCGCCCAGGAGACGCCGAACGACTCTCGTTGCCGAGCGCCCGGGCTGGGTCGGCCCTCAGCGACCGAATTGCCGGGAACACGCCGAAGAAGGCGGCGGACACGAGCACCAGCAGCAGCGTGAAGCCGAGAACGCGGATGTCGATGCCCAGGTCGAGCTGACCCGGAATGGGCAGGTAGCCCGGGAGCCTGTCCGCGTAGCGCAGGAGCCAGGCCGTGAGCGCGATGCCCACGACACCTCCCCCGGCCGCGAGCACCAGCGACTCGCCGAGGAAGATGCCCGCGACGCGGGTGGGAGTCGCTCCCATGGCACGTCGGACCGCCACCTCCGAGCTTCGGGCGATCCCCCGAGCCAGAAGGAGGTTGGCGAGGTTGCTGCACGCCAGGAGGAGCACGATCCCGGCAATCCCCATGATGACGGCGCTCACGGGAGCGATGAAGCCGTCGGTCTCGGGATGCACACGGACGTCAGAAGCCGAGAACACCGTGATGTCCCGTCCCTCGTTGAGCGCCGGATAGGCCTCCGCCAACCGGGTCGCGAGTATGTTCATCGCAGCTTGGGACTGATCCACCGTGACGCTGGGGGCCAGCCGGGCCATGACGGTGTACCAGTGGTCTTCACGGCGATCGAGATTCCCGACGCGCCGAGAGCCGCCGACCTCCACCGAGGAGATGGATAGCCAGAAATCGGTGATGAGGGGGGTTCCCGATCCGACGTACTCCTCGGGTCCGACCCCGATGATTGTGACCGGCCTCTCATTGAGTCGGACCACGCGGCCGAGTATCGCCGGATCGGCTCCCATCTGGTTTCGCCACGTATGGTGGCTGACCACCGCGAAGTAGCCCGCCCCGACCTGATCGAGGGCCGGTTCGAACCATCGGCCCATGGTGGGAGGCAGCCCTACTACCTCCAGGTGACTCGAGGTCGTGAACTCGACCGACGCTTCCGTGGGCCCGTCCTCGCGTTCCCAGGTGACGCTCGTCGGCGACCAGGCGGTGACGGCGTGGAAAACGTCGTCGAATGCGGTCATGTCCCGGTAGGCCGGGAACGACGTGGAACCCGGCTCGCCATCGTCCGAGTCCTGATAGACGAGGACGACACGTTCCGACTCGGCGAAAGGCGGAGGCCGAAGCAGGACGGCGTTCACCAGCGTGAACACCGCGGTGTTCGCCCCGATACCAAGCGCGACGATCGCCACCGCCACGAGTGAGAAACCGGGCGTGCGTCGCACAC
>JABDLS010000079.1 GCA_013002885.1 Gemmatimonadota bacterium | reverse complement strand
CGACGACGGGTACTTCGTGGACGGAATGCACGAAGAAGTGCTGACCCAGGTGTCGACGTTGGACGCCGTGAGAGTCATTTCCCAAGCCTCGGTGGCGGGGCTGCAGGGCCTCCCTCTGGACGAGGTGGCGAGCGAGCTCGGGGTTCGGTTCATCCTGGAAGGCAGTGTCCGACGCCTGGAAGACCAGGTGCGGATCACGGCACGACTGACCGACACAGTAGGTGGGGGGCAGGTCTGGGCCGCCAGCTACCAGGAGCTATGGGAGGACCTTTTCAGCGTACAGCGCGATATCGCCGACCGTATCGCGCGGTCGCTCGATGCTCAGTTCCGACCAGACCCGGAAGTCGTCGGTACCCACTCTCTCGACTCCGAAGCGTACGACTTCTTCCTCAGGGGACGCGCCTACGAGGTTCGCTCACGCACCGAGTCCGACCTCCGTCTGGCCATCGAAATGTACGAGCAGGCGGTGCAGGTCGATCCGGACTACGCCCTCGCCTTCGTCCGGCTCGGCGTCACGTTTCGACGGCTCTACTGGTTCGGATTCGATCGCAGTGACGAGACCCTGGAGGCAGCCCGGGATGCCGTGGACCAGGCGCTCAGCCTCCAGCCCGGATTGCCCGAAGCGATCGTGGCACAGGCGTGGTACGACTACCAGATCGAGCGCGACTTCGACGAAGCGCTTCGCAAGCTGGACAACCTCGATCCGTCGACGGAGTTCGAACCGGAGCTGCGAGGGGCCATCTACCGGCGTCAGGGGGACTTCGATCGGGCCGTCGAGTCGTTCAGTCGCGCCTTCGATCGGAACCCGCGGTCGCCGGGCTTGGCCCTGGACCTCGGGAATTCCTTCTCGGTGCTCGGACGATTCGCCGAGGCGAACCGGTCTTTTCAACGGGCTCAAGAGATCGGAATCCCCGGGTGGGGCGCCTATTGGTGGCAAGCATGGAACTACATCCTCTGGCGCGGAGATGTCGACGCCGCTCGCGCTGTGCTCCGGGCGGCCGATGCGAACCCGAGCCTGACCGACTGGCCGTCCCGCGATCTTGATTGGTTCACCATCGAGATGCTCTCCGGAAACCCACGTGAAGCGCTGCGCTTCGTCGAGCAGGGCGAGGAGTGGATCCCGGGCCAGTACGGAGACACGTCTCGAGAGCTCCTGGTCGGGATGGCCTTACACAGGATGGGCGATGGAAGGAGTCGGGACTACTTCCTGACAGCTCGCGACCGGGTCCGCTCGAGGCTTCTAGACGATGCCGAAGACCCGTACCTGCATCGCGACCTCGCTCTGTCGCTCGCGTGGCTAGGCGATCGCGCCGAGGCGCTGGAAGCCGCGGATCGGGCGACGGAGTTACTGCCGCGGTCCCGAGACGCCCTGGTCGCGCCTGATCTCGTGCGCACGAAGGCGGAGGTCCAGTCCATTGTCGGCGACGTCGAAGGTGCCCTGGGTACGCTCGCCGATCTGATGACGCGGCCGAATCGGTCGATCTCGCCCGAGCTGCTCAGGCTCGATCCCGTCTGGGATCCCCTTCGCGGACATCCCCGTTTCTCTCGATTTGTCGATGGCGGATGATCCCTCGGACGGCGCCACGCAGTCGGATGGGTGGCCCGGTTTCGACCCAAATATCTCTCTCGAGCTCAAAGCGTCTGGTCAGCAGTCACAAGGGGCGCAGCTCACCCGGGAGCTGACGGACCGCATTTCAGCGGCGCGAGGCCTTCGGTACCGCATCGGCCTTCCCATTGCAGTTCGCTCCACAGCTGCCAGAGAGCTCTCCCGATTCGCCGAAGCAGTCCACCGTATGCTCGAACGGATTGTCGTTCTCCACAGCCACGACGACGAGATCTCGCGGGTCCTCGCCGTGCCCGCCGACATGAGCGAGGACGTTTGCCTTGATCGGCTGCCGTCGAATGCCCGGATCCACCTGTGTCGACTCGACCTCGTCACCACAGCAGGGGGCGATTTCAGAGCCCTCGAGGCGAACGCCAACTGTCCAGCAGCTCTAGTCTACTCGGGGTGGGCCTCCGCCGCGTGGCGCGCGGCGCTCAGCTCCACGTTGACGATCCCGCCCGCGTTGGACCATGAAAAAGCTACATGGTTCGCGGAGTGGTTCGTCCAAGCGGCCAACGCGACGACGGGCAGCACTCCCGGGTCCGTAGCCCTCCTCCGGGTCTCGGGTGGCAATCGCACCGAACTGGCAGACCTCGAGCGACAGTTCCACGAGCTCGGGATCGAGGCCTTCGAGGCGGACCCGCGCGACGTCTCGTTCGGGTCATCCGGTGTCACCGTGCTCGGCCGTCCTGTACGTCATGCCTACCTGAAGCTCGGCATGCAGGACTTCCGACACTTGCGGGCTGAGTTGGACGATTTCGTTTCCGCCGTGCGCAGCGGAGCCCTGTTCGTCCAGAATGGACAACGCGGCCGATGGCTGGGCGACAACAAACTTTGTCTTGCGGTCCTATCCGATCCTGCGTTCAAGGATCGGTTCGACGTCGCCGACTGGGATCTCGTTCACCCGCGGATCCCATGGTCACGCAGCTTGGCCCTGTGCTCCCAGGAGTCGGTCGGCCTGGTGCGGTCCCAAAGACAGAACTACGTGCTGAAGCACCCCCTCGATACGCGCGGCCGGGGCGTGGTGATCGGACGCGAGGTTGCCGATTCGCAGGCATGGATGGGGGCCGTTGAGACCGCCCGGGCACAGAATTGGCTTGTCCAGGAGTTCTGTGCGGGCACGCATATCACGAACGGAGAAGACCGCCCCCCCTATCTCCACGACCTCGCACTCGGTGTGGTCAATGGAAAGATCGTCGGCGCCTTTACGCGGAGCAGCCCCGGCCTCAAGACGAACATCGCCCTGGGAGGGCGGCTTCACCCCGTCTTCCTGTAGAGTCGCCCGCCGTCTTCAGGTGCTGGTTCCCGCACGCTCTTCGATGAGTTCGATCAAGGATCGGGCGATGGCTCGCGCGACGTTGACCCCGGTCGTGTCCTCGAACAGTCCCCATTGGCACGCCCAGTTGCCCTCGATGACGTGGAGCGTCCCGTCATCCGCCAATGCAACGTCCACGCCGACAATACCCGGCCCCGAGTGGCATCGCTCGGCAAGGGACGCGACGTCTGGCGAGTAGGCGATCTCGTACGTGGCACCCGTCGCGGCGTTGTGCGTAATGACCCCTGGTGGTGCGACACGACGGACCACTCCGATCGAACGTCCGTTCACCACGGTCACACGCCACTCGGCCTTAAACGGCACGAACCGCTGGAAGAGCAACGGCACCCGATCGGCGGCCGCGGCGTCCCGCGCTGCGGCAAGGGCCTCCATCGCGGCAGAACGACGCTCCAGGAGCCGCACGCCCTCGCCGCGGCTTCCCCGCAACGGCTTCACGATCATTGGAAACAGTTCTTGAGCGTCGGCTTCGTCAAGAAAGGCGTCGATGGCATGACCTCCGACGATCCAGGAATCCGTCCCCACGCGAGCGTCCCATCGATCAATCGTCCCGATGATCTTGGTGGCCCGCTGGCCCCGAAACCGATCGACCGGATCCATAACCACGCAACCCGCCCGGGTCAGACCTTGAACGAGGGCATGGATCTCGTGTTCGACCCCCCGGGTTCCTCGAACGATCAGCGCGTGGAGATCCGTGATCTCTCGCGATCCCAACCAGACCCGCGGGCGGGGTCCGTCTCGTTCCCACTCTACACGAGAGCGTCGCGGGGCCACCAGCACGACGTCCTCGCACAACGACTCCAACTCTGTGATGAGGCTGGCAGTCTCTCGATCGAGGGCTGCCGTCGCTCCACCACGCAGGCGTCCATCGACTACGACTCGCTGATCAGCCAATTGTTCGATGAGGTCGCTGGCGATCCCGACCCGTATCGACGTCACTGCTGTTCGCCCATGCAGAACTCGGCGAGCCTCCGCACTACCAGGTCTCGCCCCCTGGTTGATCCGTGGGCTTCGTCTGCGCGTCGGATCATCGTAGGGGTCGTGATGTTGATTTCACCCAGGTAGGGCCCTATCACGTCGATTCCGGCCCACCAGATATCGTGCTCCCGTAGGAACGGGAGCACCTCACTCACGATGTGCTCGTCTCGCGCTGAAATCTCGTCCGCGTGAGCGGTGCCTCCCGAGGACTCGTGGCAAATGAACGATCCCTCCGCCGGTCGGGTGGTGACCGCTGAGATCACCTCGAAGCCGAAAACATTGATTCGCTTGTCCCCGTGCGTGAGCACATCCGGAACGAAACTCTGGGCCACGGCGGTGCCATGAGTGCCGAGGAACGCCGCAATCGCATCACCAGACCCGTTTCGACCCAGCTCAGACGAGCGGAGTTGGATGACGCCTTGCCCTTTGTGCCCACCGACCGGCTTCAGAACAGCCCACCCATGTCGATCGACGAATGCACGCACCTCGGCAGCTTCTTCCGTGATGAGCGTCGGGGCGGTGAGGTGAGGCCATAGGGCAAGCGACTGCTTCGACCCAAAGCGTATACGCGCGTCCCCGTTGTTGATCACCAGGGCATCGGTGGCGTCGTCCAAGCCACACGCGAATCCGTGATTCATGGGGACCGGGAATCGATCGAAGACAACGTCCGCCCCGCGCGACAGCCAGGGATCCGGCTCGAAATGGAACCGGACCTCGAAGTCTCGACGAAGGGCCTTCATCAGATACCGGGTGTCCGACAGTGGATCGGCAGCGATTTGCTGAGTGGTGTAACACGAGATCATCACGCGTCGACACCTCGCGCCCACGCTCCGCGTGCAATCCGTCCGATGACCTCGGCGTAGCCCAGGCCACCGACAAGCCGACATGCCCGGGCGAAATAGGAATCCCAGGTCGGCTGTGGCATGAGGTTGGCTTCAAGAAACTGCAGTCTCCCTTCCCCATCCATGCGAAAGTCGACTCGGCCATAGTCGCGCGCTCCCAGCACCCGAAAGCACTCCATGCAGAGCTTGCACACGGTCGAGTCCGTCTCTTCGTCCGGCACACGGCGAACGACTTCCCGGTCGGCGAGCTTGGCCGCGTGCCCGAGGACACGCGCGCTGCCTCCGTCCGCCTCGGCAATGAGTTCGACCGCGAACGCCTCCAAACGGGTCGACGATTCATTGGGGAGCACACTTACGGTGAACTCGCGACCCGGCAGGTACGCTTCGACCAACGCCGCCGGAGCGCCGGCCCCCGAGGTCGTCGCCACCCTCGCTTCGAAGTCCTGCCACCGACGCACGAGAGAGCCGGAGTCGATGCCGCCGCCCCCACCTCCATTGTGAGGCTTCACGAACAGGGGAAGGTCCACGGGCAGGTCAGCCTCGCGCTGCACGTCCCCGGGGCAGGCCCTGAACCAGGCCGCCGTCGGAAGTCCCGCCTGCCGGACAACGGACTTCGCTTCGTCTTTCCGGTGGCTCAACCACATGGCGTTTCGCCCGGACCCGACGAACCGCTGGCCCCGGTCCGTCAGCAGGCCGGTGAACGACGGCACGATCGGGTTGCCGGCAAAGCCATTCCACACGAGGTCGGGGCCTCGATCCAGCAAAGCACGGAGGTCCATCTGATCGTTGACGACCGTTGCCTCCGCGTCGAACCCCAGTTGAGTGAGTGCTGTGACGACCTCCCCTGCCGATTCTGCGGAATACGATGCAGACGCCCCGGGGATCGACGTTCGGACGACCTCGACGCTTCGGCCCCGTCGGTTACTCATGGTGCTCTCATCTCGTTGGTCCGGGTCAGCCTGTACACGTCTAGGCTGGCCCGACGCCCCAACGCCGGGCCATGTTGCCCCATCTCGTACCCGGAGGAAAGCATGGTCCGCGTCCTCGCAACGACCTTTGCGCTGGTCGCTCTGAGCGCAACGACGGTGACAGGCCAGAACCAGCCACCGCGAACCACCTGGACGTTCGCTGCCGTGGGCGACGTGATCATGAATCGTCTGATCATGCAGTACGACAACGAGTCGGACCCCGCCTTCCAACAGCTCGTGCGCATCATTCGTGAAGCGGATGTCTCATTCATGAACCTCGAGCAGTCGGTGTTCGACCTGGCGTCGTTCGAGGGATGGCCCGCTGCGGAAACCGGAGGAAGCTACGAACTTGCCTCTCCGGCCACGCTGCGAGAACTGGCCGACATGGGCTTCGACCTGCTCAACCGCGCCAACAATCACACCACAGATTGGGGTGTGGAGGGCATGCGCGCCACGAATGGCCTCCTCGATGCCATGGGTCTCGTTCACGCTGGGACGGGCGAGAATCTGGGCTTGGCGAGCCGGCCGGGCTACTTGGAAACGCGGGCCGGCCGGATCGCTCTCATCGGCATGGCTTCGACCCACACCAGCCTCTCTCGTGCCGGCAGTCAGGGAGTGGCGGTCCGGGGGCGGCCTGGAGTGAATCCCCTACGCCTGAACACGATGCACTACGGCTCGCCCCAGACCATGGCGGAGCTACGCCGTGTGGCGACCCAACTGTCCGTGCGTCAGGTCGACCCTGACGGTGGGCTGAGCGTATTCGGGACCATCGTGCACGCCGCCGCGCGCGACACGACCATCGTCACGCTGAACGAGCGTGACCGGCGGCGCGTCCTCCACGAAGTTCGCAATGCGGCTTCCCTCTCCGATTTCGTGGTCGCGACCAGCCACACCCACGAGCCATCGAATCACTCCATGGTGCCGCCCGACTGGCTCGTTCGCTTCGCGCGTGAGGCCGTCGACGAAGGAGCCGCCCTGTTTGTGGGCCATGGGCCCCATCAGCTTCGGGGCGTGGAGATCCACAACGGACGCCCCGTCTTTTATTCCCTTGGAAACTTCATCTTCCAGAACGAGACCATCGACCCGATGCCCATGGATGAAACAGAGATCTATGGTCTCCCCTTCGACGCGCTCGCATCGGAGGTGTACGACGCGCGGTTTCAGGTAGACTCTGCCGGGAACCCCACATGGGGCTTCCCAACAGAGTCGCGCTTCTACGAGAGCGTGGTCGCGGTCGTGCACTTCGAGGGAGACGAAGTGACCGAGATGCGGTTCTACCCGGTCGAGTTGGGCTGGCAAGAACCACGTTCTCGACGCGGTACGCCGCGATTGGCGGACGACACCACGGGGCGAAAGATCGTGGAGCGCTTGGCCGAACTCTCGCGGCCGTTCGGCGTTGTCATTTCATGGGAGAAGGACCCAAACAGTAGTCGGGGCATCGGGGTTTGGAGGCGATAGGTCGGTTGTGCGCCCGCATTCCCACCGTCCCTCATGACTTCCGAGATGTCTGCACCCCCCTAGTCCAGATCACGTCGGCCGCCCGCGCCACCAGATGTGGTGGACCGACGAACCTGCGTTCGCCTGAGCCTTTCTCGCCGTCCGGACAGTAGGTCATGATCATGACCAGGAATCTCTCCTCGAGTCCCTCGATGATCCTCCTAGCGTGGCCGCTCGCCGACGCATGGGGCTCGACCTCCCACGCCGTGAACACGTCGCCGAAGGGCGTTTCAGGCTGGTAGTCGAAAATCACGCCGCAGGAGTCCGGTCGCATTTCGGTGGCGACCTTCCCATCGACCTCGAGCATTCCGCGCAACCACTGGCATTCGAATGTTCGGCACGACCCCGGTCGTTCGGCGTAGATCCCGCAGCCCGCTTCGCAGACGTGCTCGCAGGTCTCGTACGTACCCTTCTCGATCTCATGAACGGCCATCACTGTGCAGCAGGCGGTGCAGGAACCGCACTCGCGTATCGACTTGCTCACGATGGGTCCGTCAATGTGGGGGACGAGGTCAGCGGAGATGCGCGGAAGATGCCTCTCACTTCAGTAGATCGCGAGCAATCCCGATAGACGATCCGCACTTTTCGGCCTACACCCGGGACTTAATGGCTCCTTCACTCCAACCACGGTCGATACGCAATCGGCCGCCAGCCTGTCAACCTCGAGCGTCGTCGGCAGCTAGTTCGGCAACCGCCTCCGCAGCGCGTGCCCGAGGTTGTTCACCAGCACCGAGCGAGGAAAGGCTCCCCCGATCCGTGAGAGGAACATGTAGAACGTCTGACCGTCGGCCGAGACGTCGTACGAATGGACCCCGGCTGAACTTAGGTAGGGGCCCGCGTCAAAGAGCGGTGTGGCCCGCAGCGGCACGTACGCCCCATCCGGACTGACTTGGAAGCCGGCCGACACCATCTGGCCACCCGAGTCGCGGAAGAACAGTTCGTTCGTCCCCCGGGCCCATCTGGGCTCCGTACCTCCGTTCATCGACACCTGGACGCGGGCTGACGTCGACACATCGGGGAAGGCACGCACATAGACCTCGAAGCGTCCGGACCGATCCGAACTGTACGCGAGCCATTGCCCGTCGGGCGAGATCGCGGGGTCCCACTCCGAGTACCCGGCAGCCAGGATGGGCACGCCATCACCCTCGTCCTCGGCACGCCGGAGGCGGATATCGGTCTGTCCGCCGAACGAAGTGGTGCCGACACGGTAGACGATCCACTCACCATCGGGCGAGTACTCGCCCTGCGATGCGTTCCCAACGACGCGTTGTGCCTCGCCCCCGCCATCGGCAGGGATTCTCCAGAGCTCGTCCACGCCATCGCGAAATGACAAGAAGAGGAGCGAGCGACCGTCTGGAGTCCACGAGGGACGAGTGTTCAGGTGATCCGTCGTGGTGAGCTTCTGGCGTAGGCCGGTCGTCAGGTCGTGGACCCAGAGATTGTACGGCCCCGTGAATGCATCGGACCCGTCGAGCAGCACGACGGCCAGCCGATCGCCGTCGGGCGACAGAGCCACCGTCGTGTAGTTGGACACGGCCTCGATCTCCCAACCCTGCTCGACCTCTTCGGCCCGGCCCGGACGGTCGACCCGCACCAACGCGTGAGGGCCCCTCGACAGTGCGCGTTGGTAGAAGAGCTTTCCGCTCTCACTGACGCTCCAACCCCAATAGTTGGAGATGCCCAGCGGCTCCGGCGGACCCAGTTCCACCGACCGGGCATCGAACATCGCACCGAAGAGTTGCCCGCCCCGGCTGAAGACAACGTGACCGGTCCATACGTAGCGGGCGTCGTTCCCTTCGGTCAGCTCCTGGGTCCGACCGTCGTCCAGGTCGAGCAGAACGACCTGTCCGGCCACCGTGACGAGGGCGCGTTCGCCATTGGGGAGCAGCGCCGAGATGCGGGGTTCGGCGGCGGAAGCGGCCGGCGCCATGACCTCCTCGACGGCGCCGTCTGTGCTGGAGATGCGGACGATCCCCCCCTCCCGAGTCGCGTAGATGGCACCGTCGGGGCCCCACTGCGGCCACGAGGCCGCGGTCAAAGTTCGCGCGGGTCCACCAGCGGTCGGCATGACCTTGATGAGTCCGTCCTGTACAAAGGCCAGCTCTCGACCGTCGAGGGAGACCGCGGGCTGACTCGCTCTCTCGGTCCCACGAAGGGGAGTGGCATCGGGGACCGCCCATCGGCGGATCCACAACTGCTGGCCCGAGCCTTCGCTCGACCTCGTATAGATCAGCATTGACCCGTCGGCCGAGAGAGCGAACGAGCCGGGCGAAGCATCCGCCGGAATCTGGCTCTCTCGGAAGGGGACTTCGTAGCGCTCGAGGAAGGCGGTCGGCTCCGACTCGTCCTCCGGTCGCGACTGCACCAGCAGTCCGCCGAGGATTACCGTCGTCACGGCCAGCGCGATCGTCAGTGGCTTCCAAGGTCCATCGCTGGTCACGGCACCCGACCCGACCACTTTCCCGTGACGAAACGCCGCATCGCTGAGAGCCCTCGCGAAGTCCTGCGCGCTCGCGAATCGGTCTGCCGGCAGCTTCTCCAGCGCCCGCCGGACCGCGGCATCGACGTGCGGAGGCACCGACTTGCGTGTGTCGAGAGCCGACGGCGGCTCCTGTGTGATGATCTTGCCGAGGATTGCCTGAGCGGTGCTCCCCGTATACGGCGGCTCACCCACCAGCATCTCGTACAGAACGCATCCGAGAGCGTAGACGTCAGATTGGTGACCAACCGTCTGGTCCCCGGTCGCTTGCTCGGGGCTCATGTAGTGCGGAGTCCCCAGTGAGAGCCCGGTTTCGGTCAGGCGGCCTCCACCCGCGGCCGTGACGGCGAGAGCGATGCCGAAATCGGCGATCACGGGGCGCCCGTCCTGAAGCAGCACATTCGCGGGCTTGATGTCGCGGTGAATGACCCCCTGACGGTGTGCGTAGTCGAGGGCCTCGGCCATGTTCGTCACGATCCGGACCGCGTCTTCGACGGGAAGTTGATGCTCGCGGTCGAGGCGCTGACGAAGAGACTCTCCCTGGACGTAGGGCATCACGTAGAACAGGAAGTCGCCCGCCTCTCCCGAATCGAACAGCGGAAGGATGTGCGGATGCTGCAGGTTGGCCGTCGTCTTGATCTCCGCCAGGAACCGCTCGGCGCCGACGACGGCTGCCAGCTCCGGCTTGAGGACCTTGAGAGCGACCTTGCGCTCGTGCTTCAGGTCATCGGCGAGGTACACCGTCGCCATCCCGCCCTCACCGAGCTCACGTTCGATGCGGTAACGGCCGTCGAGGGCGGCGTTCAGGCGGGCAACGGGGCCAACAGCGTCCATCTGGGGAAGATGCGACTCCCGTGCTTTGTTCGCGAGCGATCGACGCATCTGAGCCACGATCGAGTGGGGTGCCGGTGGCCCGTTCTTCCCGTATGCGCCATCGGTCCCCCGTGTCCTCACGCGGTGGTCCATACGGGCAAGACCCGTTCGCTTGCCAGCATACGTATACTGACGTAGCGCGGCGGCAAGGGCATCTCGACACGTTTCGCTCTCATGCTGAAAGGAGGTCGAATGCAAGAGAGCATGGGTTGGGGAGCCCTGCTCCTCCAGATCAACGCTCCGGTCCACGCCTTGCCGGTCGACGTCTTCCGCGTTCTCGCGGGCCTGGTGGGACTAGCCTACTTCGCGCGCATTCTCTACGACGTACCGGATCTGTCCAGTGAAGACGGTCTGATCGACCACGGCCTGTGCAGGCGCGTCTTCCCTCCGACACGGCTCAGCCTCTTCCGTCCGGGGATCCCGACCCCGGTGTTACGCGGGGTCTACGCATGTGCCTGCCTCGCTTCGCTCGCGCTCGCTGTCGGTTTCCATCCTCGGATCGCAGCCGCAGGGCTGTTTGTCATCGCGGTGTCCGCCTACCGGTGGAACCTCTTCGCCGTGTACGTCGATGACGCCATCGCACACCTGCTCTTCTTCTGGGTCATGCTTCTCCCGGTGGGCCGGACGCTCACCCTCGAGCAGTGGCACACGAACGGGTATCGTTTCGATCCGGCTTGGACCGAGATCGTGCTGCCGGGCGCCCCGGTTCGGGCGTTTCTTGCGAACATGGCACTCGTGTACCTCGTCGCCGGTCTCTACAAGTTCACCAGCCCCATGTGGAGGAACGGGACGGCTCTGGCTGCCATCCTGCGCTTGCCCGTCGCCCGTTTCCCGGACGTCTGGAAGCCACGGCACAGCGCCCTGCTCAGGGCGGGCAATGCGTGGGCCCTGGTCATGGAGCCGCTGTTCGCCTTCATGTTCATCTCACCGGTCCACTCCCCCCTGAAGTGGTTCCTGGCCCTGAGCGCAGCCGCCTTCCACGTGGGCATCATCCTCACTCTCAAGATCCCGTTTGCGAATCTCGCCATGCTTGGTGCGATTCCGGTGGCGATGGGGCCCGAGATGATGCTGATGGGCTGGGGAATTGCCCCGCCACCGGTGGCCGAAACGGGGCCGCTGGGGTGGAACGGGATCGTGGGTATTGCCCTGGTCGCCCTCCTCACCTCGATGGTCCTGTGGGAGCTGGCTCGAAGCCGTGGGCTCAGCAAGCTGCCTCTGTGGAAGACGCACATGTCCGGCTTCTTCGGCAATCCGATCTGCGTCCTGCTATGGCTGATGGGTATCGCGCAGAGCTACCGGCTGTTCGACTGGATCGACTCCAGGAACTATCACGTGCGCTACGAAGTGCGTGCCTGGGCTGCGCAGGGCTCGGCTGAGCCGGAGACCGTCGATCCGAAAGAGCTCTTCCCCGGAAGTCTGCGCCACGTGCTTCTTCAGTCGTACATCTTCGGGAACGTCTGGCTGCAACTGACTCCAGAGCAGCGCGCACAAGTGCGCGAATCCCTGCTGCATCGGCATGCGCAGCGTTTCGCCCGTCGACACCCTGGCTTCCGGGCGGTCGAGGTGTTCGCCGTGACGCAGCGGGTGACGTCGGACAACCTCGATCTGACGTCGGGCCAACGATCACTCCTCATGCGCTTCGACTGTCTCGATGGGCGGGCAGCCGTGCGACATGAAGCCAGGACGGCCTAGACCATGTGCGGTATCATCGCGATCCACTCGTTCGGGCCTCCAGTCGACCGCCGGGTCCTGGAGCGCGCGACGGCGGCGTTGGGACACCGCGGCCCGGACGGTCGACGGACCTGGACTTCGCCATCCGGTGAGGTGGGGCTGGGCCACACGAGGCTGGCGATCATCGATCCCGAGGGTGGACGCCAACCGATCACGAGTGAGGACGGCCGGACGCACGTCGTCGTGAATGGCGAGTTCTACGGCTTCGAGGCGACCCGCAGAGAGCTGGCTCAGCGCGGACATCGCTTCAGCACGGGTAGCGACTCCGAGATCGCGATCCATCTCTACGAAGATCTCGGCACACGCTTTGTCGATCGATTGCGAGGACAGTTCGCGCTGGTCGTGTGGGACGAACGGACCCGCACCCTGGTGGCCGCGAGAGATCGGTTCGGGATCAAGCCCCTCTTCTACTCCGAATGGAGGGGTGGACTGTACATCGCCTCCGAGGCGAAGGCTCTGATTGCTGCCGGAGTCGAGCCACGGTGGGACACCGAGGCGACGTACAGGGCTCTTCACGCGTGCCCCGACCAGCGTGCTTCCCTATTCGAGGGAATCCGGCAAGTGCCCCCCGGTTGTCTCTTGGTCAGCCGGGGAGGAACAACGCGTCTCCAGCGATACTGGGACCTGCCCGAACCGCTGCGTGACCACGAGGCCCCACCGGTCGACGTCGTGGGCGAGGTGCGTGCACGCCTCGAGCGCTCCGTGAACGAGCGAATGCGCGCCGACGTGCCGGTCGGCTGCTACTTGAGCGGAGGGCTGGACTCATCGGCGATCCTCGGACTTGGCGCTGCAGGGGCGTCCGAGCCGATGACGGCGTTCACGGTCGGCTTCGATGACGAAGCATTCGACGAGCGCTCATGGGCTGCGGAGGCCGCCAAGCATAGCGGCGCCCTCCACGAGATCGTCTCCGTCACCGATCGGGATCTTGCCGATAACTTCCACCAGGCGGTACGGCACGGGGAGACCCTGCAATACAACGGTCACGCCCCCGCACGGTTCCTCTTGAGTCGTCGCGTCCAGTCCAAAGGCTTCAAGTGTGTCCTCGCGGGTGAAGGCGCCGACGAGTTGTTCTACGGATACGAGTTCACGAGGGCCGCGGCCCGAGCCTCTTCGCGCTCACTGAGCCAGCGGCTCCGTCTGCTCACACGCCTGTTTCGTTCTCCACGACGTCGCGTCCCCGGCCTGCACGCGACGTCGCCCTGGCTCGCTCGGCTCGTGACCCTGCTCAGCGGGACACCCGCGCTCCTCGACCGACTGGACGGAGGT
Organism: Gemmatimonadota bacterium; assembly: GCA_013002885.1. Classification (GTDB taxonomy): domain Bacteria; phylum Gemmatimonadota; class Gemmatimonadetes; order Longimicrobiales; family Gaopeijiaceae; genus UBA2589. Next base: position 17,328 of record JABDLS010000079.1, on the reverse strand, counting down.
GTGAAACAGCTCCGCTCGACACTCGACCAGGACTTCCTCAACGACTTCTCCGGGCTCGACGTCTACCGGGACTTCTACGACCGGTGCGAGCAGGCCGCTGGGCTGGCCTCCTGGAAGCCCGCACGCAGGATCACATACCTGTGGTTCCGGTCCCTCTTCTCAGGATACCACCTGGCGGCCGACAGACTCGACATGGCCCACGGAGTCGAGGTTCGCTTCCCGTTCCTGGACCACGAGCTGTTCGAGTTCACGCAGCAGATCCCCCTGGCCGCATTGGCGGGCACGGAGCAGGAGAAGCAGCTGCTCAACGAAGCCGTCGCCGACGTGGTCCCGCTTCGAACCAGAACCCGCCCCAAGAAGCCGTTCTGGGCTCCTCCCGACAGTGCGCTCGCCAACAGCGCGATGTCGGAGCTCGTTCACGATGTCCTCCGGGGCTCCACCGGTTCAGCCGTTCCCATGCTCGACCCTGCGGGCGTCCGGGGTGTTCTCGACTCCCTTCCCCACACCCGACCGGAACACCGGCGATCGCTCGACTCGCTCCTACTGTCCCTCACTTCGTTGGCGATTCTGCAGGAGAGCTACGGCATCGGCTCGAGTTGACGCGGTTGAACACCCAGGTGCTGGAGGTACCCCGACGCCATCCGCGCCAGTTGGAGTCCGCGGGTCGGCGCTACGACGACCGAAACAGTCCAGCCGCGGTCTACGTTTGCTTCAGCGCCCAGCTTCCCGGAGGTCGCGCTTCTCGTCGTGAACCTGGATCTGAGCCTCGTAGACCCGCCGCTCGCGATCAGCTTCGTCGCGACTCTTTTCCGCCCGCTCGTGGAGCGCTTCGAGCAGTTCACGCTCGAGCGTCACGATCTCACGCTCCAGCCGGATCGACTGCTCCATCGATGGCGAGGAGGCGAGGCTTGCGAGACCGTCCCGCACCTCGATCACCTCCAGTTCCCGCTCATGAACGACCATGGCCGCCCGAGCCGTCTCCCGCCGAGCGCGAACGTGATCCAGCTCCCGTTCGCGTAGCTCCACCATGCGCTCGAGGACCTTCTTCATCGCCTCCTCGAAGTCCTTCTCGCGTTCCAGAGAGCGCTTCTCGGCCTCGCGATCCCGATCGTCGGCGAGGTCCTTCTGGGTCTCGATGATGTCGATCTCGCTCTTCTTTACCTCGACCGCCGCCTTTGCCTCGGCGATCTCGACTTGGAGCCGATCCTCTTCTGCCTCCATCTGGGACACCACGTCGCGGGCGGCGGACAGGTCGTCGCGGACGACGTCTTCGTCCATGCCGTCGATCGCGAAGGTGACCGGCAGAGCGTCATCGGCCCGGACGAGCGTCAACTCCTGAGACATCACACCGGATGCGCTCAGCGCAACCAGTAAAAGGGCGAGGGCAGATGCGCGTGTCATGGTAAAAGCCTCAATCTTGGGTTCATTACTACGGATAAGATCACCTCCGGATCGCGATTCCGAAAGCTGCGCACCCCACCTCGGGCCTCTCGTCGCCGTCCCCGCCGCCCGTCCAGGACTGCCAGATCGACGTCCTCCGCAGTCCCGGAAGGTCAGCCGCCGGGGCGCACCCCCGTGCCGGCAACCTCATCGTTCGGATTGCGGACCGTGAACGACACCGCTCGTCCGTCTTCGCCGAATTCGAACTCGACGATCGGCGCGAACCTGGGATTGACCGCCGACACCTCACCCCCGAACGTCCCCGCGACGGCGAAGAAGCCCGGACCTCGCGGGAGGAGTGCCTGGCCGTAGATGACGACGGGCTCTTCACCCTCCGCCGAGTAGAACGCCGCCTCCGCCTCTTCGTTCAGAACATCGACGAATCGGAGCAGCCCCGACTCCTCGTCGCGCTCGATTCGGATGGGGCGTGGACGGGGCTCGGAAAGCATGACCTCGAAATACCGTGCCGTCGGGTCATCGCTGTTGCCTCCGGTGAACCGCTCGATCTGTTCGGCGGTGGGCAGAGACGGGCTGTCGTCGTACAACCAGTCGCCCAACAGAGGCAGAGCCTCTTCGGCCGGCGTCGCGAGGGTTATGCCCGGATCGACCTCGATGGGGACCGATACCCGGTCGCGTCCCCAGTGCATGACGAGCTCCGCGCCGTCGATCCGGATCCGGTCGATATCCCATTCGAGCGACTCCTGGATGTCCTCGGTGCGTGCGCGCTCGACGCCGACGTGTAGAACCGCTTCGTCGATGGGCGGGTGGGCGCTGTGCGGGAGCACGGTGTCGGCATGAAGCGCCAGTCGCCACGGCTCGGTCTCGAGGACCCGAAGCCAGACGCTGTAGTGGCCAGCCGGGACCGGCGTGCCCGAGAGGACGACATCGTTCGAGAACCGGATGGTGGTCGCCATGTTCGCGCCCGGCGTCCATACCTCGCCCCAAGGGATCTGGCGCCCGAAGATGACCTCCCGTCCGCGCAGAGACGGTCGAGACCACTCGATCTCGATCTCGGTGCCGGAGATGATCTGCGTGAAGTTGGCAAGCTCGCTGGCGGCCTGAGCCGACCCTTCTCCCGGTAGAGCCAGAAGCATGAGGGCGGTGGTCCATGCGAATCGAGAACGGTTCATCGGTTGAATCCGGAACAGGACGGTGAGGAGTCGCAGGAAGCTGTAGGTACCGTCTACTCAGAGCAACGCGTCAGGGGGTCTCGGCTCGGCTCCGACCGCGAGTCGGCGTTTCAGCCCAACGGATCAGAATCGATACGTGTAGTTCACCTTGACCGAACCGCCCCGGGAGAGGGTGACGAGCTCCCGGTCATTGGGGCTCGCGAGCAGCGACGTGTACTGCCAGTTGTGCGAGTACACGAGATATACGTCGTTGCCCGGCTTGACGATCCACCGCAGTCGCGCGAACAGGCCCACCACTTCGCTCTGGTCATCGTACTGGACCTGATTGGTGAGGCTCACCCATGGGCTTGGATTCCAGTCGCCGCTCACCTCGTACAGCGAAGCCGTGAACGATCCCGACGAGAGATCCACCTCGTTGTATTCGAAGTTCGTCGAGAGGCTGATGCCCGGGTTGGGTCGGAGCGTTACACGGGCCTCCGTACGGTTGCGGTCACCGTCCCAGAAGCCGCTGCGCGAAAAGCTTCCCTGCACTGACACCCGCCTGCGCCTCGCCGTCTGACCACCGATCTGGTACTCCCAGTTGCTGTACTCACCCGGAGAGACCGCGACGCCGTCGCTGACCTCGAACGCCTCATCGAGATACTCGAATCTGTTGTTGGCGTTGAACTCGAGCTCGTCCCCGCTCTCGAAGTTCAGGCCGAGGAGCTTGAACTGCCACTCACGCTCCTCGAGGATCCCGGTATCGATGGTTCTCTGGGTGGAAAGCTGCACCTGATGGTTGGTGTCCCTGAGCCAGGAAACACCAGGGACCCGCGGTGACCATTGGACCCGAGAATTGACACGGCGGAAGTTGTTTCGGGTGACGAAACCCACGGCGGGATCGAACGCGTCCCCGAAATCACGGTACGAGAGGTGCCCATCCCAGACGTCGTTCGGATAGGCCACGCGAGCGCCCCATGAACTCAACTCACCGAAGCTGAGGTCGGCGTAATCGGGATTCTCCGTATCCAGCGGGTTTGTGTTTGCGACGAGGTAGGCCGAGAAGGAGAGATTTCTGTCGCCCAGGAAGTGACGGGTCTTGAGGTCGAGATCGACACCAGCCGTGTGTCGATCGACGGGGGCGACGCCCGCCGGATCCCGGGCGGTGCTTCGACGTGTGTAGATCGCTCCCAGGGCGGACTGCTCGAAGAACTGTCTCTTCACCCTGGCGACGGTGAAATCTTCCCGGGGAATCGTGACGTCGACGGCGTCGTCGGTATCGAAGTAGGTTAACTGACCGGTACCAATCTGGTAAAACCCGAGTTCGAATCGACCGGCCTGCCCCGTCAGTCGGGAACCGTAGTTGAGGGGTACCTGCTGGCCCTGGTTGATCCCGATCGCTCGCGAGTAGAACGGCGATGGGCCGCCGTTCGGGGCGAAGGCGAAAACGCCGGACCCCTCGAGGAAGAAGTCGCGCTGCTCGGGGAACCGGATGGCGAATCGCGTCAGGTTTACACGTCGTTGATCGCTCTCGACCTCGGCGAAGTCCGTGTTGAGGCTGACCGAAGCGCGCAGGCTGGACGTGAGGCTGTAGTTGAGATCGAGACTCACGTCGGCCGGGAAGGTATTCGGTCCAAGATCGGGCTCGGCCGCCGTGGGCACGTTCCCCGGGATATTGCGCCAGGACACGACGGTGGAAGGCACAGCCTCCAGGCCAAGGCCCTGAGACAGACCACTCAATCCCGTGAGCCGGCCGGCGAAGACCGGATTTCGAAGTCCCTGGTTCCTTAGATGCCCCCGCCAGAGAACCTCCTCATTCTTCCGCCGGATGGTGCGCTGGAAGTTGATGCCCCACTCGGCCCGGTTGGGGTTGAAGTTGAGCGTCCGGAAGGGGATCTGGATCTCTGCGGACCAGCCGTCGGGACGAACGAACGTCCGGGCCTCCCAGATGCCGTCCCACGCCTTGTTGGTCCCGCCCCCACCGCCGCCGCCGCCACCACCTCGTCCTCCTCGCCCACCGCTGGCGATCACCCCGTCGCCCATGAGGCCGGCCGCGTTGATCTCGAAGAAATAGCCGGTGCGCCCGTCCAGGAACGTGTCGAGGATCCACATGAACCGGTCATCCGTGCCCAACCCGGCGTCGCGCTCCCGCTGGAAGGCGAGGATCCCGTCTGGATCATCGTAGATGATGGCGCCGATGTAGAGATTGTCCTCGTCGAAAACGACCCGGATCTCGGTCCGCTCCGAGGGCTCTGCACCCTCGGTAGGCTCCTGCTGTGTGAAATCCGAAATCGGGCTGGCAGCCAGCCACACGGCCTCATCGAGTCGGCCGTCCAGGGCGATGTCGGCCGCGTTCTCGGCCTTCAATGCTACAAGGGGAGCAGGAGCCCGGGACGCCACCGCGGAACGGGAACCGTTGTCGCTGGATTGCTGCGCCCAGGCCGGGACTGCGGGGACGATCACCGCGGCGACCAGGATAGACGCGGCTCCGAAAATGGAGCGACTCATGCTTCAGGCATCTCGACCTCAAGAGTGCGTGGTGCAGACCAGCGACCTACCTGAGACTCGTGGCGCAATCAGAACGTTAGCTCCGGACCTCACGGTCCTTGCCTCCTCACCGGTGTTGGTCCACGATCCTGAGGCCCAGAAACACCCTTCGCTTCGACCGCGCTCCCAATGATCCCCACCAGGGCCACCCACCTCCTGCCCCCTTCTCTCGCCGCCCTGGCGTTCGCCGCTCTACTCGCCCCTCCGGCAGCCGCACAAGACACGGACCTCGCCGCTACCCTTGCACGCAACGAGGTCCAGGCGGCCTTGACCCGGATCGACGAACAGCGGGCCGAGACGGCCGCCTTCCTGGCCTCCATAGGCTCCATCGTGTCTCCCTCGGGCGAGGAGCACGAACGAGCGGACGCGGTGGCGGCGCGCATGCGGGCCATCGGTCTCGACTCGGTCCGCGTGACCGAGAGCCCGAACGCCGTCGGGGTGATCCCGGGACGCTCCGGACGCGCGCTGGTCTTCGTCTCGACGCTGGACGATCTGGCGACCGTCGCCGAGCACCAGCGGGCGTCGTCGTCGCCGCCGCGCGTCGATGGCGATCGGGTGGTGGGGCCGGGCACGAACACGTCGCTCACGACGGCGGCGGTGCTCGCAGCGGCGGAGGCGTACCTCCAGGCCGGGCTCCGTCCGGAGCACGACCTTGTCTTCGCGGCGGTAGCCCAGGAGGAAACGGGGCTTCGGGGCATGAAGGCCCTCTATGACGAATACCGGGGACGAGCCGACGCCTTCGTCGACGTCCTGGGTGATGGCCAGTCGATCTCCTACGGCGCCCTGGGGATCCACTGGTGGCGCGTGGTCGCGGAGGGACCACCGGGACACACGCTGAGCGGCGGGATGCCGAACCTGAACCAGGCCATCGGGCGGGCCGTCGACCGGATCCTCTCCCTCCCGGCCGCGTCCAACACCGACGAGACGCGCACGAGGCTCAACATCTCCATGCTTCAGAGCGGCGCGGTCTTCAATCACAAGCCGGCCACCGGGTGGTTCTCCTTGGACATCCGTTCGATGGAAGCCGATGTCATCGACGACATCGAACACGACGTGGGCGCCATGCTGGATCAGGTGTCGGAGGAGACGGGCATAACGCTCCGCATGGAGCCATTTCAGCTCACCCCGGGCGGGAGGATCCCTGGCGCGCTCGAGTCCCGCCTGGTCCGCACCGCCCAGGCCGTATCCCGCCACCTCGGCTACGAGGCGCGCATGTCGGAGAGCGGTTCTGCGAACCTCAACGTCGCCATCGGCGCCGGCAGCCCCGCCATCGGCCTCGGGGGCTCCCGGGGCGGTGATCGTGGCCTCCCGACGGAGTGGGCCGACGTCGACGGGATGATGCGCACGGCGAAGCACGTCCTGCTCCTGGCGGCGGCGCTGGGAGGCGAACGATGAGTACGATGACCAGGACGAGCCAACCGTGCCGGGCCACCACGCCACTCCTCGCACTGCTTGTCGCACTTCTTGCCGCTGGCTGTGCCGAAGCAGACGCGCCATCCACCGCGACCGAAAGCGTCGACGGCCCCGTCGAGCTCTTCGACGGCCGGACGATTCCCGCCATGCCCGATCTCCTCGGGATGCGGGCTCAGTATGAGCTGCGCCTGGAGTGGCTGGAGCGGAGACACGAGATCCTCCTCGACCTCATGCGCGAACGCGACATCGACATGTGGATCATCGTGAGCGAGGAGTTCCATCCGGACCCGGTCATGCAGTACCTCGCCCCTCCGCTCCGGTACACGAGGCGGCGGGACGTCCTCGTCATGGCCGACGACCGGTCGGACCGGATTGCGGCGTACTCGGACTACTGGAGACCCACCGAGGACTACGCGCGTTTCATTCAGCCCTTCCCCTCGGGCCGTGACGCCCGGGGCATCCAGGACACTGCGACGGGCCTTCGCGCACTCTTCGAGGCCCTCGATCCGGCTACGGTTGCCCTGAACATCGGCGGGGTCCGAGGACACGACAGCGGCCTGACCCACGACTCGTACACCTTCCTGGTCGAGACGCTGGGCCCCGGGGCAGAGGCGCGGTTCGTCTCCGCCGCCGACCTCATCGAGGCGTACTTCGACACCCGCCTCCCCGATGAGCTGGAGTACTACCGGGACCTGGTGCTGGCCACCGACATCATCGCCCAGCAGGCTCTGTCCAATCTTGTCGTCGAACCCGGCGTGACGCGCGCATCCGACATCAAGTGGTACTTCGAGGAGAACATCGCCGAACTCGGCGTTGGCGGCGTCCCCTGGTTCGAGATCCACGTCGCCGTCCAGCGCTTCGACGAAGCGACGGGCGAGATGATCCCGTATGTGCACCCTGCTCCCGACGACCTCGTCTTCCAGCGCGGCGACATCATCCATCTGGATTGCGGCTTCGACTACCTCGGCTTCGCCAGTGACTGGCAGAAGGTGGCGTACATCCTCCGCGACGGAGAGAACGAGGTCCCGGCCGGACTGGTCCAGGCCCTACGCAACGCCAACGCGGTCCATGAGGCGTTCGCAGCAGCGCCCCGCCCTGGCATGACAGGGTGGGAGGCGACGCTGGCCATCGCCGAGCTGCTCGAGGGCGTGGACTTCCTGCCGAGCCTCTATTCGCACCCCATCGGGTATCACGGACACGCTCTGGGGCCGTCCATCAACGCCCGCGACATGGATCTCTCCTCGCCTCCGCAGCGAGACTCCTTCCTCCGCGATGACTCCTACCGATCCATCGAGTTCAGCGCGACGACGGCCATCCCCGAGTACCGTGGCGGAGAGGTACGAATTCCCATGGAGGACGACGCGTACCTGACCTCGGACGGCTACGTGTACTTCCGTCCGTATCAAACGGAGTGGTACGTCATCCGCTGAGATCGCCCTCCGATTTCAGGCCCTCCGATCCGGCCCACTCCTCCGGTCGCGGAACGACGCGCTCCGACGGCCCGACCTCCTCCGATCCGCAGAGTCCCGCCGGTTGTAGGGGTCCGTGAGCCAGGTCGCGATCACGATGCGATGCCGGAACTCGGCGGTGTCAGCGTCTTCGTGATGAGCCTCGAAGACTCGTCGCTCGGGTCCGCCGTTCATCGACACGAACCACGCACCATGTGCGAACTCGGGCGCTCCACCCAACACTGGCGCGACTCTTCCGCGGTAGCGGCGACCCTTGTGGAGGAACTCGATGGAGCGCAACACGTTCACCTCGCTGATGACGTTGCCGAAAGGGAACAGGCTACCAGCGGCGAGGACCCCGGGCAACGGCCACGTTCGGTGGCTTCCTGCCCCGCACGGCTGACGAGTGGGGGGCTTCCCTACCCCTCGAGGCTCCTCACCTCTGCACGAACCCTGCTCCGCCGCGCCGGGACCAGGTCCCGCATCGATTCGAGCTTTCCGAAACAGAGCAGTCGATCGCCCACCTCCAGAACGCGATCCGTCCGTGGATTGGGGATCACGGTGTGCCCCCGATTCAGGGTCAGGACCACGATGTCCTTGGCCCGGAGGCCCGACTCCCCGATGGGTAGCCCGACGAGATCGGACTTGGCGCCGATCTGAAGCTCGGTCACGCCGTAGCCCGCACTGACGGTAAGCCGCTGACGAACGTCCAACTCCGGGAAGCTCACCTGGCCCTCGACGAAATCGATGATGGCCCCGGCGATGTCCAGTCGAGTCGATCCTTCGATGCCCTCGAGCCCCGGCGAGGAGTTCACCTCCATGACCTGGGGCCCGTCGGCACCCTCGAGCATGTCCACACCGGCGACTTTGAGTCCCATGATCTGGGCGGAGCGCACGGCCGTCTTCTCGTAGGCGGGATCGAGGTCGACGGCCTCGGCGAGACCCCCCCGGTGCACGTTGCTCCGGAAGTCACCACCCTGGGCCACCCGGCGCATGGCGGCCACGACACGATCTCCAACGACGAAGGCACGGATGTCCTTGCCCGCGCTCTCGCCGACGAACTTCTGGATGAGCACGTTCTGCTTGGTGCTCTGAAGCGTCTCGATGATGGCCTCGGCGATCTTGACCGAGTCGGCCAGGATCACGCCGACGCCCTGGGTGCCCTCGAGGAGCTTGATGATGACGGGTGCGCCGCCGACCCGCTCGATGGCGGGGAGCACATCCTGCTTGCGTCGGACGAACGCGGTATGGGGAAGACCGATGTCGTGGCGACTCAGGATCTGCAGCGCACGAAGCTTGTCGCGGGAGTTGGCGATTCCGGTGGCAGAGCTCGGCGTGTAGACATCGAGCTGCTCGAACTGACGCACGACCGCAGTGCCGAAGTAGGTGATGGACGCTCCGATTCGGGGAATCACGGCGTCGTAGTGGCTCAACGCCTTGGATCCGTAGCGGAGGTTCGGAGTCCCCTTCTCCACCTCGATGGAGAACTTCAGCGTATCCAGCACCTTGACCTTGTGCCCTCGGTCGACGGCCGCCTCTCGGATCCGACGAGTGCTGTACGCGTTGGGGGCCTGGGACAGGATCGCGAGCTTCATGGAGTCTCCGTACGTAGAAGAGGGGCCCCTGGATTGCCGTGATCCTTCCCCACGGTCCCACGGTGCCGGCGGCCATCAGGCCACGATAGGCCGAGGCGGCGAGCTACCCGGGGTCATGGTCGACAACTGCCGCAACATGGCAGGGGGGACCTCCCCGAACAAATCGGGCGGGAAGCGGTCGTCGCAGCTAGCGATCTACCCGACCGTTCTCCATTCTGACGGTCCGCGCACCGCGAATCGCCCGACGTACCGCAAGCAACTCACACGAGCGGAGAAGCAGGATGACGAAGCCCGGAGCCCCCCTGTCGCGTCGCCGCTTTGTCGGCGCCCTCGCTTCCGGAGCCCTCGCGACCGGCGCCACGCCGGTGGCGCTCTCCGCCCGACCACAGCGTGAGCGTCACCTGCTGACGACCCGCCGGCACCAGTCGGCGAACGATCTGATCCAGATCGCCGTGATCGGTGCTGGAGGCATGGGGATGGCGGACGTCGATACGGCCCTTCGCGTGCCGGGTGTGAAGCTCGTCGCCGCCGCGGACTGCTTCGACGGCCGTCTCGAGGCGGCCCGCGGGCGTCACGGGCGAGAGATCTTCACGACGCGCGACTATCGGGAGATCCTGGCGCGCGACGATATCGACGCCGTGATCGTCGGCACGCCCGATCACTGGCACAAGCAGATCTCGGTGGACGCGCTGCTCGCCGGGAAGGCGGTCTACTGCGAGAAGCCCATGGTGCACAGCATCGAAGAAGGCGCCGAGCTCGTCTCGGCCCAGGAACAATCCGGAAAGACGTTCCAGGTCGGCAGCCAGGGGATGAGCTCTCTGGGCAATGAGAAGGCGAAGCAGCTCCTGGAAGAAGGGGCCATCGGAGAGCTGAACTACGCAGAGGGATTCTGGGCCCGGAACGATCCCATCGGGGCGTGGCAGTACGAGATTCCCGAGGGTGCGTCCGAAGAGACCGTGGACTGGGACATGTTCCTGGGCTCGGCGCCTCGGAGGCCCTACGACCCGCTACGGATCTTCCGTTGGAGGAACTACCGTGACTATGGAACGGGCGTTTCCGGCGACCTCTTCGTGCACCTCTTCTCGAGCTTGCACTTCGTCGCCTCGTCGCACGGGCCACGGAAGATCATGGCGCAGGGTGGACTTCGATACTGGAAGGACGGTCGGGAGGTGCCGGACGTGCTCCTCGGGATGTTCGACTATCCCGAGTCCAGCGGACATCCACCGTTCAACCTGTCCCTTCGAGTGAACTTCGTGGACGGGACGTCGGGGACCACCTTTCTCCGCCTCGTAGGCTCGGAGGGCGCCATGGACGTCACCTGGACCGAGGTCGTGCTGCGCAAGAACAAGGTCGTGAACCCCACCGACGTCTTCCTCCAGATGAAGACGGACGAAATGGGAACCGTGGTCGAGGAGCGAGCCACGATGCTTCCACCGGCCGAAACCGTCTATGTGGCCGAAGACGACTATTGGGGGGCACACTACGACCACTTCGCCAACTTCTTCCACGGAGTGCGGGAAGGCGTGCCTGTGGCTGAGGATGCGGTCTTCGGGCTGCGCGCAGCGGCCCCGGCCCTCGCCTGCAACGACTCCTACTTCGACGAGAAGGTCGTCTCCTGGGATCCGGAGACCATGGAGGTGCGGCCGTGATGCGCTTCGCCTTTGCGACGGTGCTGATTCTGGCCCCACTCGGCGCTTGCGCACCGGAGGCCGAAGAGGCTTCAAACTCGCCAGCTGAGAACGGCCCGACCGCCGAGAACACCGCGACCCACAATGCCCTGTCGGCCGAGGAGGTGGCGGCCGGGTGGGAGCTTCTCTTCAACGGCACATCCACCGAGGGGTGGCGGGGCTACGGACGCGACGACTTCCCCACCGGTGGCTGGACGGTCGAAGGCGGCGAGCTCGTCGGCCTGTCCACGACGGGCGACATGGATGGAGGCGACATCGTCACGGTGGGCCAGTACTCGGATTTCGAACTCATCTTCGACTTCAAGCTCGGCCCGGCGACGAACAGCGGTGTCTTCTACCGCGTACAGGAGCGAGAGGGCGCCACCCTGTGGGAAGTCGCGCCGGAGTACCAGGTCCTCGACGATACCGCCTACTTCGCACCAGATGCCGAAGAAGGGCGCACGCACCGGACCGGCGACAACTACGACCTGCACGAAGCATCGACCCGCCCCACGCGGGGTCTCGGGGAGTGGAACACGGGTCGCATCGTCGTCGATGGGGCTCGGGTCGAACACTGGCTCAATGGTGAGCTCACCGTGTCGTACGAGTACGACACCGACGAATGGGATTCGCTCGTGGCCAACAGCAAGTTCGACCCCGAGGTCTACGCTCAGGCCCCACGGGGCTCGATCGGGCTTCAGGACCACGGGACGCCCGTGTCGTACCGAAACATCAAGATCCGTCCCATCCGATGAGGGGCGCGCTGCGGACGCCGCCGAGGCGCGGGCGAACGTTGTGGCTGGCTGCCGCCGCCCTGCTGATCTCAGCACCCCCGATGGCCGCACAGGAGAGCGTCCCCCTATTCAATGGAGTCGACCTCACCGGCTGGACCGTGCACGGCACCGAGCTGTGGTATGTGGAGAACGGAGAGCTGGTCTGCGAAAGTGGTCCGGATGCAGCGTACGGCTATCTCCGTACCGACGAACGGTTTGACGACTTTGATCTCATGTTGGAGTTCAAGCAGGAGGCGGATGGGAACAGCGGCGTCTTCTTCCGCTCGACACTGGACGGCGTCGTCATTACCGGTTGGCAAGCCGAGGTCGCGCCGCCGGGCCTCTTCACCGGTGGCATCTACGAGTCGTACGGTCGGGGCTGGCTTGCGCAGCCACCCCTCGAGCGCGACCGAGCGCTACGCATGGGCGAGTGGAATACCATGCGCATTCGAGTCGAGGGACCTCGGGTCACGACGTGGTTGAACGGCACCGAGATGGTCGACCTCACCGACGAGAAGATCGGGCAGGCGACGGGCCACATCGCTCTGCAGATCCATGACGGCGGTGGGATCAAGGTGCGGTGGCGCAATCTGCGGCTGGTGGAGCTCCAGGAAGGCTGACAACGCCGGGATCGGACACCGAACCCTATGGTGCCCGACCCCGGTCCCGTCCGTTCAGTTCACGAGGTGCCGCGTGAAGTGCCAGCCGCCGGCGGTGACCTCCCCTCCCACGAGGAGGCGGCCCTGTGAGTCTACGGCGACATCACGGCCCTGGTCGATGTCGACCCCGACGACGACAAAGCCACCGTGCCCGAATCCCGGATCGAGCGTGCCGTTCGACTGCAGGCGGAGAACGAGCTGGTCGAAGTTGCCATCCACCGTGCGCTCGTCTCCTGCCACGACCAGCCGACCCTGGGCATCTTCGGCGACGCTGAACAGCCTCTCGGGGAGTCCGAAGTCCACGAGAACCGCGCCGCCGCTCCCGAAACTCGCTGGAGACCCGTCGGCGTCCAGGCGAACAACGAGCCCGTCGTCCCCCTGCTCTCCGACACCCACAATGCCGCCGCCGGCCAGTGCTACGACCCGTCGGACGCCTGCCGCAGGCAGATTCACGAGCCCGCCGCTTCCGAAGCCGACATCGGCCGCCCCGTCTACCGCGTAGCGTGAGAGTTGGTTCGCAGAGCCCACCAGGATTCGCCCGTCGGACTGGATCTCGGCGTACTCGGGCTCGAACGCTCCGTCCAGAACGACACCCCCGGTACCGAAGCCGACATCCACCGAGCCATCGGCATTCAGCCTGGTGATGCCGATCCGCTCCGTTGGCGAGGCAGAACGACCGGCGACGACGATGTCCAGTGCGGGGCCGTCCTCCTGGAAGCCGATCGCCAAGGGTCGGACCTGTAACGACTGGCTGGTCGTTCCGACCTGCACCGTCGCGACTCCGCCGGTCCCGAAGCTGGCGTCCAGCGTGCCATCCGACAGGAAGCGGGCGACGGTCCAGGGATACGGGATCGAGCCCCCGAGGCCCGCTACCACGATCCGTCCATCAGGCTGGATGGCCATGGCACCCGCGGGCCCCCCGAGAATCGGGGCGAGGTCGACCGTGCCCCCTGACCCGAAGCTGGCGACCACGTCACCCGCTGCGTCGACGCGGCCGAGTGTCTCGCGGCCCAATGCCACCACCCCGTCGCCGTCCAACTCCATCTCCAGGAAGGTCCGTCCAGGATCGAAGATCCGAAGGCGCGACTGTGCAGGGTCGCCATAGGTCTCATCCAAGCGCCCGATCCCTGAACCGAGGGCCAACCGGAAGAAGCCAGAGCCGATGCCCTCCACGCGGATCTCGTATGTGCCGTTGTCTGGCAGCACCACGTCGATATTCTGCGACCAGAAGTCCTGCGCGCGGATCGGATTCGCCTCGTCGCCGAGGATCGGGCCGCTCGGCCCGTTCAGGTAGAGATCCGCCGCCGCGTTGCCGCCCGACAGGATCGCGAGTCCGAGACGTACTTCCTCCCCGACGCTGCCGTCGAAAGTGTAGTAGACGGACGCTCCCGGTGCGGGAAGCACCCGTTCGATGACGTCTCCCACCGTAAGCGGCGTCGTCCCGACCACTTCCACCTCTGTGGACGTGCTCGCCGTGTTGTTCGTGGGATCCGGGTCGTCGAACAGGCCCAGGCTCTCGATGGAAGCATCCAGGACGACCGTCTCACCACCGGTCGTCAGCCGGAAGTCGAACTGAAGCGCTTGCGTAACGCCCGGCTGGAGCGGATCGAGGATGCAGGTGTAGCGGCGCAGACTGAACGAACACCCGACACTGGCGCTGACGAAGTCCGCATCGCCTGTGAATTCGAGGTAGAGGCGACCATCGGTGACCGTCAGGCCACCATCAGCGACCAGATCGACCTCATACGTGACCACGTCGCCCGGCTGAACCGGATCGGGGCTGTCGGCCAGTCGGTCGATGCGCAGGTCGGCGAACTGTGGCGAGACGACGATCGTCCCTTGCGCTTGGTTATTCGTGAAGTCCACGTCTGAGCCGTGGAACAGCTGAAGTTCGACGAGGGCGTCCCCGGGGGCCCCGAAGGAGACGTCGACCGGAGGCACCGAAACGGTCTGTCCGGATGCCACCGACGCCAGATCGCAGGCGACCTCCACGGCGCCGAAGAGCGGTGAAGTGGACTCGGCGCAGCCCGCTCCGGTGGACTCGATCGTCGCCGTTGCCGGGAAGGCGTAGAACACCCGGACATCGGTGGCAGGATCGGTACCCTGGTTCCTGAGTGTTCCCTGGACCGAGCCTACCTCACCCACCTCGAGCGCCGCCGTCGGAACGTCGAACGCCGTCACGGCGAGATCGATACCGTCCACCGTGCCGCCACCCGACAGGATCGTCGTGCCTTCGCCCAGGAGGTTGTTCGAATCATCGGGGTCGGTGACGCCGAAGGGTGCAGCGATGCTGGCCACGACTCCCAGTTGCTCCAATCCCGGGTTCGGCAGAAGCGTGATGGAGAGCTCGAAAATGAGTCCCTCGGGCAGCGGGCCGACCTCGCAACGCACTCCCGAGTTCAGATCGACACACCCTTCGATGGAGGCCGAGACGAAGGTCGCATTGCCGGCGTGGGCAAGAGTGAGTGTCGCACCCTCGACTGGCTGGGCGGCGTCTTCCGCGGCGACGGATATGTTGTACTGCACCGGATCGCCCGCGGCGACGGGATCCTCCTGCTCCAAGAGCGTGAAGACCTCCAGATCGGCGCTTCGCCCAGTCACCGTGACGGTCTCCTCGAGTCGGTTGTTGTCGATATCGGGATCATTCGTGCTCGACGAGCCTGGCGACATCCAGATGGTGTATTCGCCGACGCTTCCAGGGATGAACTCCACCGGCGCGGCTTCGGCGGAAGCGGACGCGTTCAAGGCGCCTACATCACACACGACCTCGACGTCGGCGATGATGGGTACATCGCGTACGGAGCAACCCTGCCCCACCGCGCCGGCCTCGATGTCCCCGAAGGCCGAATAGAACACACGTGCGTCGGAGACGTCGCCGGGTCCGAGATTCTCCACGGTCGCGGTGTACGACACGCTGAGCCCCACCTCGATGGGATCCGCCGACTCGGTGGCGGAGGTTACGGTCAGGTCCGCCAGCACGGTGGGATCTGTGGCCGTGAAGGTGTACTCGAAGCGGTTGTTGTCGCCATCCGGGTCGGTGCCGGGAAAATTCGGTCGGATCCAGACCTCGTACTCCCCTGACGCCTGTGCCACGAAGGCGGCCGAGGGGGCCTGTACGATGTCGTCCACGGCTATCGCTCCCACGTCGCATCGTACCACGAGGTCGGCGAAGATCGGATTCGGATCCTCGACGCAGGTCTCGTCGAGGGTCCCCGGCACGACGTCGCCGAAGACCTGGTACGTGACCGTGACCCCGTCTACGCTCTCCGGTCCGAGGTTGGCGACCGACGGGTCGAAGCGCACCTCGGCCCCCACAGGCTCGCTGTCGTTGGACACGGTCGCCGTGACCGTCAGGTCCGCGAGGGGCCCGACACGGAACTCGTCCTCGAACCAATCGTTCACGGGGTTGGTGTCGATACCGGGGAACGAGGCCGTCGCACGAAGGACGACATCGCCTGCCCCATCCACCGTGAAGACAGCGGGTGGCGCCGCCGCCTCCTGCGTCGACGGAACCGATCCGACGGCGCACTGGAGGGCCACCGTCGCCGGCGCGGGGTCCGCGACTTCGGTGCAGCCTGCGCTCAGCTCACCGAGGGAGACGTTGCCCGAGATCTCGTACAGAACCTCGACCCCGTCCACATCGGATGGACCGGAGTTGGCTACCGTGGCCGCGTACTCGATCTCCGAGCCCACGGGGATGCCGTCCGCAACCGCCGTACCTCCCGTTGCCGCGAGGTCCGTCGACTGCACCTCCAGGTATCCGATGTAGAAGAAGCTGAAGTGATCGACGGAGGCCGTGATGGTGTTCGCCACCGGATCGACGACCCCGGCAGGTTCGGTGGTGAAGATGGCGTTGATGACGAAGATGCCCAGCTCCTCCTCCGAGACTCCAGGCGGAAGGTCGTCGTCGTCATAGGTGAGGGTGACCGTGGCGGGTTCGAGGAACTCCAGCCCGTCGGGTCCGAAGTCCCAGAGCGTGTTGGCGATGGGCCGCACGCGGTCCCCGAGGAGCTCAAGGAGCTCGAAGGACGCGGGGTCGATCGTCGGATCGCCAGGAGTGACCGCGGTGGCCGGAGCGGCCGCCACCCCCGTAGAGAGGGCCGCGCCCGAGGTCGCGCCCCCCTGCCCGAGGATCTCGTCCGCGCGCGCTTGAAGCTCCTCGAGGGTCGCCGGCTCAATGGTGATCACGATGTCGTTGCTGAGCGCGCCCGCCGGCACGGAGATGGCCGCTCGGCCTTCCGGCACGCTCAGGGAGCCACCAGCCGGTCCAATGGACTCTGCCGCACAGCTCGCCACGGGGTGGCTGAAGTACGTGGCCCAACTGCGGCCCGGAGTGATTGACTCGCCATCCCCCCAAGACGGTAGAAGGCCGATCTGGCCGAATGCAGCGATGACGGCCTCAGGTCCGGCAACATCGTCCAGAGGCACCTCCCAGACGACCTCGAACGTGCGAAAGCCATGGCCGCTGACGTACGGAAACCGCCGGAGCCTCGGCGTCCCCCAACGGGTCGTGGGAATTTCCTCGACGGCGTCTCCAACGAAGAGTGCCGTGCCGAGGATGGGGCCCCCATCGGAGCGATACGTGACGTAGAGGTTCTCTTCATCGTTGGCGACAGTGACGGATCCGGTGGAGATATCCGGTCCCAATCTGAGTCCCACCACCGTAGGCTCGCCGCA
>JABDLS010000062.1 GCA_013002885.1 Gemmatimonadota bacterium | reverse complement strand
AGTAGCGCGCAGGATCTGAGCGCTCGCTGGGCTGACAGGTAGGTCGGCCGTCGCGTGTGCTCCGGGGGAGACCGCTCGCCGAGAGGCAGGCGGACGAGACAGGGGATGGAGGCTCGCTACGAGGAGGAGCCGACCGAGTCCCCTCCTCGAGTCTCCCGCGGAGCACACGCGCCGCCCGACGGCAGACAAGCGATCGGTCCGGCCTGGCGGCCGAACGATCGCCGACACGACACCGGCGAACGCGCGAACAGAGAAGCTGCAAGAACAAGTAGGACTGGACGGACCAAGCAGGACCGAAGGACGTACGAGGTACACGAACGGACAGAAAAATGGCCGCGCAACGGCCCCCTGTGACGCGCAGAGCGTGGATCGGGGCGGTTCGTCGGAGCGAGACTCGGTCGCGTGTAGCGACCGTAGCGACGCGAGCGGAGTGAGAAATTAGAAGCCCGGATCCCCGCGGCGGAGCGGTCTCGAGAAGACGAGCCGTCCCGATCCAGGGGCTCCACGCAACAGGAGCACGAAATGCCGCGCGATAAGATCATTCTCGCCTGCCAGGACTGTCAGGAGAGGAACTACCACATGACGAAGAACAAGCGCTTGCACCCCGAACGGGTGGAGTACCGCAAGTATTGCCCGCGCTGCAAGACGCACAAGACGCACAAGGAGACGAAGTAGTGGGCGCCGTAGAGAAGGCTCAGGAGACGAAAGTCTTCGTGGAGGAATGCTGGATCGAGCTGCAGAAGGTCACCTGGCCCGACATGGACCAGCTTCGCAGTGCGACAGTGGTCGTCCTGATTTTCACCCTTGTTGTTTCCGCGGTCATCTGGCTGATGGACAAGACCATGAGTTGGATCATCACGGGCATCATGGGGATCTTCGGAGCCTGAGGTGACCACTATGGCCGACACCCACTGGTATGCCGTTCAGACCTATTCGGGTCACGAGAACAAGGTCCAGAAGCTGATCCAGCGTCTGGTTGAGGACGAGGCGACGGAGGACGAAGCTCAGATCCTCGATGTCCTGGTTCCGACGCAGGAAGTGGTGGAGATCCGCAACGGGAAGCGGGTCAACGTTACACGTCGGCTTTATCCGGGCTACGTGCTGGTGCACATGCTCCTGAACGAGCGGACGTCTCACGCCATCAACAACATCCAGGGCGTGATCAAGTTCGTGGGCTCGGGCAAGGCGCCCCAGCCGCTGCGCGAGGACGAAATCAACAAGATTCTCGGGGTCGAGGTCGAATCCGAGGATGATACGCACGAAGAGATTCCCTTCCACATCGATCAGGTCGTCGAGGTCACCAAAGGACCGTTCACCGACTTCAGCGGAACGGTGCAAGAGGTTTTCCCCGACAAGGGCAAGGTCAAGGTGGAGGTATCGCTCTTCGGACGACCGACGTCGGTCGAGTTGGACTACACCGACCTGAAGGGATACTAGGCAATGGCCAAGAAAGTCATCGGATTCATCAAGCTCCATGTGCCGGGAGGTCAGGCGAACCCCGCCCCTCCGGTCGGCCCCGCGCTGGGCCAGCACGGCGTCAACATCATGGAGTTCTGCAAGCAGTTCAACTCGAAGACCTCGGACAAACAGGGTCTGACGATCCCGGTGGAGATCACGGTCTATGGCGACCGGTCGTTCTCCTTCATCACCAAGACCCCTCCGGCTGCCGTGCTCATCAAGCGGGCCATCAAGATCGGTAAGGGCTCGGGAGAGCCGAACCGGGAGAAGGTCGGCAAGATCACGCGTGCTCAGCTCGCCGAGATCGCCGAAACGAAGATGGAGGACCTCAACGCCAACGACATCGACGCTGCGGTGCAGATGATCGCCGGAACGGCGCGTTCGATGGGCGTGATCGTCGAGGGCTAGGAGAAGTCGAACTCGGGGCACGACGCCCCACCCGTATACCACCGACTGAGAGCCGTCAGCGGTGGGAGGGCAAACGAACCGGCTCGAATATCATGGCAAGTACAGGGCAGCAGTTCGCAGCCGCCAAGGCTGGCGTACCGCCCGGCGTGAAGCTGGCACCCGACGAGGCGGTATCGCTCGTCAAGGAGCTCGCGTTCGCGAAGTTCGACGAAACCGTCGAGCTCGCTACGCGGCTCGGGGTCGACCCGCGCAAGGCCGACGAGCTCGTCCGAGGCACGGTGGTACTACCGCACGGAACGGGAAAGAGCGTTCGCGTGCTCGCCATCGCTCAGGGTGAGAAGCAGGCCGAAGCGGAGGAGGCCGGCGCCGATTACGTCGGAGTCGAGTACGTGGACAAGATCCAGCAGGGCTGGGTCGACTTCGACGTCGCCGTCGCGACACCGGACCTCATGGGCAAGGTGGGACCGTTGGGCCGGATCCTCGGCCCCCGCGGCCTCATGCCCACCCCGAAGGCCGGAACCGTGACCTTCGACATCGGCAAGGCGGTCAGTGAGATCAAGGCGGGTAAGATCGAGTTCCGCGTCGACAAGACGGGGAACGTCCACGTGCCCATCGGCAAGATCTCCTTCTCCGAGGAGCAGCTGAAGGAGAACCTCCAGGCCTTCATGGACTCGATCGTTCGCGCTCGGCCCGCAGCCTCGAAAGGGGTGTACGTGCGAAGCGTCACCGTCTCGAGCACGATGGGTCCGGGCGTAGCCATCGATCCCAATCTCTACCGGAGGATCTGATGGACAAGGCAACGAAAGAGACGTTCGTCAGCGAGCTGCGGGAGCGGGTGAGTCGCGCCCCCGTGCTCTACCTGACGGACTTCACGGGACTGAAGGTCAAGGAGATGACCGAGCTGCGAGGTCTGCTTCGCGACTCCGGGGCCGAGTACGTGGTCATCAAGAACCGCCTCGCGAAGCGTGTCATCGCCGAGTCGGACGAGCTACCAGACATCTCCGAGAGTCTCGTGGGACCGACGGGCTGGGTCTTCGGCTACGAAGACGCTGCCGCAGCGGCGAAGGTCCTCAGCGACTTCGCCAAGGCGCACGACTCGAAGCCCGCCTTCAAGCTCGGCGTGTTGGAGAATGAGATTCTCCAGCCCGAGCAGGTGGAGAAAATCGCAAAGCTCCCGCCGAAGGAGCAGCTCTACGCCGAGCTGGCCGGTGCGTTACAGGCACCGATGTCCAACCTCGCGTACGCGCTGGAGGCGAAGCTTCAGGAAACGGCCGGTCTTCTCGACGCGCTCATCGTCGAGCGTGCAGAGGCAGGTTGAGCCCGCATCCCGGGCACGTAGCAGGAGGGACGCGGGCGCGTTCCTGGTAAACGGTCAACCCAATCGCCGACACGAGTCGGTGAGCATCAGGAGGAAGCAGGTACAATGGCGGATCAAGAGAAGCTGCTGGACGAAATCGGCGGCATGACGGTGGTCGAACTCTCCGAGTTCGTGGATGCCTTCAAAGAGAAGTTCAATGTCACGGCCATGGCTGCCCCGGTGGCCGTCGCAGGCGGCGCCGCCGCCGGCGGTGAAGCCGCCGCCGAGGAGAAGGACGAGTTCGATGTCGTCCTCGCCGGCATCGGTGACAAGAAGATCCAGGTCATCAAGGTCGTGCGTGAGCTGACCGGCCTGGGACTCAAGGAGGCCAAGGAGCTCGTCGACGGAGCCCCTAGCACGGTAAAGGAAGCCGCTTCCAAGGAAGAGGCCGAGGAGATGAAGGCCAAGCTCGAGGACGTCGGTGCCGCTGTCGAGCTGAAATAGAGGTGACAGGCCTGGATCCAGGCACATCACTTAGAGGCGCGCGCCCGGCCTCGCGGACGTCCTTCGTCCGCCCAAGGGCGTCACACATCCGGATTCGACCGCAGTCCAAGGTCGATATCCGGCGCGGCATCGTGCCGCGTATCGAATCGGGCCAGCGTGAGTCCCGGCTGCGGGTGCCCCTCCATCGAGGGGTGCCGGCGGTTCGGGCCGCGCGCGCTTGTCCCAGATCAAAAACGAGTCACGTGGCTTGGCCCCTCGGGCCGAGTTCATAAGGGGGACACACGTTGGAACTGCGCAAAGACAATCGGCCGATCCTGAGCTTCGCGAAGCTCGACTCGGTCATGCCCATGCCGAATCTGCTCGACGTTCAGCTCCGTTCCTTTGAGAAGCTGATCGAGCCAGACCTCCAGGAGCAGTGGGACTTCGGGCTGGACCGGGTCTTCGGGGAGATCTTTCCCATCGAAGACGTGAACGAGCACTTCATGCTCGAGTACGTTTCCGCGACGCTCGGCGAGCCGAAGTATTCCGTGGAGGAGTGCATCGAGCGGGACATGACCTACGCGGCCCCTCTGAAGGCCACGCTCCGCCTCATCATCTGGGAGCAGCCCGAGGAGGAAGAGCAGCCCACCAAGAAGAAGAGAAAGAAGAAGAAATCCACGCCCATCGAGGATCGGGTCACGCAGGACATCATCGAGAAAGAGGTCTACCTCGGTGATCTGCCTCTCCTGACCGAACTCGGCACCTTCATCATCAATGGTGCCGAGCGGGTCGTGGTGAGCCAGCTACACCGTTCCCCGGGTGTCGTCTTCGAGGAGAGCATCCACCCCAACGGGACGAAGCTCTTCAGCGCGCGGATCATCCCCTTCCGCGGCTCGTGGGTCGAGTTCACACTCGACATCAACGACATCTGCTACGTCCACATCGACAAGAAGAAGAAGTTCCCGGCGACGGCTCTTCTTCGGGCCCTGGGCTACAGCACCGATGCGGACATCTTCAAGCTCTACTACGACGTCAAGGAGCTGAAGCTCGGGAAGCTCGACGACGACATGAAGGCGGAGATCGAGGGTAAGGTCATCGCCGAGGAGTTCGTCGATCCCGAGACCGGCGAGATCCTCATTGAGAACGGTGAGGAGCTCGAGGAAGAGGTCATCGGGATCCTCGAGCGGCTGAGCGTCAAGAAGATCAAGATCTACGCCAGCGACCGTGAGACGGCCCGCGGCGAAAGCCCCCTCATCAAGAACACCATCAAAAAGGACCCCACCGAGAACGAGGAGGAGGCGCTTAACGCCATCTACTCCCTCCTGCGTCCCGGTGAGGCCCCGAACATCGAGACGGCCCGTGAGGCCCTCGAGCGGGTGTTCTTCAACCCGAAGCGCTACGATCTCGGCCGTGTCGGCCGCTATAAGATCAACCAGCGCCTCGGCGTCGAAGTGCCGCGTTCCGAGACTGTCCTGACGAAGGACGACTTCGTCACGATCATCGGCAATCTCATCGAGCTCAACGAGGGTCGGGGCTTCACGGACGACATCGACCACCTCGGCAATCGACGCGTTCGGACGGTGGGCGAGCTCATCGCAAACCAGTTCAGCGTCGGTCTCAGCCGAATGGCGCGCCTGGTCAAGGAGCGCATGTCGATCAACACCGATCCGGAGAAGATCAACATCGACGACCTGGTCAACGCCCGGACGGTGTCCGCGGTGATCCAGGCGTTCTTCGGATCGAGTCAGCTGAGCCAGTTCATGGATCAGACCAACCCGTTGGCCGAGATGACGCACAAACGGCGTCTCTCGGCGCTAGGGCCGGGCGGTCTGACGCGGGAGCGTGCGGGCTTCGAGGTTCGCGACGTGCACTATTCCCACTACGGGCGGATGTGCCCCATCGAGACCCCTGAGGGTCCGAACATCGGACTCATCACGTCCCTGACGACGTACTCCCGGATCAACGACCTCGGCTTTGTCGAGACGCCGTACCGGCAGGTCAAGAAGGGCAAGGTCACGAACCAGATCGAGTGGCTCTCAGCCAATGAAGAGGAAGAGGTCCGGATCGCTCAGGCCAACGCCCCTCTCGACGAGAAGGGCAACTTCCGCAACGAGTACGTGCTGTGCCGTGAGCGGGGCGACTTCCCCCTCCTGCGGCCTGAGGACATCGATTACATGGACGTCGCGCCGGACCAGCTGGTCTCGGTGGCCGCGGCGCTCATCCCGTTCCTCGAGCACGACGACGCCAACCGGGCCCTTATGGGCTCGAACATGCAGCGGCAGGCCGTTCCGCTGCTGTACACGGACGCGCCTCTGGTGGGCACGGGTCTGGAGGCCAAAGTCGCCTCGGACTCGGGCGCGGTCATCACGGCCCGCCGGGGCGGGACGGTGGTTCACGTCACCGCCGACGAGATCATCGTCGACACCGGTTCGGCCCTTTCCGGTGACCAGCCCCTGGCGAAACTGGCCCAGTTCGATCGCTATCGGCTCCGAAAGTACTGGAGAACGAATCAGGACACGGCCATCAACCAGCGCCCGCTCGTAAAGATCGGCGAAGACGTGCAGCCGGGCGACATCATCGCTGACGGACCGAGCACCGATGCCGGTGAGCTCGCCCTCGGACGAAACGTGCTGGTGGCTTTCATGCCCTGGTACGGATCGAACTTCGAGGACGCCATCGTCATCAGCGAAAAGCTGGTCAAGGACGACGTCTTCACCTCCATCCACATCCAGGAGCTCGAGCTCCACGTCCGAGACACCAAGCGCGGCATGGAGGAGATCACCCGCGAGATCCCCAACGTGGCCGAAGAGAGCCTCGTGGATCTCGACGAGCGCGGTATCGTCCGAGTGGGTGCACGGGTCAAGTCCGGCGACATCCTGGTGGGTAAGATCACGCCGAAGGGTGAGACCGAGCTCTCCCCCGAGGAGAAGCTTCTCACCGCCATCTTCGGCGAGAAGGCGAAGGACGTGAAGGACTCGTCGCTCCGAGTGCCCCCGGGCATGACCGGGACGATCATCGACGTGAAGATCTTCAGCCGCCGCATCGACGATCCCCTCCTCGAAAAGGAGCACGGGGTCAAGATCGGTGACCTGCGCTCCATGGAACGCGAGGAGATTCAGCGCATCCAGGACGCCCGTGACGACGAGCTCCGTGAGATCCTTCAGCGCCAGACCATCGCCCTGATGCTCAAGAAGGGCACGGTGGAGCCGGTGCTGGACGAGGGCACGAAGCTCTCCAAGGACGCCATCGACGAGATCAACTTCAAGAAGGTGGATCTCTCGACGTTCAAGGTGCAGAACAAGGATGCCAGCGAGCGGATCCGTCGCGTGGTCGACGAGGCGGATCGCCGTATCCAGCGGGTGAAGGAGAAGACCGAAGAGCAGATCGACAAGGTCTTCCAGCCCGACGAGCTGCCGCCTGGAGTGGTCCAGCTGGTGAAGGTCTACGTCGCCGAGAAGCGCAAGATCTCCGTGGGCGACAAGATGGCCGGACGCCACGGCAACAAGGGCATCATCGCGCGGATCGTGCCGGAGGAGGAGATGCCGTTCCTCCCCGACGGGACGCCGGTGGAGATCGTCCTCAACCCGTTGGGTGTGCCGTCCCGAATGAACGTCGGGCAGATCCTGGAGACTCACCTCGGGTGGGCCGGCCGGGTACTCGGCTTCGAGGCCAAGACGCCGGTCTTCCAGGGCGCCACTGAGAACGAGGTCGGCGCGCTGCTCAAGCTCGCCGGTCTGAAGTGGGTGGACGAGGCATTGAAGCTCAACGCCGAATCACCCACGGGTCTCGACGACATCGAGATGATGACGGAGATCGCCGGTCGATTGCCGGTCGTCATGGCTGGCGCCGACGAGAATGGCGACGGCAACGGCGACGACCCGGTGGGGCATACCCACGGAATCGGGCAGTCGCTGGACGCTTACCTCGGCATCAAGCTCAGCAAGACGCAAGAGAAGTTCTTCGACAAGGTCGTCGACTTTCTTCTGGAGGCCGCCGAGGAGATCTGCGAGCGGACAGACCAGAAGATGTCGGAGCTTTTCCCGGCGACTCAGAAATTGAAGGGTCGCTCTACCATCAAGTCGGGGCTCGACGATGCGGTCGTGGAGCTTCTCGAATACGCGGAGATCTTCCCCAACGGAAAGATCTGGCTCCGCGATGGCCGCAGTGGCCGGAGGTTCGACTTCCCGGTCACCGTGGGCGCCATCTACATGCTCAAACTGAGCCACCTCGTGGACGACAAGATCCACGCGCGCTCGATTGGGCCCTACTCGCTCGTGACGCAGCAGCCGCTGGCCGGTAAGGCCCAGTTCGGTGGACAGCGTTTCGGGGAGATGGAGGTGTGGGCCCTGGAGGCCTACGGTGCAGCGCACACGCTCCAGGAGATCCTCACCGTGAAGTCCGACGACGTGCAGGGTCGCTCGAAGGTCTACGAGGCCATCGTGAAGGGCGACAACCTGCCCAAGCCGGGAATCCCGGAGTCGTTCAACGTGCTCGTGAAGGAACTTCAAGCTCTCGGCCTGAGCGTGACGCTCGGGGAGGAAGAGTAAATGATCGATTTCCCAAGAAGTCGCGACCAGCGGACTGCGGACTTCGAATACATCCAGGTGAGGCTCGCTTCGCCTGAAGAGATTCGCTCCTGGTCGTTCGGTGAGGTCATCAAGCCGGAGACGATCAACTACCGTTCCTTCAAGCCAGAGCGGGACGGCCTCTTCTGCGAGCGCATTTTCGGTCCGGTGAAGGACTGGGAGTGTCACTGCGGGAAGTTCAAGCGGATCCGCTTTCGCGGGCACGTCTGTGACCGATGCGGCGTCGAGGTGACGCTTTCGAAGGTCCGACGCGAGCGGATGGGCCACATCGAGCTCGCCGTGCCGGTGGCTCACATCTGGTTCTTCAAGACGCTACCGAGCCAGCTCGGCTATCTCCTTGGCATGACGCTGCGCGACCTGGAGAAGGTCATCTACTACGCGGCGTACGTCGTCACGGACCCCGGAAAGCAGGACGTCGAGTTCCAGCAGCTCCTGGACGAGGACGAGTACTACGACCTCCGCGTGAAGGCACGCGAGGAAGGGGACGACCAGTTCAAGGCGGAGATCGGCGCCGAGGCCGCGCGGACGCTGCTGCGACTCCTGGACAATCCCGAGAAGAAGAAGATCAAGGACCGGAACGCCGACGGCCGGGGGCTGGACCGCCTCGCCGAGTGGCTCCGCTACGAGATCGCCAATGAGACCTCCCAGCACCGCAAGAAGAAGAAGCTGAAGAGGCTCAAGGTCGTCGACGCCCTGCGCACCTCGGGCGAGACGCCGGATCAGCGCAACAAGCCGGAGTGGATGATCCTCGACGTGATTCCGGTGATTCCACCGGATCTGCGTCCGCTGGTTCCACTCGACGGTGGCCGCTTCGCGACGTCCGACCTGAACGATCTCTACCGTCGGGTCATCAACCGGAACAACCGCCTCAAGAAGCTCATCGACATGCGCGCTCCGGAGGTCATCCTCCGCAACGAGAAGCGCATGCTCCAGGAGGCGGTGGACGCCCTCTTCGACAACGGTCGCCGCTCGAAGGCCATCCGTGGTCGTGGCAAGCGGCCCCTCAAGTCGCTCTCCGACATGCTCAAGGGGAAGCAGGGTCGCTTCCGTCAGAACCTGCTGGGTAAGCGCGTGGACTACTCCGGGCGGTCGGTCATCGTCGTCGGTCCGGAGCTCAAGCTGCACCAGTGCGGTCTGCCCAAGGCCATGGCGGTGGAGCTCTTCAAGCCGTTCATCATCCATGAGCTCGAAAAGCGCGGTGAGGCCGAGACGGTCAAGCGCGCCAAGAAAATCGTGGAGAAGGACGATCCGAAGGTCTACGAGGTCCTCGAGGACATCATCAAGGACCACCCGGTTCTCCTGAACCGGGCACCGACGCTCCACCGACTGGGCATCCAGGCCTTCGAGCCGGTCCTGGTCGAGGGCAAGGCCATCCGGATCCACCCGTTGGTCTGTGCGGCGTTCAACGCCGACTTCGACGGCGACCAGATGGCGGTGCACCTGCCGCTCTCCTTCGAGGCGCAGCTCGAGGCTCGTGTCCTCATGCTATCATCGAACAACATCCTCCTGCCGTCCAACGGCCGCCCGGTGGCGGCTCCGACGCAGGATATGGTCATCGGGTCGTACTACCTCACCAACCCGGGTCTTCGGATCTCGGATCTCGAGGTGGTGGTCAACGACACGAAGATCGCAAAGAGCCGTCGCGAGGAGGCCGAGGCGGAACTCGACGAGATCTTCTCCGAAGCGCCGCGGTACTCGACGTACGGCGAGGTCGAGATGGCTCTCGCGCAGGAGCGGGTCCACTTCAACTCGCCGGTGTGGTACTGGATCTCGAAGGACTTCGGTGGTCAGAACGACCGCTGGATCCGGACTACGGCCGGCCGTGTGCTATTCAACTCCATCATTCCCGACGAGCTCGGCTTCATCAACCGGACCTTTGGAAAGAAGGAGTTGGGCGACCTGGCCTTCGAGTGCTTCAACGTGACCGGCCTCGGCCGGACGACGGAGTTCCTCGATCACATCAAGGACTTCGGCTTCCGCTACGCCACCATGGGTGGCATCAGCGTGGGGATCGACGACCTCGAAGTGCCCCATGAGAAGGGCGAGATCCTCAGGGAGGCCGACGAGCAGGTCACGCGCTTCCAGAAGGCGTACGCCAGCGGCTTCATCTCCAACGGCGAGCGCTACAACAAGGTCATCGATACCTGGACTCACGCGAACAACGATGTCGCGGACGCCATGGTGCGCCACCTGGAGCGGTCACACGGCGGCTTCAACCCTGTGTACATGATGATGACGTCCGGCGCCCGGGGTAACCGGGACCAGATGCGTCAGCTCGCCGGGATGCGTGGCCTCATGGCCAAGCCTCAGAAGAAGCTCACCGGTGGCATCGGTGAGATCATCGAGAGCCCCATCAAGTCGAACTTCCGCGAGGGTCTCACGGTGGTGGAGTACTTCATCTCCACCCACGGCGCGCGGAAGGGTCTGGCCGACACGGCCCTCAAGACGGCGGATGCAGGATACCTGACGCGCCGTCTCGTGGACGTGGCCCAGGACATGACCATCACACAGGAGGACTGCGGAACGATCCTCGGTCTCGAGATGACCGCGTTGAAGGAAGGCGAGGACATCATCGAGCCGCTGGCCGACCGTATCGTGGGCAATGTCGCCCTCGAGGACGTCTACGACCCCATCGACGGTGAGCTCATCGTCGAGAACGGTGCACTCATCGACGAGGCCATGGCCGACGCCATAGAAGACGCCGGCCTCCAGATGGTGAAGATCCGATCCGTCCTCACCTGCGAGTCGAAGCGCGGTCTCTGCCAGACGTGCTATGGCCGCAACCTAGCGACCATGAAGATGGTGGACACGGGTGAGGCGGTGGGCATCCTGGCTGCCCAGTCCATCGGGGAGCCGGGCACGCAGCTCACGCTGCGGACGTTCCACATCGGTGGTACTGCGTCGCGCATCGCCGCGCAGACGCAGCGGAAATCGAAGATCGACGGTGTCGTCGGTCTCGAGCGTGTCACCATCGTCGACACCCCCGACGAGAAGAGAATCGTCACGTCTCGCGAGGGTCAGATTCTCCTCAAGACTCCCGAGGGTGCTGTGCGGAGTCGCCTGGCGATCCCGTACGGGGCCACGATAGCCATTGATGAAGGGCAGGAGATCGAGGCTGGAGACATGCTCTTCAGCTGGGATCCCTACTCCGAGCCCATGGTCGCCGACTCGAAGGGTGTCATCGAGTTCCAGGACATCGTGGAAGACATCACGATGCGCGAGGAGCTCGATGAGTCCACTGGCCGTCGTCAGATGACGATCATCGAGGACCGGGACAAGAAGCTCCACCCGACCATCATCATCCGGAAGAACACGAAGAAGCGCGAGAAGCTGCGCGAGTTCATCGTGCCGGTGGGGGCGCAGCTCACCGTCCAGGACGGCGCCGAGGTGGAGCTTGGCGACACCATCGCCAAGATCAGCCGCGAGGTCTACAAGACCCGCGACATCACCGGCGGTCTGCCGCGGGTGGCCGAGCTCTTCGAGGCTCGCCGTCCCAAGGATCCTGCCGTAATCACCGAGATCGACGGCGAGATCAGCTTTGGCGACATCAAGCGAGGCAAGCGTCAGGTCCATGTAACGCCCGAACAGGGTGAGCAGCGGACCTACGATGTGCCCGTCGGGAAGCACATGCGCGTCCACACCGGCGACATCGTGCGCGCCGGTGACCGGATCTCCGAAGGTCCGGTGAATCCTCACGACATCCTGGCCATCAAGGGGCCACGGGCCGTTCAGGAGTACCTGCTGAACGAAATCCAGGAGGTCTACCGGCTCCAGGGCGTGAAGATCAACGACAAGCACATCGGCGTCATCGTGCGCCAGATGCTCCAGAAGGTGCGCGTCACCGACTCCGGCGACACGCAGCTCCTCGAGGGTGAGAACGTCGACCGGACCGAGTTCCGTGAGACGAACCAGGCGGCCATCGCCGAGGGAGAGAAGCCCGCGCGCAGTGAGCCGCTCCTCCTCGGTATCACCAAGGCGAGCCTCACCACCGAGTCCTTCATCTCGGCGGCC
This sequence comes from Gemmatimonadota bacterium, assembly GCA_013002885.1. Classification (GTDB taxonomy): domain Bacteria; phylum Gemmatimonadota; class Gemmatimonadetes; order Longimicrobiales; family Gaopeijiaceae; genus UBA2589. The sequence goes on along the minus strand of JABDLS010000062.1, from coordinate 7,739 downwards.
TCCTTCCAGGAGACCACGAGGGTGCTCACCGATGCGGCCGTACGCGGCGCGCGAGACGAGCTGAAGGGCCTGAAGGAGAACATCATCATCGGCCATCTGATCCCGGCGGGAACCGGTATCCACCGGTACTCCAACGTCGAGTTCATGGTCGAGCAGTCTTACTACGACGAGGAGATCATCCCGCTGACCGAGCCGGGAGAGCTGGTACCGGGTCTGGGGATCGACACGGACGTGTTGGCGTTGGAGTAGGCTGAGCGGACGGGCCGACGATATGCCTTAGGGAGCGCCGGCGGCCCAGAAGCATCGAAGCAAGGTAGGGGGCCCGGGTCGCGAGAGCGGCCCGGGCTTCTTGTCTGCAGATGGACGCGCCGACGCCTATGGAGCCCCTTCCGATCGGGCCAGCTCCATCGGGAAGGACGCGGGTCCCTGCGTGAAGGTGCCCGAGATCACGCCCGAGTCGTCGATTGCCCCCTCGTAGGTTCCCCCTCCGGGTACCGGAAACGTCATGGTGAGGGTCTGGCCTTCTACCGTGACCGTGGTCAGAGGTATCCCGCTGGCACCCTGAGCGGGTACGTCCATCGTCCCGGTCAAGCCACCATCGTCGCCGCGGGTGACGTGGTAGATGATCTGCAGGGTTTGGGGGCCCGCCTCCAACGTGCCTTCCCAGCTTCCGACGGCCCACGCGTCGGCTTCCTGGGCGGCGAGGGTGGGAGCGCCGGCGAGGGCCATGGCCAGCGTGAGACCGATGGGGGCTATGCCACGAACGAATTCCTTCACGACGAATCCTCGGATGAGAGAGATCGGTCCGCGTGGGACCACTGTGAGGGGTACGGCTCGGTTCCGGAGTCTCTTCTATGGGTCCGAGGCCCACTTCCGTTCTGGGAAGGCTCGGGCCCGACGTCCAGTTCGGAAGGGGGGGCTCACTGGGGGAAGGGAGGTTGACCGAAGGACCTGCCGCCGGCGAGCCCGCTGAAGTATGGTTCGGCGCCTTCCTTCCCCGCCGCACACCACGCGACACGAGATACTCCCACTGAACGCTCAACCCCCACCCATCGTCGTCATCGGAGCCGGCGCTGCCGGACTCATGGCGGCTCTATTCGCTGCCCGATCGGGGGATGACGTGATCCTCGTCGAAGGGACGAAGGACGGCGGGAGGAAGATCCTCATCAGCGGTGGTGGGCGGTGCAACATTCTGCCGTCCAGGGCCGTGCCGAGGCGCTACGTCACGGACTCCTCCCCCAACTCTCTCCGGAAGATCCTGCGCAGTTGGCGGCTGGACGAGCAGATCGCGTTCTTCCAAGAAGAGCTTCGCCTGCGGCTCGTGCGTGAAGAGGAGACGGGGAAGCTCTTTCCAGAGACGAACCGAGCGCGCGACGTGCGCGACGGTCTCGTTGCACGAGTCCTCGAGGCTGGGGCGCGCATCTGGTTCGGGACGAGAGTCACGGACGTCCGACCGGCCCACGAAGTGGACGGCAGATGGACCGTGTCGTTCGACACCGCTCCGGATCTCCTCGCGTCGGTCGTGGTCTTCGCGACGGGAGGCCTCTCGGTCCCGGCGACAGGGAGTGACGGGACCGGGTTGTCCATCGTAGAGAGGCTGGGCCATGAAATTCACCCGACGTACCCGGCTCTGACACCCCTCACCGCGAGTCCGGCACCTCACGCGGCGCTGGCCGGTATCTCGCTCAGGGTCTTCATCCGGGCGCCAGGCACGAAGCCGGCTTTTGAGACGCACGACGGATTCCTTTTCACCCACCGTGGCTGGAGCGGGCCGGCGGTTCTCGACGCGTCCCACCTCGCTATCCGGGGCCGTAGCGACGGGTCTCGTCAGCCCCTCGAGATCCAGTGGGCCGATCTCGACGCCGACGAGTGGGACCGGGGGCTTCGGGAGGCGAAGGGAACGGTACGGTCCAGTCTATCGGCCGAGTTGCCGCGAAGGTTGGCCGACCGCCTCTGCGAAGAGGCACGGGTTCCCGGAGAAACGAGGCTAGCCACCCTCCGCCGTGAGGACCGACGCCGATTGGTGGACCTCCTCGCCCACTTCGACCTGCCGTGGACAGGCGACGAGGGGTACAAGAAGGCCGAGGTGACGGGGGGCGGGGTCGCTCTCTCCGACGTGGACCCCGTCACCATGGAGAGTCGTCGAGCCGCGGGCATCTTCCTCTGCGGAGAGATCTTGGACGCATTCGGTCCCATCGGCGGACACAACTTCCTGTGGGCGTGGGCGACAGGGCGGGCCGCCGGACTCGGGGCAAGCGGGCGCCGCCAGTCGAGCATCGCCTGACGAGTCCCGGGACCTCCGCCTGGAGTAGTGCCAGGCTCAGGCGCCGAAGGTGTCACACGCTGTGAGATCTCCCGTGGATAACCCCCGGCGCAGCCAGCGCGCCCTCTGCTCGGACGAACCGTGGGTGAACGACTCGGGCTGGGCGACACCCCCCTGGCGCCCCGCTATCCGATCGTCGCCGATGGCGCGGGCCGCTTCGAGGCCCTCGTCCACGTCGCCGGGAGAGAGACGGACGTCGCCGTTTCTCTCGGTCCGGTTGCCCCAGACGCCAGCGTAACAGTCGGCCTGAAGCTCGACGGCCACGGACAAGGCATTGGCGTCGGCAGGACTGGAACTCCTCTGGGCATTCCGGACTCGCTCGCTGGTGCCCAGGAGGTTCTGCACGTGATGTCCGACCTCGTGACCGATCACGTACGCGGCGGCAAAGTCGCCCTCCCCGCCCATGGCCGCGAGCTGTCGAAAGAACCCCAGGTCGAGATAGACCTTCTGGTCGACGGGGCAGTAGAAGGGACCGCTTGCCGATGACTGGAAGCCACACCCTGAGCTTACCTGTCCATCGAAGAGCACGAGCTCGGGAGCCCGGTAGTCCTGCCCGCTTTCCGCGAAGATCGCGGACCACGCGTCCTCGGTGCTGGCGAGGACGGCCGAGACGAAGTCCGCGGATTCTTCAGCCTCCACGCCGTCCACCACCTCGACATCGGGCCCCGCTCCCTGCGTGAGGAAGTCCGGGAGTCCTCCGCTCATGATCCACAGGAGTGCCAGAATGATGACGACACCGCCGATACCTCCTCGCCGACCTGCCGAGAGCAACATGGGAAGTACCCGCAGGAGTCCAGCCGCTCCGAGGCCAGACTGGCCACGGCGGTCGTCGATGTTGCCGCTCCTTCGTCCCCGTTTCCATTTCATCGTTTCAACCTCACTATCTGCGCGAATCACCGGGTGAGAGGCGCCCGCCCCACTTCATCGGGCAACGGCCGGCGGCGGACTACCGTGGAGGTGCGGGCGAGCCTCGATTAAATTTCGACACGGCCTTCCAGGCCGCCACCTACTACTCAGGACCACAATGTCCCACGTCTCGTGTTCGCACCGCGGGGTGCTCGGTGCGGTCATCCTGTCGGTCTTCCTCCTCGTCCCATCCGTAAGCCTGGCCCAGCTCCAGCCTGAACGTAGCGGCTTCACCCTGCTCCTCAACGCCGGGGTGGGTGCTCAGAAGGACCCGGCCCTCAGCGAGTCGGCAACCGCCGGACTCGCGGGAATCAACCTGGGTATCGGCGGTTTCCTCAACGAGCGTGCCGCGCTCTGGTTCCGGCTCTCAGGCACGGTTGCCTCCCACGACATCGGCTTCGGGTCCGTGACCCAGACCTCCGGCTTCGCCGGTCCCGCCCTGCAATACTGGACCTCCGAGCGCTTCGCGGTCGAAGGTGGCCTGGGCCTGGGATTCTGGGATGTTGAAGGAACCAATGAAAGCGGGTTGGGTGCGCTCCTCGGGGCCACGTACGTCTTCTGGACGAACGGAGGCCACAGCCTCAGTGTGGGAGCCGAGTACGCACCGGCGTTCACCGATCCCGATACCGTGCACAACTTCGGCGTGGTGTTCGGTTGGCAGAAGAACTGATCCGTCGGCCACCCCGGGATGAGCGGCATGACCCGACGGGACGTATCGCTTGTCGTCGGCATCGCCGGCGGCAGTGCGTCGGGCAAGACGGCGGTGGCCCGGCGGGTGGTCAGCGCGTTGGGGGAGGAGGATACGACCATCGTCCCTCACGACGCCTACTATCGGGATCTCTCCCACCTGCCGCTCGAGGAACGTAGGCGGGTCAACGTCGACCATCCCGACAGCCTGGAGACGGACCTCATGGTCGAGGACCTCCATCAGCTGATCGGGGGCGATCCGGTCGCGTTGCCCGTATACGACTACTCGACCCATGTCCGGCTCGACGATCGCCGCATCGTCGAGCCAGCCCCGGTGCTGATCATCGAGGGAATTCTCGTTCTTGCTCTGGAAGGACTTCGCCGGTTGATGGACCTCAAGGTCTATGTACACGTTCCCGAAGCCGAGCGGCTGGCACGGCGGCTGGCACGAGACGTCGAGCGACGGGGCCGGACGCCCGAGTCCGTTCGTACTGACCATGAGTGGCGCGTCCAACCGATGCATCGTGAATTCGTCGGCCCGAGTCGCGACCACGCGGACGTGGTCATCGAGGAGGGGGGGCACAACGCCGGCGCCATCGATCGTCTGGTCGCGGAGATACGTCGCACTCTGACGTGATGGCGCCGGCGGGGCTCAGTCGTGTTTGGCGTCCTTCCAGCTGCGTACGAACTCGCCCGCTACCTCGCGGCTCCCGAGCCCGAAGGCCAGTGCGGCTGCGACGGCCACTGCACCGAGGGTAAGCCCGAAGGCGAGCTCGATGATGCGCTCGCCCAGGCCCATCTGGCGAAGGGCCATCGCTCCGGCCAGTGCAATGACGGAAACCCGGGCCGCCGTCGCCAGCGTGTCCGCTTGGTTCAACCCACTCTCTCGTACTGTGGTCGCGGCGAGCTCTGCCAGCCACAAGCCCGTGGCGAGGACAAAGAGCCCGAGCAGCACCTGACCACCGAATTCGATCAGCCCGCCCAGGATCGCACTGAGGGCGGCGAAGCCGATCATGTCGGCCGCTTCCACCGAGGCGAAGACCATGATGAAGACGAGGGCCAGCGACCCCGAGATCTCCGACAGGGAGCGCCCGGCGGGCCGTTCTACGCCGGCAAAGCCTAGCCGCGCCAGGAGACCGTCGAAGCCGGCTCCGGCGAGGACGCTCGTGAGCAGCGTGCTGACCAGCTTGCCCACCGCGAATGCGATCACCATTAGAAGGGCTGCCGCGAACAACCCGGGTACGGCATTGAGGATCTGCGCGAGCATATCGCTGGCAGGTGCCGTGATGGCGTCGAGTTGCAGCGCGTTCAGCGACGAAATGACTACTGGCACCAGGATGAGGACATACAGCACCAGGCCGATCAGGCCCGACACCTTCACCGCCCCCATGCCATCGAACCCTAGTCGTTCGGGAAAGCTGTCGGCGCCGGCAGCGGCCAGGAGGTTGCTGACGATCCTCTGGACCAGCCGAGCCACCATCCATCCGACCGCAAAGATGAGGCCTGCCGCGAGGAGGTTTGGAATAAAGCCGAGCAACTGGTCGGTGAGACCCTGGACCGGAGCGAGGAGGCCCTCGATGGCGAGCGCTCCGAGGACGGCTGGCAAGAAGAGCAGAAAGACCAGCCAGTACAGCGCGTCGGCCAGGGTCCGGCTCAACGGGAGCGGCTCTCCGCTCTCCAGGGTGCTTTCCGCCAGGCGGCTGTCGATCTTCGCCGCGGCCAAGGCGGTGCCCACGATCTTGCGGAGCGCGGTTGCGACGACCCAGGCCACCAGGAGAAGGCCGCCGGCCGCGAGGACCCGCGGCGCGAATTCCGAAAGCTGCGTCAGGAGGGCAGTGAGCGGTTCTGTGATCAGGTCCAGGCGTAGCGCCTCGAAGAAGGCGACCAGCACGAAGAGCATCACCAGGTAGAAGACGCCCCGACTGACGACCCGCTCTACAGGAAATGGCTCTCCGACTCCATCCAGCCAAGCCGCCATCCGGTTGTCCAGTTCGGTCCGTGACAGACCTCCTCTGACCACGACGGCAAGGATTCTCGCGACGATCCAGCCTCCGATAAGGATGGCAGTAGCGGCTGCCAGGTTGGGCAGGAAAGACCATGTGGTCTCCAACATGTCGTTCAAGCTGCTTTGCATCGGTCCGACTCCTTCAGGGAACGGGCGTTCAGTCCACGCATCCCTATTGACCAGAAAGCGGACCCAAAGTCACATCGTGAGCTCGACTACCGACTCCCTCCAGCGACATAGTGAAAGACCCTCCCGTCCTTCATGACGAAGACCACGCTCCGAAGCGCCTCGATGTCCAGCGCCGGATTGCCTTCCACGGCGATGAGGTCCGCGGTATAACCAGGTGCAAGAGTCCCGATCCGATCCCCTGCGGCCAACGAAGCTGCCGCGCGCGATGTCGCCGAGATCACGGCGTCCATGGAATCCTGTCCGCCGACCTGAACCCGGTAGATGAGCTCCTCCCAGTTTCGACCGTGGCTTCCGGCTAGGGCATCAGTGCCGAAGACGATCTGCAGGTCGGGTGTGTCGAGGGCCTCGGCAAACACGTCGCGCATCCCCACCAGCAACTCCTCCATCTGGGCGAAGCCCTCCTCGGTGTAGTTGCCGATCCCTATGAAGCGCTCCTTGTTGTCCAGGTAGTTCTGGATGACGAGGGAGGTATGGGGATCGTAGAAGGTCCCGGCTTCGGCCATGGCTTTCAGGGCCGGGCCGTCGGCGAGCCCGCCGTGCTCCACGGTCGTGCAACCGGCTGCGGCCGCCCGGACGACGGCGACGGCAGCGTGGGCGTGCACGATGGAGCGCACGCCCAACCGCTCGGCCTCGTCGCAGGCAGCGGAGAGCTCGGCTTGGGTCAGCGTCGGCACACCGCCCTCGCGGATGCTTCGCGAGGCGAAGATCTTAACCGCGTCCGCGCCGGCTTCGATCCGTTCCCGGACCGAGGCCCGAAGCTCCGCTTCGTTGCCTTCAGTGATCCACTCATACGTGGTGAGGAGTCGCGGACCGGGCAGCTCGCCTCGGGCGATGGCGTCCCGTAGCGGCCCGTCGATACGAGCGCCCATGCTCTGGATGGTCGTGATCCCGGACATGAGTGTGACGTAGGCATTCTCCATGACGTGAAGCGCGAGGCTTTCCGGCGCCTCGGGGCTGTCATCGCGAGCACGGTGAACGCGTCCATCCGAGTCGAAATGGGATGCGATGTGGACGTGGGTATCGATGCCGCCCGGCATGACGGTGAGCCCAGACAGGTCGTAGTCGGGCGTCCCGGTGAGACCCGGCTCGATTCGCTGAACGGTACCTCCCTCGACGGTGATGGTCGACGGCCCGAGTGAGCCGCCGACCCCGTCGAGGACCGTGCCGGCATGGATCACCGTGGTCTGGGCCGCTGCGCGGGTACAGTTGGCCAAGCAAAGGGTGAAGGTGAACGCCGTGGCCGCGGTCGAGATGGCGCGATGGCGGAGGATGTTCGGGAGCATGGGATGGCCCAGGTGCAGGGGAGGGTCCGGGTGCGGGAGTTCGCGAAGGTAGTCGCCCCCGCCGCCCCCCCGCTACGAGGCGCGGTGCTCGGCTCTCCGGAGCGGAAGAAACCCCGCTGCAAAGGCCCAGAACCGGGTCCTGGGACCCGTTGACACCCTAGGGGGCCCTTCCTACCTTACCATGCTCTGTCGGACCGGCGTCCGCCGCGCGTTTGCGGCCGCCGACGCGACGCGCCTGAAGCAGGCGCGTTTTTTATCACGGTAAGAGGTGCAATGCCCACCATCAGCCAGCTCGTGCGTAAAGGCCGCAAGGCGCAGCAGAAGAAGAACAAAGCGCCTGCCTTGC
>JABDLS010000007.1 GCA_013002885.1 Gemmatimonadota bacterium | reverse complement strand
CCCTCATCGCAGAGACACGTCATGATCACTCCACGCGAAGTCCGATCGCTCGTAGCCGTCGCCATCGGCCTCTCCATGGCGGCGTGCGCGACATCCCAGCCGGGGACCCCGGGTACGGGCACCGAGGACGCATCGGCGTCCGACGGTCCGCGCATCGTCCAACCCGGCGCACCCGGCCAAGCTGCGACGACCTTTTCGGCGGAGGAGATCGAGAATGTCGAGGGCGTCTCGTATACGGAGGCGGACGTCCGGTTCATGCAGGGGATGATTCCCCACCACGAGCAAGCGCTGGTGATGACCGAGCTGGTCCGGCGCCACGCCACCACCGATGCCGTGCGCCAGATGGCCCTCCGCATGGAGATCTCCCAGCGCGACGAGATCGCGCTCATGGAGGCCTGGCTGAGGAACCATGGCGAGCCCACCGGCATGCCGGGAATGGGCAACGGAATGCACATGATGCCGGGAATGCTCACGCCGGATCAGATGGAGGAGCTTCGCGATGCCCGTGGCGTCGAGTTCGATCGGCTCTTCCTCGAGTACATGATCCAGCACCACCTCGGCGCCATCGACATGGTGGCCACGCTCTTTGCGACCCCAGGCGCCGCTCAGGAGTCCACCATCTTCAAGTTCGCCGAAGACGTCGACGCCGATCAGACCATGGAGATCGAGCGCATGCAGCGGGTGCTTCAGAGCATCCGGTGACACATCCAGTCCATTCGGGAGCGGGCGTCCGTCCGGTCGCGAAGGACCGATCAACCCCCCGATGACCAAAACAAGAGGTGAAGGAATGAGCGAGATCCGTATGAACCCGCGAGAGTCGATACGACTCCTCGCCGTCGCGGCGCTGTTGGTCGGCCTCTCGGCCGTTCCGTTCGACGCCGCCGCCCAGGTCGCCACTGAGACCCCGCCGGCGGCGCCGGCCCTGGAATGGGATCCCAACGATCCACGCATCGGGCTGGGAGCCGGGTGGATGGACGCCGAGTCGGCCATAAGCGGTATGGAGCTTCTGGCGGCCATTCCACGGCCCGATGGCTTCTTCAACCCATCCACACCCGCCGACGGTCGGTTCAGCAACACAGACCTCGCCTTCAGCGGCGAACTGCTGATCCAAGGCAACTACAACGGCTTCCAGATCTTCGATATCTCGGAGCCGGCGTCGCCCAACCTACGGCTCTCGGTCGTATGCCCTGGTGGACAGGGCGACGTGTCGGTCTACGGTGACCTGGTGGTCATGTCAGCCCAGGAGACCCGCGGGCGCCTGGACTGTGGCGTCCAGGGTGTCGCCGACTCCATCAGCGCGGAGCGCATGCGCGGGGTTCGGATCTTCGACGTTTCCGATATCGATAACCCGACCCAGGTCGCGGCCATCCAGTCGTGCCGGGGTTCGCACACCCACACCATCGTCACCGACCCGGCTGACGAGGAGAACATCTACGTCTACATCCAGGGCACGAGCAGTGTCCGTCCCGCCGGAGAGCTGCCCGGTTGCTCCGGTGGCGAGCCCGAGGAGGATCCCAACACGGCTCTCTTCCGGATCGAGGTCGTGCGGGTCCCGCTGGCGAATCCCGCCGCCGCCGAGATCGTGAACATGCCCCGTATCTTCGCCGACGATCAGGGGAGCATCGGTGGTCTATGGCAGGGTGGCGACCACGGCCCGGGGACGCAGTCCAGCCGGCGAACGAACCAGTGCCACGACATCACCGCCTACCCGGGCATCGGCTTGGCGGGTGGTGCCTGCTCGGGCAACGGTATCCTGTTGGATATCACGGATCCCGCGAACCCACAGCGGATCGCGGAGGTAGCCGATCCGAACTTCGCCTACTGGCATTCGGCGACCTTCAACAACGACGGTGATGTGGTCGTCTTCACCGATGAGTGGGGTGGCGGTTCGGCCCCTCGCTGCCGCGCCAGTGATCCGGCCACGTGGGGAGCCAACGCCATCTTCCGCATCGGCGAGGATGGGCAGATGGAGCTCGCAGGCTACTACAAGCTGCCGGTACCTCAGACCGAGACCGAGAACTGTGTCGCGCACAATGGCTCGATCATTCCGGTGCCGGGACGAGACATCATGGCTCAGGCCTGGTACCAGGGCGGTGTCTCCCTCATGGACTTCACCGACCCCGAGAACGCCTTCGAGATCGCCTTCTTCGATCGCGGGCCGCTCTCCATCGAGTCGCTCTTCACCGGCGGCTACTGGTCGACGTACTGGTACAACGGCCGCCTCTATGGCGCCGAGATCTCCCGCGGAATCGACGTCTTCCGCCTCACGCCCAGCGAGCACCTTTCCGAGGCGGAGATCGCCGCGGCGGAGATGATCCAGATGGACGAGTTCAACGCCCAATTGCAGCCGAAGGTCGAATGGCCGGCGGCAGGCCCGGTGGCTCAGGCCTACCTGGATCAGATGGTTCGAGCCAACCGGATTCTCGACGATCGGGCCGCCGAGATCCAGCGGGTCCTGGACGCCCAAGCGGCAGGCCGGGCATCGGCCATGCAGCTCAATGGGCTCGCGGCGACGCTCGAGGCCGACGCAGCCCAGATCCGCGCCGGCGAACTCGGTGGTGACGCCGAGCGCATGGCCAAGATCGCCGGGGTGCTGAGAGGGCTATCGGCCGCCTGACGGCAGTCGACTCTACCCGCAGTCAGCCTGTGGCCTCGTCCTCGAGGCTTCGGCCCGGCACCCCACTCGGGGTGCCGGGCTTTTGCGTAGACCAGGACGGCAACACACCCTTACCGACGCACAGCCGGCACACAGAAGCCTCCATTGAAGAAAGAACCACCTATTCGACGCATATCCGTGCACCGCATCCACAGAGGACGAACCGTGCGCCTCCATCGCAGCCCCGCAATCTGGCTCGCACCGACCCTGGTGCTGGGCCTCAGCGCCCCCATCTCCGGGCAGCACTTTCCGGCCGACGACGTCGTACAGTCCATCATCGATGAGAGAGTGGCCGCTGGCGGTGCGGTCGGCATCGCCCTCGGGCTCATGGAGTCCGACGGTTCGACGCGGGTCTTCACCGCCGGTAGGGCTGGAGAGGGTGGTCCGCCTCTGGACGCGCGAACGCTCTTCGAGATCGGGTCCATCACGAAGGTCTTCACCGGCACCCTTCTGGCGGACATGGCCCGGCGAGGCGAGGTGGCTCTCGATGATCCCGTGCGGGTGTATTTGCCCGATGGTGTGTCGGCTCCGACACGTAACGGCCGAGAGATCACCCTCGAGGACCTGGCGACACATCGGTCGGGTCTTCCCCGACTGCCCGCCAACATGGCGCCCGCCGACCCCGCCAACCCGTATGTCGACTACACGCCCCAACTCCTCTACGACTTCCTGTCGAGCTACGACCTGCCCCGGGACATCGGAGCCGAGGTCGAGTACTCGAACCTCGGCGTGGGCCTACTGGGCTTCCTTCTCTCGGGCCACCTCGAAATGACCTACGAAGAAGCGGTGCGTGAGCGCATTCTCGCCCCCTTGGCCATGGAGCTTACTGGCATCGAGCTGCGTGGGCCCATGGCAGCCCTCATGGCGAAGGGCCACGATCCGGGTGGGACCATCGTGCCTCTCTGGGACGTCGCGACGCTGGCAGGGGCCGGCGGGATCCGATCCAACGTCGAAGACATGCTTGGCTTCCTGGCGGCGAACGTGGGGGAACCGACCTCCGATCTGGAGCGTGCAATGCGTGACGCACACACGCCTCGAGAAAGCATGGGCGGACCAAACCAGGTGGGCCTCAACTGGATCACACGTGCGGGTGATGGGAGTCGCATCGTCTGGCACAATGGTGGGACCGCAGGCTTCCGGACCTTCGCCGGGTTCGACCCCGACGCCGAGGCGGCGGTGGTGGTCCTGACCAACTCGGGCATCGGCGCCGACGACATCGGTATCCACCTCCTCGACCAGACGGTCCCGCTCGCGCCGCCGGCGCTCCCCGAGTTCGCCCAGCGCGAGGCCGTGGACGTGGCTCCGGAGGTCCTCGAGAGGTACGTGGGCGTGTATCGCCTCGCACCGGGCATGGAGGCACAGGTGGAGCTTCAGGACGGTCGTCTCCGGACTCAGCTCACGGGCCAGCCGTGGGTCGACCTCTTCCCGGCGTCCGAGACCCTCTTCTTCATCCGGGTGGTGGCGGCCGAGCTCGACTTCCAGGTCGATGAGACAGGTGGGGTGACCCGCTTCATTTTGCGACAGAATGGGCAGACCATTCCGGCCGAGAAGATCCGCTGATGACCGAAGCCCCTTCCTCCCGACCCGGTCACTTCGAGCCCGCGCCGGTGAAACCCATCGTCCCCTTCTCTGCTCTCGAAGCTCTGGATATACGCCTGGGCACGATCGAGGCAGTCGACGACGTGCCCGAGTCCAACAAATTGGTGGCCCTCCGCGTTTCGTTCGGCGACCACGAGCGGACGATTCTCGCCGGGCTCAAAAAGGAGCGGATCGACCCCGGGGCCCTGATCGGCCAACAAGCCCTCTTCGTCGTCAATCTGGAGCCCCGCCGCATGGCGGGTATGAAGTCCGAAGGAATGCTCTTCGATATCGGCTACGCCGACGGCCTGCCGCCTGCCCTCGCCAACCCGGAGCACCGCCTTCCCGACGGCGCCCGCGCAGGTTGAGCGTCTATGCCTTGGCCGTGCGTCCCGCCGGTTCGAGGAGCCCCTGGACCCGCTCCACCAGCGTGGCCGGCGTGAAGGGCTTGGCGAGGGAGTCGGTGTGGGCCGACTTCAGGGCGTCGCTCTGGAGCGCCACCTTCGCATAGCCAGAAACGAACAGGACCGGGAGACGGGGCTGGTCACGCACGATCTCCTCAGCCAGCTCAACACCACCCATTCCCGGCATCACGACGTCGGTGAGGAGCAGGTCGAAAGCGACGCCCGACCGTACCACGTACATGGCTTCCATCCCGTTCGCCGCCTCCACCACCCGGTAGCCGGCATTCTCCAGGATCCGCCTGGCCACTCGCCGGACTGCGTCGTCGTCCTCGACCAGCAGGAGTGTTTCACCACCTCCCTGCACTCCGAGCTTCGGGACGACGAGGTCTTCTTCTTCCGAAGCAGCCGCAAAGGGCAGCAGGACCCGGAACGTCGCACCCCGGCCCTCAGCGGGCTCGACATACACGCACCCACCGGCCCGGGTCACCACACCGTATACGGTGGCCAGCCCCATCCCACTGCCCGCACCCTCTGGCTTCGTGGTGAAGAAGGGCTCGAAGAGGCGACTTCGGACGCCCGGATCGATGCCGGGCCCGTCGTCCGAAACGGATAGGCGGACGTAGTCGCCGGGCTCGAGGTCGACCAGACCGTCGGCGGAGCTTCCGCCGAATTGCACCCGATCCACCGAGATCTGCAGGCGACCACCCTCGGGCATGACATCGCGAGCGTTGATCACCAGGTTCATGAGGACCTGCTTGAGTTGGGCTGGAGGCGCCTTCACGCTGGACGGCCCATCCACCAGTTCTGTCTCCAGCGCAATGTTCTCTGGAAGAAGCCGATCCAGGAGGGTGTACGTCCCTTGGACGAGTTCGGCCAATTCGACCCGCGACGCCGTGGCCGGGTCACCCCGGCTGAAAGCGAGAAGCTGCTCCGTGAGTTCAGCCGCCGTGCCGCTGCTCTGAACGATCTCGCCCAGAATCTGGCGGGCGTTCTGCCGGTGGGCCGCGGGAAGTTCGGCCTCGAGGAGTGAGGCGTTCCCGAGGATGGCGGTGAGAAGGTTGTTGAAGTCGTGTGCGATCCCGCCGGCAAGCTGGCCCATGGCCTCCATGCGGCCCTTCCTCGCGAGCCTCTGCTCCATCTCCTTCCGCTCCGTGATATCGATGCCGGTCACGAGGACCGGACTGTCCTCGTCGGCCGAGTCGAGGACGACGGATGTGCTCATGATCCAGGCACCGGAACCGTCCTTCTTCCGGACGAGGAGTTCGTCGACGGTCAGGGCACCCTGCTCCAACAACTGGTCCACGAGCTGGGTCTGTTGCTCGGGATAGAGGTAGAAGTCCTTCGTACGCCGGCCTACGAGATCTTCGGGGTCGTCGTAGCCCAGCATTCTCGCGAAGGCGGCATTGGCCCGGGTGACGAGTCCGTCGCTGCTCACCAGCAGGGTGCCGACGACGCTCTTCTCGAAGAGGGCCCGGTAGCGGGCCTCCGAGCGTTCCAGAACGGCTTCCCGGTGAAGCACCTGTCCGTGCAGATACCGAAGCGCGGCGCCCGCGGCGAACAGCACGATCGCGGCGATCCCCAGCAATACCCAGCGCAGGATCCGTTCCACCACGAACGCCCCAGCGTTGAGGGTCGAGGTGAAGTCGGCTTCCAGAACGGTGAGCTCGCGATCGAGTGCCTCGATCTGGACGAGGACCTCTTCGATTCGGTCGCCGTCCGGGCTGGAACCCTGCAGGGCATCTCGGAGCTGGCCGCCCAGGGCCCTCAACGCATCGATCCTCTGGTCGCCCTCCTCCCAGATTTCGATGGCTCGGGCCGCGAACCCGACGTTGCGGCCTCTCCGGAACAGGAGGGCCATTCCCTCTCTGAACTCTACCGGAATCTGGCCCCGCTCGAAGCCGTCCATCACAGCGTCCATGTCGGGATTCAGACGCTCCAGCTCCTCTCTTACCATACGGACGCCTAACGTCACGTCGATACACGCCTCGAAGTCCTCCCAATCCGACTCCGATGCGCTGCGAGCATAGCGGTTGAGTGCGTTGACGCTCTGCTTCTGGGCTTTGGACCAGAGCCCCTCACCTACGACGTAGCCCCTGATCGTGGTGAGGGCCGAGATACCAGTCAGAGCCAGTACCAGGAGGAGAAGAAAGGTCGCAGCCACCAACCCGAGTATGCCCAGATTCCTGGGCGACCTCAGAGGAGGGGGCTGTCGTGCTCGACCGACTTCGAGGCTCTTCGACACGGTTCGTGCGTTCAGGGTCTGAGGGAACAGATCAAGGTGGGTCTTGCCACCGCGGATGGGAAGTCGGAGCCCGAGGTGTGAAG
>JABDLS010000118.1 GCA_013002885.1 Gemmatimonadota bacterium | reverse complement strand
CTCAAGCCCCTTTCGTACCGCAGGATCTCGGGTCGATTCAGCAACTCGCGCTTTCACCCGATCCTGAATCGCTGGCGCGCGCACCGCGGCGTCGACTACGCGGCCGACGCCGGGACCGAGATCATGGCCACCTCCGACGGCGTCATCATCCATCGGGGACCGAAGGGTGGCCTGGGCAACGCCATCGAGATCCGCCACCCGAACGGCTTCGTGACCCGCTACGGTCACCTGAGCGGGTTCAAGCGGGGACTCTCGGTGGGAAGTCGCGTCAAGCAGAGTGACGTCATCGGCTACGTGGGGATGACCGGCCTCGCTACCGGACCGCACCTCCACTACGAGATGCTCCGCAGTGGCCAGCACATGGATCCGCTGTCGGTGGATCTGCCCGCGGGTGACCCCGTACCTGCCGACGACATGGGTCGTTGGCGGGGCGAGATGACCGGCCGAATGGCTCTTCTGGAGTCCATTCCTCCGGCTGGTCCGGTCCGGACCTTCCTCGCCGAGGCCGAGGTCATCCAGGACGTCGAAGACAGGCCGGTGCAGCAGCCTGCCGGAGGGGCGTAAAGGTCGCTTGACCCTGCTGTCCTCGGGCCCCGGGACGGTCGGCCCCCACGGCACTGACGGCGCTTCGTGACGCGGGCCCTCCTCTTCGGCGTTCTCGCCTCCGTTCTCATCGCGTACTCGTTCTGGGTCTATACCCGTGTTGAGCTCCGCGTCGCGGCGGGACGGTGGCTGGCCGGAGTGCGAGCTCTGGCTCTCGTCGTCGTCCTCCTCCTGCTCTTCAATCCGCGCCTTCCGGTAGGTGACGGCGCCGGAGCTCCGGCCCGCTGGGTGCTCCTCGACGCCTCGCTCAGCATGACGGCTACGGGAGTCGATGGCTCCAGCGCCTGGGACCAGGCTCTGGAGAGGGCGGACGCACTGGCCTCTGATGGCTGGCGGGTCGTGGGCTTCGGCGACAACGACCTGGACGATGCGTCGTTCGAGACGGTCCCTAGCCGAATGGAGAGTCGCCTCTCTCCCGCTCTGGCCGCTGCTGCGGAATCGGGTGCCCGCGAGGTGCGTGTCCTCACCGATGGTCGGCTCGAGGACGGCGTCGCCGTTCGATCGGCCCTTGAGGCGCTTCCTGTTGAGTTGAGTGCCGAGGTCTTCGGCGAAGCGGCGAGCCATGCCGGCATCGCACGATTCCACGTACCGGACCTGTCTCGAGCCGATGGGACCCCGGTGGCGGAGCTCGAGGTCTTCGGGGAAGATGCCGGGGACTCCATATACGTGGAGATCCTCGAAGAGGGGCAGCCGGTGGCCATGGTCGCCGCCGTGGCGCCCAGCGCTGGCCTCCGGACGGCGACAAGTGTGGCGCTACCCACGCCAACGGCGGCGGGGCGTGTGCGTTATACCGCACGCCTGGTGCACGACGGTCAGCCTTCTGGCGGGTTGGACGGCTTTTCTGCCGACGACGAAGCCGTCGCGTTCGCCAACGTCGGCTTCGAAGAGGGTGGCCTGGTGGTGGTCTCCCTTCGTCCGGATTGGGAGCCGAGGTACCTCATGCCGGTCCTCGGCGAGGTCACTGGCCTCGGGGCGTCGGGCTATCTCAGGGCCGGGCCGGACCGATACCTGCCCATGGGGCGGGCGGCGGAGCGTGGTGGTGTGGTCGACTCCGCCACGGTGCGGCGCGCCGCATCGGGGGCCACCCTTCTCGTCGTCCACGGGCTCCACGAGAACGCCGAAGGGTGGATCCAAACCGTGGTCTCGGGGCCGGGGCGTCGGATCGCCTTCCCGGGGGACCCACGGGCAGCGTCCCTGCTGGGCGTCGAGGCCGAGGGACCGCAAGCGGGTGAGTGGTACGTCTCACCCGATGTACCGACTTCGCCCATCGCAGGAGCTCTTGCGGGGGCCGCACTCGACGGATTGCCCCCTCTGAGTCGACTTCTCGTACCGACCACACCTGTTGTCCCGCCGCTCCAGCTCCAACTTCGAGGCGCCGGAGCCCCGGAGAGCGCCTTTGTGCTGTCCGCCCGAAGCGAGGGACGGGCGGCGATTGTCCTGGCATCGGGATTCTGGCGCTGGGCGATGCGCGACGACGGCAGCGAGACGTATCGGCGCCTCTGGTCCGGCGTGGCCGGTTGGCTGTTGACCGATCGGGGCATGGCCGCCGCGGAACCCCGACCGGTACGTTGGGTCGTGGCTCGGGGTGAGCCCATCGAGTGGAGGATGCCCGTCGACACGTCCCGGGTCAGGATTCGCGTGGAGCTGGGGGATTCGGTGGTCCGCGACACCCTCGTGGCCGGTGGTGCAGCGGTCGCTCTCGAGGCTTTGCCGCCGTCTCCGTACAGGTACGCCGTACTGACTGCGACGGGCGACACCCTGGGCTCGGGCCGCTTCGATGTGGCCTCGACGACGTTGGAGATGTTGCCCCGACGGGATACGTCGGTGCTCCAGGGTGCAGCGGGCGTAGCCACGCGTGGCGATGCTCCGGCGGGGTCACCCCTCCGCACCATGCCGTGGCCCTACCTTCTGGTGATCACCCTTCTCTGCGGCGAGTGGATCGCGCGTCGACGCAGCGGCTTGAGATAGATACACGGCGCACTCACGGGACACATGACACGCCTCTTCAAGAAGAAGCCCGAACGTAAGAAGGGACTCTGGAAGCGGGTCGTGGACCTGGCCCTCACCGACGTTCGTGTAGCCGCTGGCGGCATTGATTCCGAGTCGCTGGAGCAGCTTGAAGAGCGACTCCTGGCCGCGGACTTCGGCGTGCCCGTCACCCTGCGCCTCACCGACCGGGCCGAAGAGGCGTTGCGAAGGGGCAAGGCACGAGGGGCCAGCGACCTCGCGACCATCCTCCGGGGAGAGATTGCCGAGATTCTGAACCAGAGACCCGATGATGGCCTCCAGGCCGCCGACGAGGGACCGACCGTCTACCTCATCGTCGGTGTGAACGGTGTGGGCAAAACGACGTCCGTGGCGAAGCTGGCCCACTACCTGGTTCAGGAAGGGCGGTCCGTGATGGTGGCGGCCGCCGACACGTTCCGGGCGGGTGCGGTGGCTCAGTTGGAGACGTGGGCCGACCGGATCGGTGCCGACTTCCTCAGAGGACAGCAGGGGGGCGACCCCGCGGCGGTGGCCTTCGACGCGCTCGAGGCCGCCGAGGCACGGGGAACGGATGTACTCCTCATCGACACCGCGGGCAGGCTGCACACGAATCGGGGGCTGATGGAGGAGCTGCGGAAGATCGATCGCGTGGTCCGCCGCCGCCTTGGCCGCGCGCCGCACGAGACCCTCATGGTCCTCGATGCCACCGTGGGCCAGAACGCCGTGAGGCAGGTCGAGGCCTTCTCCGAAGCGGTGGAGCCAACAGGTATCGTGCTGGCGAAGATGGACTCTTCCGCGAGGGGCGGCATCGTGCTGGCCCTCCAGGAGGAGTACG
Source organism: Gemmatimonadota bacterium (assembly GCA_013002885.1). Lineage (GTDB taxonomy): Bacteria > Gemmatimonadota > Gemmatimonadetes > Longimicrobiales > Gaopeijiaceae > UBA2589. The sequence goes on along the minus strand of JABDLS010000118.1, from coordinate 34,541 downwards.
GCATACCGGTGAAGCTGGTGGGGACGGGAGAAGGGCTCGATGACCTCGAGACCTTCGACGTCGACGCCTTCGTCGAGGGGGTCTTCGCTTCGTGAGGCGGGGGCGCCGGCCGTCGTGAGCTACTCCCAGCTCGACCGTCCGGTGCAGTTCATGAAGGGCGTGGGGCCCAAACGGGCGGACGCCTTCGTGAAGCTCGGCGTGACCACGGCCCGCGACCTCCTCTACCACGTCCCCCGACGTTACGACGACGCTTCGACCGTCGAGCCCATCGGGCGCCTGCAGGTGGGGATGGAGGCGAGCGCCATCGGTCGCATCCGGTCCAAGGGCGTCATCCCGACCCGACGCGGCCTTCGGATCTTCCAGGCCGTGCTCGAGGACGACTCAGGCATGATCACGGTGGCGTGGCCGGGCCAGCCCTGGCTTGATCGAAAGCTGCGAGAGGGGGACACCCTCCTTGTGAGCGGGAAGGTGAAGTTCTTCCACGGCCGGCAGATCCAGCCCCGTGAGCACACCGTCCTCGCCCGCGGTGGCAGTGGGCCTCTGGAGGACCCCTCCGGACTCATCTTCGTGACGTACGCCGCCACGGAGGACCTCCCCCAATGGGTGCTCCGGTCCATCTTCGAGCAGAACCTGGACCCGCTTCTCGAGTGGTCCGAAGACGACGAGTACCTGTCGGTCGGCGCCTTGGAGACCCTGGAGCTTCCCGGCCTCCGCCAGGCGCTCTCCGACCTCCATCGGCCATCGTCGCTGTACGATGCCGAGCGTGGCCGGAGACGCTTGGCCTTCGACGAGCTCTTCTTCCTCCAACTGGTACAGGCCCAGGCCCGGCGGCAGGCCACCGAGCTCGAGCCGGGCATCGTCCACACGCGGACCAACGAGCTCATCCGGCCACTCCACGAGGCGCTGCCGTTCTCCCTCACCGAGGCGCAGGCGACAGCCTTGAGGGAAATCTACGCCGACATGACGTCCGATCGACGCATGAACCGGATGCTTCAGGGCGACGTGGGCTCGGGCAAGACGGCGGTGGCGGTCTTCGCCATGCTCCTCGCCGTGGAGGGAGGGAGGCAGGCCGGTCTCATGGCCCCAACCGAGATCCTCGCCGAACAGCACGCCCGCGGCATCGGACAGATGCTGGAGCCCCTCGGCGTTGGTGTGACCCTCCTTACCGGCAGCCAGTCCGCCACGGACCGACGGGCCACCCTCGAGGCCATCGCGAGCGGAGAGGCGAGTGTCATCGTCGGTACCCACGCACTCATCCAGGAGGGCGTACGCTTCGCGGATCTGGGCGTCGTGGTCATCGACGAGCAGCACCGTTTCGGGGTGAAGCAGCGCATGGCCCTCTACGAGCGCGACGACGGGCGGCCCGACGTCCTGGTCATGTCGGCGACGCCGATTCCCCGGTCGCTGGCCATGGCCCTGTACGGCGACCTGGACCTGAGTGTTCTCGACGAGATGCCACCGGGAAGGACTCCGGTGGTCACGGCGCTACGGTCCCCGTCTCAGCGGGACGCGATTTACGCTTTCGTGAGGGAACAGGTCGCGGAGGGCCGGCAGGTGTACATCGTCTATCCTCTCGTGGAGGAGTCGGAGAAGGTCGATCTCCTTTCTGCAACGCAGGAACACCGACGCCTCGATGAGACCGTCTTTCCCGACGCTCGTGTGGGACTCCTTCACGGGCAGCTCCCGACCGCGGAGAAGGACGATGTCATGCGCGCCTTCGCGTCCGGCGAGGTCGACGTGCTGGTGGCGACGACGGTGGTCGAGGTCGGCATCGACGTGCCCAACGCGTCGGTGATGCTCATCGAGCATGCCGAGCGTTTCGGCCTCTCCCAACTTCATCAGCTTCGGGGCCGGGTGGGGCGGGGGGCGGCCGAGAGCCACTGCATCCTGGTGGCCGACCCCGGAGAAGACGCGCTGGAGCGACTCAAGATCTTCCGGGACACCCTCGACGGCTTTGCCATTGCTCGGGCCGATCTCCGGATCCGCGGGCAGGGCGACCTGTTCGGGAGTCAGCAGCACGGCAAGGATCCCGTCCTCCGCTTTGCAGACCTCATGGCCGACGAGGATCTCCTCGCCATCGCCCAGCGCGACGCGAGGGCCCTCGTCTCGTCCGATCCGGAGCTTGCGCTTCCGGAACACGCGCAGATCAGGGAGCACCTGGTGGCGCGGTATCAGCATCGCCTGGAGATGTACAGCGTCGGATAGAAGGAGGACCGGCCCGGGTTCCCCTTCGGCACCAATCTTCGCATTCTCTCGGCATGATCGAGATCAAGAAGCTCGGCGATCACGTCGGAGCAGAAGTCACCGTCACGGGATGGGTCGAGGCCACCCGCGGTCACGGCAAGGTGTCCTTCACCGTCGTCCGCGACGGCACCGGGATCGTCCAGGGCGTCCTGGTGAAGAGTCAGGTCGACGAGGCGGTTTGGGAGATCCAGCAGGCGCTCACACAGGAGTCGGTGGTGGCTCTCACCGGTGTGGTGAAGGCAGACGACCGCGCCCCGGGAGGATACGAGCTCGGTGTGACCCGCGTGGCGCTCGTCTCTCAGGCCGAGGAATACCCCATCCAGCCCAAGGAGCACGGGGTCGAGTTCCTCATGGACCACCGGCATCTTTGGCTACGATCGTCGCTCCAGCGGGCGGTGTTGCGGATCCGCGCGGAAGTCGAGCAGGCCGTCCACGACTTCTTCTACGACCGCGACTTCGTCCGCATCGATACGCCCATCCTTACGGGGGCCATCGGTGAGCATGCGGGAACGCTCTTCGAGACGGACTACTTCGGGGATCCGGCGTACCTGGCGCAGACCGGCCAGCTCTACGTGGAGGCTGCGTGCCCGGCTTTTCGCCGGGTGTATTGCTTCGGACCGACGTTCCGAGCGGAGAAGTCGAAGACCCGGCGCCACCTCACCGAGTTCTGGATGGTGGAGCCGGAAGTCGCCTTCGCCGACTCCGACGACAACATGCGCCTCCAGGAGAAGTTCGTCTCGTATCTGGTGGCACGCGCACTGGAGCGGTGCGAAGACGAACTCGGAGTCCTGGAGCGGGACACGTCACTCCTCGAGAAGGTCAAGCCGCCGTTTCCCCGCATCAGCTACAGCGATGCCGTCGAGGAGCTACAGGGGAAGGGCAGTGAAGTCGAGTGGGGACAGGATCTGGGCGCGAGCGACGAGACCCTCCTCATGGAGGACCGGGAGCTACCGCTCTTCGTCCATGACTACCCGAAGGGTGCAAAAGCCTTCTACATGAAGGAGAACCCCGAGGACCCGCGGACCGTGCTGTGCGACGATCTCCTGGCCCCCGAGGGGTACGGTGAGATCATCGGAGGAAGCCAGAGAGAGGACGACCTTCATCGGCTGCAGGAGCGAATTCGCGAGGAGAAGTTGCCCGAAGAGGCGTACGCCTGGTATCTGGACCTTCGCCGGTACGGCACGTTTCCCCACTCGGGCTTCGGGCTCGGGATCGAACGCACCGTCGCCTGGATCAGTGGAAGGCACCACGTCCGGGAGATGATCCCCTTCCCGCGGCTCATGAACCGCCTGTACCCGTAGTGCCGCGCGTCGTCCTCGACATGATGGATCGGCGTCCCATCTGGGCGATGCCCTCCTGGGTGCCTAACGAGATCCGTGACCGTCTACCCTCGGACTGGGAGCTGGTGGTCGTCGAGGAACCCACCGACGGGTCGGGTGACGGGGCCGCCCGCATCGCTCCTGAGGTGCTCGAGGCTGTCGGCGAAGCCGAGGTGTATTTCGGGTACGGCATCCCCCCCGAGCTCCTCGAGGCGGGCCCCAACCTCGCCTGGGTGCACTCAGGGGCAGCTGGGGTGGGCAGTTCGCTGACGCCGACCATGCTCGAAAGCCCGGTCGTCTTCACGAACTCCGCCGGCGTCCACGCGCCGCCCATGGCGGAGACCGTTCTTGCCATGCTCCTCCACTTCGGACGAGGTCTGGACTTCGCCCTCGACGCCCAGAGACGGGCCGAGTGGTCGAAGGAGCCCTACTACGTCGATGGTGCACCGCTCATCGAGCTCTCGGACTCCACCGTGGGGATCATCGGGTTCGGAGGGATCGGACGCGAAGTGGCTCGCCGCGTGGCCAGTCTCGGAGCCCGGATCATCGCGGTGAAACGCCGCCCGTCGCGTCCCGGGGAGGGGAATCTGGCGCCTGTGGCCGGAGGTGGCGTGCTGGGCTCCCGCATCGAGATGGTGTGGGGAGAGTCGGGTCTCGACGCGGTGTACCGGGAGTCTGACGCGATCGTGGTGGCGGCTCCCGATACCCGGGAGACCCGGGGCATGGTGGATGCTGCTGCGTTCGCCCGGATGAAGGAAGGGGCGGTCTTCATCAACGTCGCACGGGGCGGCCTGGTGGACGAGAAAGCGCTGGTGGAGACCCTGCGGGCGGGACGCATCAGAGGAGCTGGCCTGGATGTCTTCGCCACGGAGCCCCTCCCGCCGGATCACCCTCTTTGGACGCAACCCAACGTCATCATCACGCCCCACGTTTCAGCGGTGACGCGAGGGTTCTGGCGTCGGGAGGCCGATCTCATGCTGGGCAACCTGGATCGCTACCTGGCCAAGGCACCGTTGGAGGAGTGGCGGAACGTCGTGGACAAGCGCGCGGGGTACTGAGTCACTCGTCCCGCTTCACGTCGTTCCAGATCTGGTCGAGGCGGTCGAGTCCGGCCGTGGACAGGTCGATGTCCTGGGCCCGGGCGCGTTTCTCGAGCCGCTCGAAGCGCCCTGTGAACTTGGCGTTGGCCCGGGCGAGTGCGTTGGTGGGGTGGACGCCGGTGAGTCGTGCGAGGTTCACCGCAGCGAAGAGAAGGTCGCCCACCTCCTCCTGGACAGCGGCCGAGAGCTCATCGTCACCCACCGCATCCCGAGCATCGCGCGCCTCCAGCGCCTGGACGACTTCCCCCAACTCCTCCTCGACCTTGGCGAGGGCTCCCTGGTGGTCCGCCCAGTCGAATCCCACGCCGGCCACCCGCTCCTGTATCCGATAGGCCCTGGTCAGGGGGTCCAGGCCGCGGGCGAGGCCTGTGAGGACGCCTTCGCCGTCAGATCGCTCGGCCGCCTTGGACTCCTCCCAACTGCGATGCTCGGCGTCGCCGAAGACGTGAGGATGCCTGGCGATCATCTTGGTCTCGAGGCGCCCGTAGATCGAGTCGGCGTCCATGGAGCCGTCCTCCTCCGCGACCACGACCTGGAAGGCCAGGTTCAGCAAGAGGTCCCCGAGCTCTCCCTCCAGCTCCCCGGCATCGCCCTCGCGGATCGCTTCGACGACCTCGTGGGTCTCTTCCAGAAGGTGGGGTATCAGCGATTCGGCCGTCTGCTTCGCATCCCAAGGACATTCGGACCGAAGATATCGGACCAGGGCGAGGGCACGATCGAGGGTGCCGGGTCCCGGGAAGTGGTGGGGGGAGTCGCCCACGAATGAATGGGGTCGAGGGTGCGGCACCGGCGCGGTCCCTGAACGGGGCCTACCAGTGCACGAAGTGCTCTGTTCTTGGCATCTTTCACGGCCTATGTCAACGAATCCTCGAGGGCGCGCGTGGGTGCACGTGAGTCCGGACGCCCTGCGCCTCAATTTCCGGCGGATCTCCGACTCCGTCGGACCCGCCTCGGGTGTGCTTCCGATGGTCAAGGCCGACGCCTACGGCGTTGGTGTCGAGGGGGTTGTAGCCTGCCTGGAGCCGGAAGGCCCCTGGGGCTTCGGAGTCGCCACCGTCGGCGAGGGGATGGATCTCAGGAGCGGGGGCTACGAGGGTCGGATCCTGGTCTGCGGCCCGATCCCTCTCGGCGAGATCGACGGCGCGCTCGGAGCCGACCTCGAACTCTCCGTTTCGAGTCTGTGCGCCCTCCACGCGATGGTCGAGGCGGCGTCGAGAACGGAGCGCGGCCCCCGGGTCCACGTCGACGTCGACACGGGAATGGGCCGAAGCGGATTCGACTGGAGGAAGGTGAACGAGTGGCTGCCGGGCCTGAAGAAGGTTGGCGAGGAGGTCACGTGGGTCGGTGCGTATACCCATCTTCACTCTGCGGATGCCGACGATTCGGTCGCCGCGGAGGCCAGCATCCGAGCCCAGTGGAACCGCTTCGACGCTGTCAGGCAGCGGCTGATTGCCGAGTTGGGAATTCCGCTGGTTCATGTACTCAATAGCGCCGGCGCTTTCCGTGCGCCGGCTCTGGGCAACGCCATCGTTCGCCCAGGCATCTACCTTTACGGCGGCCGGATCGGCGGGGGGCAACCGAAACCGGAACCGGTCGTCTCGCTACACGCGCGTGTCGTCCACGTGCGTGAAGCGGCGGCAGGGACGACCCTCGGATACGGGTCCACCTATGTCGCCTCCTCCGACGAAAGGTGGGCGACGTTGTCTATCGGGTATGGGGACGGATTGCCGAGGGCGCTTGGAAATCGGGGCTACGCTCTCGTCGGCGACGTTCGCGTCCCGATCATCGGACGGATCTCCATGGACGTGACGGTGGTAGACATCACCGGTGTTCCAGCGGTGGTGGAGGGCGACGTGGCCACCCTCATCGGAACGCAGGGTGCGGAGACGATCTCGCTGGACGAGGTCGCCGGCCTCGCCGGCACCATCAGCTACGAAATTCTGACCGGTCTGACCCCGCGCCTGCCGCGCGTCTGGTCCGACGTTGAGGAAGGCCCAAGCTCTTGAGCGATTTGGAATCGAAGGCACGTTGGCTGCGCTTCGCCGTATCGACGGCGATGCTGTGCACCGTCGTGGCCGCCTGTGACGAGGAACTCCCGCTGGGAGTCGTCGACACGCCCCTTCCCGCTGGACCCATCACGGTGGAGGTGGAGATCCCCTGGAGTGACTTCGCTTCCGACCTCGAGGTGTTCGGGGGCTACGGATCGCCAGAAGACCTCGGGGTCGGCTTCGTCGCCAGCCAGTTCGCCGGAACCCTCGACGCCCGGACCCTCATCCGGTACACCGGATATCCGAGTGCGGTCACGGTTCGAGACACCACCGGCGCCCAGCGTCCCGATTCCACCATCACGTTCGTCGGTGGGCGTCTGGTCGCTTTCTTCGACACGCTGGCAAGCACGAACGTGGGTCCGGTCACCCTGGGCCTCGGGCGCCTCCAGCAGGAATGGGATCCCACAACGGCGTCGTGGACAGCGGCGATCGACACCATCAACGACCTGCGGAACTGGACGGAAGCGGGTGCGGGCCCGGTGGTCGTCGTCGATACCGCGGTCTGGGATCCGGCCTCCGGCGACTCGGTCGTCTTCGTCCTGGACTCGGCGGACGTCGCGGCCTGGGCCGACACACTCGATCTCTCCCGGGGGGCACGGATCGAGTCGTTCGACGCCGGTGCGCGCCTGCAGATCAGTCAGACCCGGCTTCGGCTCGATGTCAGGCCCTCGTCAAACCCGGATACCATCGCCGAGCTCTCGGTGAACCCGCGGTCTACGACGTTCATCTATGCACCCTTCCCGGATCCGAGCCCGGACGGCGTTCGCATCGGGGGCGCTCCATCGTGGCGTACGGTCCTGGACGTGGCGATTCCCGCTCAGATCACGGGGCCGCCCGAGTTTTGCGCCGAGGTCGGTTGTCCTTTCGAGATCGAGGCTGGCCAGGTGAGCTTCGCCGCCCTCAAGCTCACCAGCCGGACCACGGACGCGGCGTTCCAGCCTACGGACACCGTCCGCCTCGACGTCCGACCGGTCTTCGATCGATCCGCCATGCCCAAGTCGCCTCTGGGGGGCTCACTCGTGGGGGCTGCCTTGGGTCGTGCCGTGGCGCCTGACGCCTTCGGGAGCAATCCAGGCGTCGTCATCGAGATCCCCTTCACCTCGTTCGCACGGGATCTCCTCCGGGGCGAGGACGCGAACGGCAACGAGCCGCCGGGGACTTTGGCCCTGCTTTCGGTCTTCGAGCCCCTTTCCATCGCGTTCGCCTCGTTCGAAGGACCGGGAAGCGCCTTCGAGCCGGTGCTGAGGCTCGTCCTTACCATCGGACCCGACATGGAACTCCCATGATGACGCGCTGCCTGAAGCTCTCCCGTGTCGCCTTCGTCGCCGGGGCCATTGCGATGGTGTCCGCGCCGGAGTTGGAAGCCCAGTCGGTGTTCAACGCGGCGGGCCTCGGCGTGCCCAGTGAAGCGCTGGATGGTCGATCCCGGGCCATGGGGAGCATGGGTATCGGTCTCCCCGGGGGGGCGTTCATGCCCACCGACCCGGCGGCTCTGGGCCGCCTGTCGGTGGCCACCGGGGTCGTGGCGAACCAGCCGAGTTGGGTGGACTACTCCGCCGCCGGTGGGCCGAGTGGAAGCTTCCAAGGCAACCGCTTCCCCCTCATGGGGCTCGCCTATCCGGTCTTCGATGGAATGATGTCGTTCCAGGTGGGGTCGTTCCTCGATCAGAACTACACCGACTCACGGACAGGCACCGTCGATCTGAGCACCGAGACCGTCGCCACCAACGACGAGTTCATCCAGGACGGGTCGGTCTCGAACCTCAACCTGGGGTACGCCCAACGGTTGGGTACGGACGTGTCGGTGGGCGTCACCGTGGGCCGGTACGCCGGATCCATCGTCCGGACACTTACGCGCACGTTCGGCGATGAGATCGCCGCCGACGTCAACTCGTATGTGGAGAGCGGGCGGTGGGCGTACAGCGGATTCCACCTCACAACGGGGGTCTCGGCAACGCTCACCGATCGCTACCACGTAGCAGCGAGCGTTCAGATTCCGTCGAACCTCGATGCCGAAGCCCAAGACGACACCGACGGGGCCGACCGGACCTTCGACCTCCCGGTTCAGTACCGCGCCGGCGTCAGTGCGACGTTCGGGCCGGTCCTTCTCGGTGCCAGCGCCGTCCTCGCCGACTGGTCGGAGACGCAGGCCGATCTCACGGGATCGGTACAGGCCGGGAGCGCCAACGGATATGGGCTGGGTGTCGAGTTCGCGCGGGCTCGTCTGTGGGGCAGGGACGCTCCCCTGCGCTTCGGCTATCGACGCTCGACGTTGCCCTTCGCCTTCGATGCAGACGAGGTGACAGAGAGGATTTTCTCGGGGGGTGTCGGCCTGGCGTTGAACCGGACAAACGACATCACCCTCGCCGCTGTGGACCTGGCCGTCGAGCGAGGGCGGCGGTGGGCGGGTGGGATCTCCGAGAATTTCTGGCGGGGCACGATTTCATTCCAGGCCGCGGGATTCTGATCCGGCTCGCCGGGTAGGAAGGCCGTCGTGCGCGTCCACTACCACACCTTCGGTTGCAAGGCCAATCAGTACGATACCGAGCGGATGCGCCAGGAGATCGAAGCCCGGGGTGGTCTCACCTCCGAGGCCCGCTCCGACGCCGACATCTTCGTCATCAACACCTGTACGGTGACGAATCAGGCGGATGCCGAAGCCCGACGCTTCATCCGCCGCCTCCGCCGTGAGCACCCTGAGGCGGAGATCGTCGTCGCCGGCTGCTCGGCCGCCCTCAAGGCAGAGGCCTACCACCGCATGCCTGGCGTCGTTGCGGTGATTCCGGGTCACGACCCGGCGGAGGTCGGTGCTGCGGTGGAGTCCACGGGTGAAGGTGGACTGGTCCAGATCGAGGTACGAACGTCGCTCGATCGTATGGACTACGAGCCCATCGGCGGAGGGCTTCTCCGCCGGCGGAGGGGAGCGTCTCGAGGGTGGCTCAAGGTCCAGGACGGATGCGACAGGAAGTGCGCCTTCTGCGCCACCCGTCTGGCCCGGGGGGTGTCGCGCTCCCGGGCGCCGGAAGAGGTGCTGGCCGAGGCACGGCTCCTGGCCGAAGCCCATGCCGAGCTCGTCGTCACCGGCATCCACATCGGCCACTACGGGCTCGATCTGGAAGAGGCGACGACGCTTTCTCGGCTCTGCGCCATCCTTCTGGAGGCCCTCCCCGACACGCGTTTCCGGCTGGGAAGCGTCGAGGCCACCGAGATAGACGACCTCCTTGTCGATCTCCTCGAGGAATCTGACGGTCGACTCGCTCCACATCTGCACATGCCTCTGCAGAGCGGTGCCGACCCGGTGCTGCGCCGCATGCGTCGGTGGCACACGCGCCAGCAATACCGCGCGCGAGCGCTCGAGATCGCGAAGCGTATCTCTCCTTTGGGACTGGGTGCCGACATCATCACCGGCTTCCCCGGCGAGACCGAGGCGGACCACGCGTCGACGATGGCCCTCGTGGAGGAGCTGCCCTTCACCTATCTCCACGTCTTCCCCTTCTCCCCGCGGGACGACACGGTGGCGGCGGAGCTGCCCGATCCGGTGCCGCAGCGTGTTGCCGGTGAGCGGGCCCGAAATCTCCGTGAGCTTGTCCATACAAAGGGGGCGCGGTACCGACAGGCGCGAGTCGGCGGGCCCGCTCGTGTCGCGGTGGAAGGCGACGGAGGTACGGGTGTGACCGGGGACTACCTCCGGGTGGGGGTCCGCCTCGAGGATGGCGATGCGCCTCCACCGATGGTAGAGGGTACCCTGCTCGGCACCGGGGACGATCTGTATATTGTTGCGCCCCGCGAATTCGCCCGTATTTCAGCATGAGCTCAAGATCCAAGAAGCGCGCCTACGTCGAGACGTATGGCTGTCAGATGAACATCAGCGATGGTGAGCTGATGGAGGGAATCCTCGAAGGTCGGGGATACCGTATCGTCGATGCCCCCGAAGATGCGGACGTCGTGTTGGTGAACACGTGCGCCATCCGTGATCATGCCGAGAAGCGCGTTCTCGGACGGGTCGCGCAGCTCAACGGCCTGCGGCGTGAGCGACCAGGCATGGTCCTCGGGGTTACCGGTTGTATGGCTCAGCGCATGGGCGAGGCGCTCCTCGAACAGGCCCCGTACGTCGATCTGGTCATGGGGCCCGACGGTTATCGGGGCCTTCCGGAGGCTCTGGCTCGGCTGGATGCCGACGTCCCCATCGTGGAGCGGCCCCGAGGCAAGAAGCGGGGACCCCAGCTGGCCGTCCTCCAGCTGGACATGGACGAGAACTATCAGGGCCTGGAGCAGCGACGTACCGAGGGCCCCACCGCGTGGGTCCCCATCCAGCGGGGCTGTGACCACCGGTGCACGTACTGCATCGTACCCTACGTGCGTGGTGGTGAGAAGAACCGGAGCGCTGTGGAGATCCTCGATGAGGTCCGAGCTCTGGCCGAGGGCGGCGTGTCGGAGGTGACTCTACTGGGTCAGACGGTGAACTCCTACGTGTGGGAAGCCGTCTCCTTCCCGCAGCTCCTCCGCCGCGTCGCGCAGGTGGATGGAATCCGACGGGTCCGTTACACATCGCCCCATCCCAATGACGTGACCCCGGAACTGGTTGCTGTTATGGCCGAGGAGCCGGCAGTGTGCGAGCATCTCCACCTGCCCGCCCAGGCCGGCAACGATCGTACCCTGAAGCGCATGCTCCGGCGGTACACCGTGGAGAGCCTTCTGCAAAAGATCGACATGGTGCGGGCGGCGATGCCGGACATCGCCCTCTCCACCGATATCATCGTGGCCTTCCCGGGCGAGACCGACGAAGAGTTCCGTGACACGCTGGACCTCATGCGCGGCGTGCGCTTCGACGATGCCTTCACGTACAAGTACTCGCCTCGGGACGGCACACCAGCGACACGCCTTCCCGAGGGCGACTTCATCGACCCCGACGTGGCTCAGACGCGGCTGGAAGAGCTCATCAATGTGAGCCGAGCGATCCAGGCGGAGATCAACGAGTCCGAGGTGGGGCGCGTCGAAGAAGTCCTCATCGAGGGAGCCGGGAGGGACGAGGGTCAGGTCCGCGGTCGAACGGGACGCAACAAGGTCGTCGTGTTCGACGGGTCGGCAGAGCGAATCGGCGAGTACACCGAGGTCGTTCTCGAACGGACGACGGGGGCCACCTTCTCGGGGGCGGAGGTCGACGCGAAGGTCGCGGTGAGCATGTGAGCCGTTTCGCGGGGTTCGTCGGGATCCTCCTGTTGTTGATCTTCTCGCTTGCGTTCGCCTATCTGAACTCGGGCCACCGGGTCACCCTCCGTCTGGGAATCGCGACCTTCTACGGCGTCCCACTCACGGTGGTCGCGTTCGGTGCGGTCATCGTTGGCATGGTGGTGATGCTCGTGGCCGGCCTCCGTTCGGACCTCAAGGTCCGTCGGATCCTCCGGGCGCGGCTGGCCGAGGAGGACCGGGAGGAGAGGGAGAGGTTCGTCGATCTCAGCCAGCAGGACCTCTTCAACGAAACCGAGGACGCGGGTGAGCGGCGGCTCACCAACGGTTTGGACTCCTAGCCATGGAGGATCGTCCACCCGGATGACTGCTCGCAGGAGGGCGCCGTGTAGGTGACACACGCCGCTCCTCTCGCTCGACTCGCCCTGGCCTACGGCGTCGGGGTGGTCGTGGGATCCTTGGGCGCACCGATCTGGTCGGCGCCGCTGGTGGGGATCCTGGGAGCGACGCTGCCCATTTTTTCATCGGAGCGTCCCGTCCGGATGGCCCTCAGTCTGGCGCTCTTGGCGGGCTGGCTCGCGGTGACCGCTGGGCCTGCCGCATGCGCTCCCCATGAGGGTCCGGTGGCAGAGATTCGAGGCCATTTCCTGGCGACGCCGAGGTCTGGTTCCGCGCCATTCGCCGTTGAAGGCGGCTGCGGGACGTTCACCGTCGTCGTGAGTGTCGACAGTGCGCTCCCACCGGCTGGCCGGTCTCTCGTCATCGAAGGCACCTGGGTGGACGGACAGTACCGGCCCTGGCTGCGGGCTGTGTCCTTCTCCGAGGTCGAGGCCGCAGGAGGCCCGACCGCTACCCTGGCCCGCCAGGCAGTACGGTGGCGGGACGATCTGGTCGGACGCCTGCCGCGGCTCTATGGGGAGCGCGCCCCCCTCGTTTCCGCGCTCGTCTTCGCCCGTCGCGAGGGCCTCGATCGCGAGGTGCGGGACAGCTTTGCGCTGGTGGGGATCGCACATCTTCTCGCCATTTCAGGCTTCCACGTCGGCATCATCGCCGGCGCCGCCCTCGCCCTCTTACGCGTAGTTGGATTGACCCGCCAGAAGGCTGCCCTCGGTGCGGCGGTGGTGTCGTGGCTCTACGTCGGCTTCATCGGCTTTCCCGACGCCGCGTGCCGAGCGGCGCTCATTCTCGGGTTCTTCGCGGCCTCACGGGCGCGAGGCAGACCACCTTCCCGGTGGGGTGCTCTGGCCGGAGCCGCGGTGGTGCTCCTCACTGTGGACCCTGGGAAGGCCTCGTCGGCCGGCTTTCAGCTTTCCTTCGCAGGGGCGGCCGGACTGGTGGCCTGGACACGCCCGCTGGGTGAAGCGATGGACAGGTGGGCGAAAGGTCTTCTCCCCGCGCCATTCGTGAAGGGGCTGGCCGGTGGCGTTGCCGCGACGGTGGCCACCTTACCGGTGGTCGCGTGGCACTTCGAGCGGGTCTCGGTCGTGGGAGTCCCCACCACCATGATCGCTTCTCCCCTGGTGACTCTGGCGCTCCCCGGGGCGTTGGCGACCATCATCCTCGATTTCGTGACGCCTACCGCGGCGGCGTTTCTCGCGGGGGGTGTGGATGCCATCCTCCTGGCGCTGCTCGCGCTCACCGAGTTCGTCGCGTCCATGCCGGGCATCAGCGTATGGATCACCCAGACGACGGTGGTGGCCGGAGGGGCAGGGGTCGTCGTGGCTCACGCCCTGGCTCGCCATCCACGAATCGACGCACGTGGACGCCGTCGCCTCGTAGCCGCTTACCTGGCCACGGGTGTGGTGGGCTGGCCGGTGGCGGCGTCGGTGGAAGGTCGTGGCCGGTTGGAGCTTCTGGTCATGGATGTGGGGCAGGGGGACGCTCTCGCCCTCCGGACGCCCCGGGGCGGATGGCTCCTCGTCGATGCCGGGCCACCGATCGACGGACCCGCGCCGAGCCACCCCGTCGTCGCGTCGTTGAGGAAGCGAGGGGTACGGCGGTTGGATGCTCTTGTCCTCACCCATCCAGACGCCGACCACTTCGGCGGTGCCCCGGCGGTGTTGGAGTCCTTTCAGGTGGCGAGGGTGCTGGACCCTCTCCTGGCCGCCCCCAAGGAGGGGTATGCCCAACTCCTGGAGATGGCGCGAGACCGGAACATACCGTGGTCAGCGGCCCGGGCGGGGATGACATGGACGATGGACGGCGTGGAGTTCATCGTGCTCCACCCGGAGGCTGTGCGGTCCGAGGCTGCCAACGACGCGTCGGTGGTCGTCCTCGTGCGATGGCGCACGTTCGAAGCTCTCCTGACAGGCGACGCCGGTGTCGAGGCCGAGCGTCAGTTGATGGACGCAGCGGGCGATGTGGAGGTCCTCAAGGTCGGTCACCACGGGAGCCGCACATCCAGCGACGCGGACTTCCTGCGGTTCACGAAGCCCGAGATCGCGATCATCTCCGCGGGGCGCCGAAACCGCTACGGCCATCCCCATCCCGAAGTAGTGGAGAGGCTCGACCGAGCGGGGGCGAGAATCCTGCGCACGGATATCCACGGTCAGATCCGCCTCCTCGTGGATCGCGACGGGCAGATCGACGTCCGCCTCGACGGGTGAGCTGGGGATCCGGACGGGCGCACTTCAACGCCTGATTCTATACCTTCAGCGCGCCCACCATGGTAGCGGGACCTCGCTTCATCGCTGCCTGTCCCGCCCCGTATCCGATTGCCGACGCTTCCACCATGCCAGCTGACACCCACGTCGTCACGATTTCTCGCTTCCTCGTCGAGCAGGAACGGAACCACCCTGAGGCGACCGGCGCCTTCACCAACCTCCTGTCCGACATCGCGCTGGCGGCCAAAGTCATTGGCAGGGAGGTGAACAAGGCCGGGCTCGTAGATATCCTGGGAGCCTCCGACGACGAGAACGTCCACGGCGAAACGCAGCAGAAGCTCGACGTTTTCGCCAACAACGTCATGTATCGCGCCCTCGACCACACGGGGCTCCTGGCGTGCATGGCCTCGGAGGAAAACGAGACGTTCATTCCCATACCCGAGAAGTTCCCGACGGGGGACTACGTCGTGATCTACGACCCTCTCGACGGATCGTCGAACATCGACGTGAACGTCTCCATCGGGACGATCTTCAGCATCCACAACAAGATCTCCACCGGAGAGCGCGGCACGCTGGAGGATTGCCTTCAAGCGGGTCGGGACCAGGTAGCCGCCGGGTATGTGCTTTACGGCTCTTCGACGATGCTCGTCTACACGACCGGGGCGGGGGTCCACGGCTTCACCCTCGACCCGTCCATCGGCGAGTTCATCCTCAGCCACCCGAACATGCGAATTCCCGAACCGCCCAAGAAGGTCTATTCGGTGAACGAGGCGTACTTCGCCCGGTGGTCCACGGGCCAGCAACGTCTGGTGAGCCACATGAAGACGGAGGGCGGCTTTGGATCGCGATACATCGGATCGCTCGTGGCCGACATCCATAGGACACTGCTCCAGGGCGGCATCTTCATGTATCCGAGTGAGACCCAGAACCCCGAGGGGAAGCTGCGCCTCATGTACGAGGCCGCCCCGATGGCGATGATCGTCGAACAAGCCGGCGGGCGGGCGAGCGATGGCCGACATGACATTCTCGACATCGTGCCCGAGTCTCTGCATCAGCGGGTGCCGCTGTACATGGGGTCGTCGGAGTTCGTGAATCTCGCCGAGGAGAAGCTCGCGGAGGAGTAGAAGCCGTCGAAACGAGACGACCCCTGATCTCCTCGACCGCATTCAGGGGTGCGGTCGAACTTCCCCACGGGGCTCGACGGCCTCGTCGAAATGTCGGAGCAGCGACTGTTTGATGTCGCTCGAGACGAACGAGTGCTCAAAACCCGTGCGAGCCACGCTGCACAGTTCCGGCCACGTCATGCCCAGATGGCTCGCGGCCTTCCCGAACTCGTCCGTGAGACTCACTCCCGACATCAAGCGGTTGTCCGTGCAGAGACTCACGGGTACGCCAGCCCGGAAGTAGCCCCGTGCGGGGTGGTCCGCGACGGACTTCACGACACCGGTCTGGACGTTGGAGGTGAGGCAGATCTCCAGGAGGATCTGTCTGCGACGAACCTCTTCCAGGAGCTCCCGGTCTTCGCGGAGTCGGGTTCCGTGGCCGATGCGCCGGGCGTGCCCCAACTCCAACGCCTGACGGATCGATTCGGGCCCGTAGCCCTCTCCGGCATGGATGGTGATGGGTACGCTCGCCCGGGCCGCACGTCGAAAGGCTTCGACGTGGTCTGCCACAGGGAAGCCGGATTCGGCCCCAGCGATGTCGAAGCCACAGACCCCACGTCGGAGGTAGGCTGCGGCGAGCTCGGCCATCTCGAGGGATGCACTGGCCTCGAGGGTGCGAAGGGCACAGACGACGACCCGAGCAATCACACCGGCCTCGGCTTCGGCCCGCCGGAGCCCGGAGAGGGCGGCATCCAGCACCTCGTCCACGGAGAGCCCTCCATCGGTGTTCAGGAGGGGGCAGAAGCGGATCTCGACGTAGCGGACGTTCTCTGCGGCGTGGTCGAGGGCGAGCTCGTAGGCTCCCCGCTCCAGGGCTTCGGCGTCCTGGAGGACCGAGAGGGTAACGTCGAAACGCTCCAGGTACTCTTCCAGGCTCGTGGCGTCGGAGACCACCATGAAGTCGGCGAGAGCCGCCACGTCGTTCGCCGGGAGTGATACCCCCCGCTCCCGGGCCAACTCGAACAGGGTCTCCGGTCGAAGCGACCCATCCAGGTGCACGTGCAACTCCGCCTTGGGCAGCTCGAGTAGACGGCTGCTCAAGCGAGGAACGCCTGTTGCCTCAATCGACGCCGGCGCCTGCCCCAGCGCCCAGAATCGAGGGCTCCAGCTCCTTGGTGGCCGGCCCTTCCAAGGTGAGGAAGCCCTCGCCCACATCGACGAGAGGCGCCTTGTAATCTCCGGAGAAGCACGCCGTGCAGTACGGTCCCGCCTGCTTCACCGCGTCGACCATGCCCTCCAGTGAGAGGTAGCCGAGGGAATCGACGCCGATTCGTCGCGCGATGTCGTCGACGCCGAGGTTGGAGGCGATGAGCTCGCTCTTGGTGGGCATGTCGATGCCATAGAAACAGGGGGACCTGACGGGTGGGCTTCCTATGCGGAGATGAACCTCCGCCGCTCCAGCCTGCCGAAGCATGCGAACGAGACTCCGGCTCGTGGTGCCACGGACAAGGGAGTCATCGACGACGACCACCCGTTGTCCGGCGAGGACCTCCCGGACGGGGTTGTACTTCATGCGTGCGCCGAAATCCCGGTCCTTCTGGTCCGGCTGAATGAAGGTCCGGCCGACGTAGTGATTGCGCAGGAGGCCGAGTTCGAAGGGCACCCCACTCTCCTCGCTGAAGCCCAGCGCCGCGGAGTTGGCGCTGTCGGGCACGGAGATGACGCAGTCGGCCTCCACAGGGTGCTCTCTGGCCAGCGTCCGGCCCAATGCTCGGCGCGCCCGGTCGACGCTCACGCCCCAGATCCGCGAGTCGGGACGGGCGAAGTAGACGAGCTCGAAGATGCAGGGAGCCCGTTCGGGAGCGGGAGCGAGGGACCGCAGTGGCTCCATGTCACCGGCGTGGATCTTGAGTACTTCTCCGGGCTCGATGTCGCGCACGTACTCCGCGTTGAGGATGTCGAGCGCGCAGGTCTCCGAAACGATGACGATGCCTTCGCCCTTGCGACCGATGACGAGCGGCCGGAACCCCCTCGGGTCGCGAGCGGCGTAAAGCGTATCGTCGACCGCGAGGACCATGGAGAACGCCCCCTCGAGATGGGACAGAGCGTCGAGGACCTGCCCGTCGACCGTGCCTTCCCGGGACTTGGCGATGAGGTGAATGAGCGTCTCCGAGTCCGAGGACGATCGGAAAATGGCCCCCTCCTCGACGAGTCGGTGCCGGAGGGCGAGCTGGTTGGTCAAGTTGCCGTTGTGGGCCAGAGCCAGGCTTCCGCGAGCGTACTTCGCGGTGATGGGCTGGACGTTGGCCAGGTTCCCCCCACCTGCGGTGGAGTAGCGGACGTGGCCCACGGCGGTGTCGCCGGACAGCTCGGCCAGGGCGTCTCGGTGGAAAATCTCCGAGACGAGCCCCGCGCCTTTGTGGACCCGGGCGTCCGCCCCGTCGAACGAGACGATGCCGCCGGCTTCCTGCCCCCGGTGCTGGAGGGCGTACATGGCCAGGAACGCCTGCTGCGCAGCGTTCTCGATGCCACTGATTCCGACGACTCCGCACATGGCTCTAGGACTCCGCAGTGGGAGAGACGTCCATGATCTTCGGGATAGCCTGGAAATAGGCCTCGGTCATCTCCGCCAGCGAAGCCGATACCGATGCGTCACGTACCTTCAGCGTGAAGCCCCGATCGGCGCCGAGTACGGTACCGATCTTCCGGGCGGGCACCGCGTACCGCTCCGCAGACGCCAGGACTGCCCCGGTGCTGGCTGGGTTGCACGAAAGGACGATCC
This sequence comes from Gemmatimonadota bacterium, assembly GCA_013002885.1. Classification (GTDB taxonomy): domain Bacteria; phylum Gemmatimonadota; class Gemmatimonadetes; order Longimicrobiales; family Gaopeijiaceae; genus UBA2589. The sequence continues at coordinate 16,155 of JABDLS010000118.1, read as the reverse complement.
TCCCCTGGGCTTCCCCGAAGAGGGAGACGACGGGGCGGAGTTCGTCGTCGATTCCCGCCTCTACGCCGAAAGGCTCCTCTCCGTCGCCGAGGGCCATCTCGGCCAGGGTGCAGGCGAGCCCTCCCTGGGAGCAGTCGTGGGCGGCGGTCACGAGGCCTTCGTGGGTCAGGGAGAGCATTGCCTGCTGCAACCGCTTCTCGCCCTCCAGATCTACCGACGGCGGCTCACCGGCCACGAGGGCTGCCGTCACGTACAGGTACTCGGAACCACCGATCTCACCGGTGTTCTCGCCCAGGAGGACAATGTCGTCGCCTTCGTTGCGGAAGGCGTTCGGGGTGATCCGGTCGACATCGTCGATGACACCGACCATCCCGATGACGGGGGTTGGGTAGATGGCCTTGCCGTCGGTTTCGTTGAAGAGAGAGACGTTTCCGCCGGTCACCGGTGTCTCGAATGCGGCGCAGGCGTCTCGCATGCCCAGGACGGCTTCGCGGAGCTGATAGTAGATGTGCGCCTTGAGCGGGTTTCCGAAGTTGAGGTTGTTCGTGATGGCCGTGGGCATGGCGCCGACACACACGAGGTTCCGGGCCGCCTCGGCCACCGCGGCCATGGCGCCCGTCTTCGGCTGGAGGTAGACGAAGCGGCCGTTGCAGTCCGTCGTGGCGGCCACTGCTCGCTGCGTCCCGCGGATGCGCACGACGCCTGCGTCTCCACCGGGCCGGACAGCCGTCGATGTGCGGACGGTGGTGTCATACTGATGGTAGATCCACTGCTTCGACGCGACGTTGGGTGAGCCCAGCAGAAGGAGGAGGCTCTTTGAGAGATCGCCTTCGGGGATGAGGTGTTCGCTCAGGTCCATGTCCCTGAGCCCAATGATCTCGGCCGACTCGACACCCTCGCGCTCGTACGTCGGGCACCCGTCGGTGAGGGGGAGGGCTGGTATGTCCGCGACGACCTTGCCGTTCTCCAGCACGCGAAACATGCCGTCGTCCGTGACACGGCCGATGACCGCAGCTTCCAACTCCCACTTCTCGAGGATCCGGTGGACCTCGCCTTCCCGGCCTTTCTCCGCGACGACCAGCATACGCTCCTGGGACTCGGACAGGAGAATCTCGTAGGGCGTCATCCCGTCCTCACGGACGGGGACGTCCGTCATCTCCATCTCCACGCCGCTGCCACCGCGGCCGGCCATCTCCGATGCCGACGAGGTGATCCCCGCTGCACCCATGTCCTGGATGGCGCTGATCGCCCCACTGGCGATGAGCTCGAGGCTCGCCTCGAGGAGGAGCTTCTCGGTGAAGGGGTCACCCACCTGCACCTGGGGGCGGCTCGATTCGTCGGCGTCCTCGCTCAGTTCTTCACTGGCGAAGGTGGCGCCGTGGATCCCGTCTCGACCGGTACGGGCCCCGACAGCCATGAGCGGGTTGCCCACACCGGACGCCGCCGCAGTGATGAGCTCCTCACGCTTCATCAGTCCCAGGCACATGGCGTTCACGATGGGATTACCCTCGTAGCCCCGATCGAAAACGACCTCACCTCCGATATTGGGGATTCCCACGCAGTTGCCGTAGTCGCCTACGCCCTTCACGACACCGTCGAAGAGGTAGCGGACGCGGCCGCTGTCGAGGTCGCCGAACCGCAGCGAGTCGAGGACCGCTACCGGACGGGCGCCCATGGTGAAGATGTCACGGAGGATCCCACCGACCCCGGTCGCTGAGCCCTGATACGGCTCGACGGCCGACGGGTGGTTGTGCGACTCGATCTTGAAGGCCAGCGCATAGCCGTCGCCCACATCGATGACGCCGGCGTTCTCGCCGGGCCCCTGGATGACCCAAGGGGCTCGCGTGGGCAGAAGGCGCAGCAGCCGTTTGGAGTTCTTGTACCCACAATGCTCCGACCACATGGCGCTGAAGACGCCGAGCTCGGTGAAGGTGGGTTCACGGCCCATGACGGAGCAGACGCGGGCGTATTCGTCTTCCGAAAGGCCGTGGTCGGCGACGACCTCGGGGGTGATCTCCGGATCGCCGGCCCTTGGGGGCACGGGGGTCGCCGTGGCGGTGCCGTCGGCTTTACTCACGCTATGTGCTCGTTTATTTGAAGTCGATGGATGCGGATCATCGGCCTGGCTATCACGCCGGGGCGGTGGAGAGACTGTTCATCATCGAGGTGAAGACACCTACCCCGTCTGTGGAGCCGAGGAGCTCTTCCATCGCCCGCTCCGGGTGTGGCATCATGCCAAGGACGTTACCCGACTCGTTGACGATACCGGCGATGTTGTGCCACGACCCGTTGGGGTTGGCGCTTTCCACGGCCTCGCCGTTGCGATCCACGTAGCGGAACACCACCCGACCCTCGTCTTCGAGGGCGTTCAGCGTCTCCTCATCGGCCTCGTAATTGCCGTCTCCATGTGCGATGGGGACCCGGAGGATCTGACCTAGCTCGTAGTCGCTGGTGAAGAGAGTATCGACTCTCTCCACACGCAGGCGCACGTCGTGACTGCGGAACTTCAGAGCATCGTTGCGGACCAGTGCTCCTGGAAGCAGGCCGGCCTCACAGAGGACCTGGAACCCGTTGCAGATCCCGAGGACCGGGCCCCCTGCCTTGGCGAAGGACATCACGTCGTCCATGATCGGGCTCATGCGGGCGATTGCGCCCGGACGGAGGTAATCGCCGTAGGAGAACCCCCCCGGAAGAAGGACGACATCGAATCCGTCGAGGCCCCGTTCACGGTGCCAGACGAAGGAGGCGTCTCCTCCCACCTGTTGGGCGGCCTTGTAGAGGTCGTGGTCGCAGTTGGAGCCGGGGAAGGTGATGACGGCGACCTTCATGACGCAGCGGCCTCCTGCTCCAGCGCTACCGCGAAGTCCTCGGTGACGGGGTTCGCCAGGAGCTTGCGGCACATCTCTTCGGCCGCGGCGATGGCGGACTCCGCAGATTCGGCTTCGAGGTCGATGTAGATGGCCTTTCCGACGCGGACGTCGGCGACGCCATCCCACCCGAGCGAGTTCAAGGAGTGATGAATGGCCTTGCCCTGCGGATCGAGAAGTCCTGGCCGTGGCTTCACGCGGACTTCGAGACGGTACTGACTCACGCTTGATCCTCCATACCCTCGTCATCGACGAGGGATCGATGTGAACGGCCGCTGGGGCCGAGGGCTGCATAGTCCAACTCGCGCTGCTCGTTCTTCAGGTCGTCCTCGTCTTCGTCGAGGAGGGGGTCGCCGCCTGGTAGGCGGTCCAGGAATCCGATGACGACCGACTTGGTGAGGCCCCAGGCGATGTAGAGTAGGAGGACCGAGAAGAAGTAGTATTGCGGCACAGCGATGGCGAGGAAGAGTGCGGCCAGGGCGACGCCCGTGTTGAATAGACCACGCGGCGTGCGTAGACCGATCTTTCCGACTTTTGCGTAGGGCACGTGGCTGACCATGAGGACGGCCAGAAGCACCATGCCGATCCCCATGATCTGCTGCCACGGAAGATCGCTCAGGTAGTCGGCGAAGAAGGATGTCTGACTGAACGGGTAGTACGCCGCCAGGGTCATACCGGCCGACGGGGACGGGAGGCCGTGGAAGTACCGCTTCGCCTCGCCACCCTGCTCGACGTTGTAGCGAGCCAGGCGAACGACCACCGCGGTCACGTAGAAGAAGATCAGAATCCAGCTCCATCCCGTATCGGCAGCGAAGAAGAGCTGGTAGACGATGAAACCAGGGGCGACACCGAAGGAGATGGCGTCGACCAGGGAGTCCAGCTCGGCGCCGAAGGCCGAACCCGTGCGGGTGAACCGAGCCACCCTCCCGTCGAGCATGTCGAGGACGCCGGCGAAGATGATGAACCAACCCGCCCACGTGAAATCGCCACGGGACGCAGCGACGATGGCGTAGATCCCGAAGAAGAGGTTCCCGAGGGTGAACGCGGACGGGAGGATGATGACCCCCCGCTGGAGATTCGAATGTCTGCGCGGCGGCCGGTTCATCTGGACTCCTCCATTCCGGCAGCCATGTCCGCCGTCTCCGAGTCGGTCTTGGACCCGTCGGCAGGCGCATGGCCCTCTTGGGACTGGTCCTGCGCGGCAGCGGCGGGGACGGGGACTCTCCGAGCGATGGCTGTCGAGCCCACTATCACCCGGTCTCCCACGGCCCCCGTCACCTCCCAATGGGCTGGGAGGAAGAGATCGACCCTCGAGCCGAAGCGTATGAGCCCGAAGCGTTCACCTCGTTCCAGGTCGTCACCCACGTCCGGATCCGTGATGATGCGGCGGGCGACGAGGCCGGCGATCTGCTTGACGAGGACGGTGCCTTCCTCGGTGCGGATTCCCAGCGCACCTTGCTCGTTGTCTTCCGATGCCTTGTCGTTCCAGGCCGCCAGGTACTTCCCTGGGCGGTACTCCTTGTGGACGACCTCGCCCGAAACCGGCGCCCGCTGCACGTGCACGTCGAAGACACTGAGAAATATGGAGATCTTGGTGGCCGGTCCGTCCACGACGTCCACGTGATCGACGTCCTCGACGAGGATGATCTTGCCCTGACCGGGGGCCACTACCGCGGCGGCATCGGCGGCGAGTACCGGCGGTGGGTCGCGGAAGAACCAGAGTACGAAGACCGCCAGTGCCGAGCACGCCCACGCGCTTACCAGGAGCGCTCGCCCCGGCCAGCTCGCGGGGTCGGCGACCCGTACCCACACACCGGCCCAGCAGAGACCCGCGAGGAGGAGGCCCGCAACCGCGAACGGGTATCCTTCGCGGGCGAAGCTCACCGGTCTTCGCCGAAGTGCGGAGGTCGATACTCGTCCAACGCCGTACCCGTCAGACGCTTGAACACTTCCTTGTACCGCGACGAAGCCGCATCGACGATGTCGTCGGGCAGGTCGGGCGGTGGTGGGCTCTTGTCCCAGTCGAGGGTGTCGAGCCAGTCGCGAATCGGCTGTTTGTCCAGCGACGGCTGTCCCCGGCCGACTCCGTAGCTCTCCTTCGGCCAGAACCGCGACGAGTCGGGCGTGAGAACCTCGTCGATGATGATGAGTTGGCCGTCCGTGTCGAAGCCGAACTCGAATTTGGTGTCGGCGAGGATGATGTCGCGCTCATTGGCGACGTCGCGACCGTATCCGTAGATCCGCAGCGAGAGGTCCTTCAACCGCTCCGCGAGCGCATCGCCGAGGATCTCTTTCGTCTGACCGAAGGTGATGTTCTCGTCGTGCTCTCCCTCCTGGGCCTTGGTGGCCGGAGAGAAGATCGCCGGATCGAGCTTCTGGCTCTCCTGAAGACCCTCGGGGAGGCCCTCACCCGCGAGGGTCCCGGAACGACTGTACTCCTTCCATGCCGAGCCCGAGATGTAGCCCCTGACAACGCACTCAACGAGCACGGGCTGGGTTCGGTGGACGAGCATTGCCCGCCGAGCCCAGACATCACGACTCCCGGACAGCTCCGGATGGCGCTCGATGATCTTGTCCGGATCCACGGCGATGATGTGGTGCGGTACGGTGTCTTCGAGCTGCTGCAGCCACCAAGCCGTCACCAGGGTGAGGACCTCGCCCTTGTGGGGAATGGGCTGCGGGAGCACCACGTCGAAAGCGCTGACGCGGTCGCTGGCCACCATCAGGAGGGTGCCTTCGTCCACCTCGTACACGTCGCGGACCTTGCCGCGGTGGAGGAGGGGAAGATCGAGATCGGAACGATGGACCGTGCTTTGATCAGACATGAATATCGGGGTCGTCGAGGTTCACGAGGTGTTCGCGTTGGCGCTCGAGGACGGGCGCGACGGCCCGTTCGAGGAATCGGGTGACCTGGGTCGGGGCCCGACCGACGAAACGCAGCGGATCGACCATCCGCGCGAGCTCGTCGGCGTCGAGACCGAAGGCTTCATCGCCCGAGATCCGCTCTAGGAGATCGGCATCTGCTCCCTCCTCCTTCATGCGCCGGGCGGCGGCCATGGAGTGCTGACGGATTCTCTCGTGCAACTCCTGGCGATCGCCTCCCTGCGACGTCGCGTGCATCAAGATCGTCTCTGTAGCCATGAAGGGAAGGTGTTCGGCGAGATTCCTTCGTACGACCTGCGGGTTCACGATGAGCCCGCGGGACACGTTCTCCAGGAGGACCAGGCAGCCATCCAGCGCGAGGAAGGCGTCCGGGATGGAGAGGCGGCGGTTGGCCGAGTCGTCGAGGGTTCGCTCCAGCCACTGGGTGGCGGCCGTGAAGGCCGGATCCTGGGCGAGCACGATCACGTGGCGCGCGAGGGCGCACATGCGCTCGGCGCGCATCGGATTGCGCTTGTACGGCATCGCCGACGAGCCGATCTGTTCGCTCTCGAAGGGTTCCTCCACCTCCCGTAGGTGCGCCAGAATCCTCAGGTCGTGGGCGATCTTCGAGACAGAAGCCGCGACACCCGCCAGGGACGCCTGCACGGCGTAGTCGACCTTCCGGGTGTACGTCTGCCCGCTCACCGGGTACGACTCGTGGAAGCCCATGCGGCGGCCCACCGCCTCGTCGAGGTCGTCCACTTTGTCGTGGTCTCCTTCGAAAAGCTCGAGGAAGGACGCCTGCGTCCCGGTGGTGCCCCGCACACCACGGAAGCGGAGCGTCGCGATGCGGTGGTCCAGTTCTTCGAGGTCGAGAAGAAGATCCTGGATCCAGAGGGTCGCCCGCTTGCCTACGGTCGTGGGCTGGGCGGGCTGGAAGTGGGTGTAGCCGAGGGTGGGGAGCTCCGCGTGCTCCTCGGCGAAGGCAGCCAAGGCTTCGACGCAGCGAACGATGCGGGTGCGGGTCAGGTTCAGGGCGTCGCGGTGGAGGATGAGGTCGGTGTTGTCGCCGATGAAGGCCGACGTCGCCCCGAGGTGGATGATGCCCTTCGCCGCTGGCGCGTCGTCACCGAAGAGGTGCACGTGGGCCATGACGTCGTGGCGGAAGCGCCGCTCGTACTCGGCGGCCTGCTCCAGGTCCAATTCGTCGACGGCGGCGCGCATCTGTGCCAGGGCCTCGTCCGAGATGTCGATGCCCAGCTCGGCTTCCGACTCCGCGAGGGCGATCCAGAGGCGGCGCCAGGTGCCGAAGCGTCGTCGCGGCGCGAAGAGCCGCTGCATCTCCTTGGAGGCGTAGCGGTCGGTCAGCGGGTGGGTGTAGCGGTCGAGGTCCAACTCAGCCTCTCCAATAGAGGTTGCGGGTCCCGAGCTGACCATTTCGCTCGAGGTAGACGATGACGCGGCCTTCCCGAGCAGTCAGGGACTGGAAGAAGCGCGCGGCATCGTCTGCCGACCGGATCCTCGTCCGGTTCATCTGGATGATGACGTCTCCGGCCTGGATGCCGAGCGTGCGCGCGGACTCGGCGGCGATGTTCACGATGAGCGCTCCGTCCTCACTGACCAGCCCCCGTTCGAGCTGGATCTGAGGGGTGACGCTGATGAGCTCGATACCCTGGAAGAGGGTGACTCGGGCGGCCGTGAGGGAGGGGAAAGCCGTGGCCCGAAGCACGACAGGTTCGGTCCGGCCCTGTACCAGGAGTGCGAGGCCGTCGCCGGCGCGGAGATCGAGGAGGACGCCTTCCCAGTCCAGAGGGCTGGTGAGGGCCCGGTCGTTGGCGAGGATCAGGCGGTCGCCGACCTGGATACCCGTTTCGGCGGCTGGCGACCCCGCGGCGACGCCGGCGACGCGGACCCCTCGCGTTCGGCCCCATTCGTCGGCTTCCACCGGCTCGACATCGAGCCCGAGCCATGCCCGGCGCACCTCGCCGTGCTCCAGGAAGTCGCGTGCGATGCGCAGGGCACGATCGATGGGGATAGCGAAGCCCAGTCCCTCCGAGCCCCCACTCCGCGAGAGGATCGAGGCGTTGATGCCGATGACCTCGCCGGCGGCGTTCACCAGAGCGCCGCCTGAGTTACCCGGGTTGATGGCGGCATCGGTCTGGATCATGCCGAAGTAGAAGCCCGCGTCGTCGGAGGAGGGGGCGATGTTCCGGTCTACCGCCGAGACCACGCCGGCCGTCACGGTGGGCTCGCTGTCGCCGACGTAGTTGCCTAGAGGGTTGCCTATAGCGATGGCCCATTCACCGATCATCACGCCCTCGACGGATCCCACCGGCGCGGTGGGCAGGTCCTGGCCTCTGACCCTGAGGACCGCGATATCGGCCACCGGGTCCGTTCCGACGACCTCGGCTTCCATGTCGCTTCCGTCGGCCAAGGTCACGCTGATGCGCGAAGCCCCGTTGATGACGTGGTCGTTGGTGAGGATGATGCCATCGCCGCTGACGATGACGCCGGAACCGAAGCTGGCGCTGCGGCGCTCGGCACCGGGGGGCATGTACAGGCTTTCCCAGACGGATCGTGCCCGGACCGTCTGCGTTCGGATCACGTTCACGCTCACCACTGCCGGGGCCACCCGGGCCGTGGCTCGGACGATGGCCGTGGTGCGGCTGTCATCGAGGGACTGACCGAGAGGGCCGAGGGAATCGGCCCCGCCGTCGGCTCCGGAGACCGATCGGACCGCTGGTGCACGCTCCTCCGGCTCCGGAAGTCCCTCCGCCAGTGCCGTACCGGATGCCCGCTGGTTTTCCGCGTTGGCCGACTGAGGTGAGCACCCCCCCAGTCCGAAGAGCACCAGGAGCGCAAGAAGGGAGAGGGTCGCCAGGGGCGTGAGGCGAGACGCGGTCATGGAATGGGCGGCTTCGCCCTCGTCAGATTTCCGTTCCGGCGGCATTCCAATCCTTCAGGAAAGCGTCGAGGCCCTTGTCCGTAAGGGGATGCTTGCTCAGCTGCCACAGAACCTTCGACGGAATGGTACAGCAGTCCGCGCCGATGAGCATGGCTTCCACCACGTGCATCGGGTGTCGGATGGATGCAGCCAGGATCTCGGTGGCGAACCCATAGTTGTCGTACACCTGACGGATCTGATGGATCAACTGCATGCCCTCGCCCGAGATGTCGTCGATGCGGCCGATGAAGGGCGAGATGAACGTCGCCCCCGCCTTGGCCGCGAGGAGGGCCTGCGAGACGGAGAAACACAGCGTCACGTTGACGGGGATGTTCTCACTTCGAAGGGCGCGACACGCCTTGAGTCCGTCTTCGGTGAGAGGAACTTTGACGACCGCGTTCTCGTGGATGTCGGCCAGTTTGCGGCCTTCTTCGATCATGGAGTCTCGCTCGACGGCGACGACCTCGAGGCTCACCGGCCCGTCTACGGCCTCGCAGATGTCCCGGTACATGTCCGTGACGGCGCCGTCCTGTGCGACCTGCGCCACCAACGACGGGTTCGTCGTAATTCCGTCGATGAGGCCGGCGTCGGCTGCCCGGCGGATCTCGTTCAGGTCGGCGGTATCGAGAAAGATCTTCATGAAGCTTCGGGTTCCGGGTATTCGACGTGATGGAGGAAGAGCCCGGAGGCGGGCGCCGGAGGCGAGGTGACCATGTCGGGCTCGTTGTCGAGTAATCTAGCCATATCGTCTAGAGGTCGCCGACCTCGGGCGATGTCCACCATGGTGCCCGTGAGGTACCGCACCATGTGGTGGAGATAGCGGTCCGCGGTGATGGTGAGCCGCGTGCCGAGCACCGTCTCGGACCATGCCACCACATACACGTGGCACCGCTCTCCCCGCTCGGGCTGGCCCGCCTTGGCGAAGGCCCCGAACGACCGCTCTCCGGGAATCGCCGATGCGGCCTGGCGAAGTAACGCGAGGTCGAGGGGCTCGCCGAGGGGCCAACACCAGCGCTTGTGAAACGGCGATGCTGCCTCAGGCCGCAGCCCGATCTCGTACCGATACGTCCGGCGGGCAGCATCGTAGCGCGGATGGAAGTCGGGCGGGGCCTGGGCCGCCGACTCGATCCAGGCGTCGTCCGGGAGGAGAGCGTTGAGGGACTTCCGGAGAGACGGCGCGTCCCAGCGCGGGGCCATGTCCACGGAAAAGACCTGACCCGTGGAGTGGACGCCCGCGTCCGTTCTTCCGGATCCCATGATTCCCTTGGGTCCGTCTGCCAGGCGGGAGAGGGCGGTCTCGAGGACGCCCTGGACCGTGCGTTGGTCGGGCTGCACCTGCCAGCCGTGAAAGGCCGATCCGTCGTAGTGGACGGTGAGGCGAAAGCGGGTGTCGGCGAGGGCGTCCACCGCGAAAAGGTAGGCCGGGCCCGAGGGGAGTCAACGGAAGCGCTTTGGGCCACTTCGACGCTGTGGCCTCGGCAGCGATGGTGGTGCGGGCCCGAGGCCCCTCCCTGGCGCTCGGCGAAGGGGGGAGGACGTGGGGCTGTATTCGCGAGGGCCCGGCCTTTAGGCTTCCTCTCCAATGGAGAGCCCTCATGGACGCTGCCCTATGACAGACGCCGCCGAACAGACCGACGACAACGGGCACGCCGACGACGCTGCTGAGATGGATCGCTCTGCGCTCACGGAGGCACTCGAGACCGTAGCCGACGGCCGTGACCTCACCGCCGATCAGGCCGAGAGGGCCTTCGATCGATTCATGGACGGGTCGGCTTCTCAGGTCGAGATGGCGGGGCTCCTCATTGGTTTGCGAGCCAAGGGAGTCGCACCTACCGAGGTGGCCGGTGGCGTCCGAGCGCTACGGACGGCAATGCGCCCAGTCGGGTCGGCTGAGCCGTCACTTCTCGTAGATACGGCCGGGACGGGAGGGGGGAACGTCACCACCTTCAACATCTCGACGGCGGCCGCCTTCGTCGTGGCTGGTGCGGGGGTGCCCGTGGCCAAGCATGGCAACCGCTCCTTCACTTCGCGGAGCGGCAGCGCCGACGTCCTCGAGGCCCTGGGCGTCACCATCGACCTCACGCCAGAGCGGATGACGGAGGTTCTCGCCGAGGCGGGCATCGTCTTCATGTTCGCGCCGCTGCTCCACCCGGCCATGCGCCACGTAGGGCCTGTTCGGCGAGGGCTGCGTGTGACCACCGTGATGAATATCCTCGGCCCCCTGGCCAACCCTGCGGGTGCGCGGCGTCAGGTCGTGGGAGTGGCAGACGCCCGGTTACTCGACTTGATTCCCGGAGCCTTACTGGAACTCGGCCACATTCGCGCCTTGGTCGTCCATGGCGCGCCGGGGATGGACGAAGTGAGCCCCGTGGGAATCACGCAGGTGGCCGAGCTCAAGGAGGGCGAGGTGACGCGCTACGAAATCGCGCCGTCCGATATGGGACTGGAGCCGGTGGCGACCGATGGACTGGCGGGTGGCGACCCGGAAGAGAACGCCGGCATCGTGGAAAGGGTGCTCGCTGGAGAAGCAGGCGCTGCCAGGAGCGCCGTCGTCGCCAACGCCGCCGCGGCTCTTCTCGTGGCTGATCGTGCCGCCTCCTGGGGGGAAGCGGCGGACCTCGCCCGCGCTACTCTGGACGGTGGCCAGGCGGCGGCTGCGCTCCAACGGCTCAGGGAAGCGACCGGCCTCAGTACTTCCGGATGACCCCTACGACGACGCCCTGGATCCGGACGTCGGAGGCATCTGCGAAGATGGGCTGCATGGTAGGGTTCGCCGGTTGTAGTCGTATCCGATTTCCGGCCTCCCGGTAGAGCTTCTTCACCGTGGCCGCTTCGTCGGAGACGAGGGCGACGACCATCTGGCCGTCCTCGGCAGATTCCTGCGCCTGAACGACGATGTAGTCGCCGTCACGGATCTGCTCTTCGATCATGGAATTGCCCTCCACACGCAGTACGTAGTTGTCTCTGCGCCGACTGACCATGTCCGGTGGCACGGCGAGGGTCTCGTTGTCCTGCACGGCCTCGATGGGCAGGCCCGCAGCCACGGATCCGAGGAGGGGCAGCTCCAGCACCGGGGTGTCCGTCTCGTGACGGACCAACTCGATGGAACGGCTCTCGTTGTAGGACTTCCGGATGTATCCCTTGCGCTCCAGATTGCTGAGATGCTCGTGCACCGTGGCGAGGGAGGAGTATCCGAAGTGCTCGGCGATCTCCTCGAAGCTCGGCGCGTAACCCTGATCATCGATGAAAGACTCGATGTAGTCGAGGATCTCTTTCTGTCGCTTGGTGAGGGGCATGGAGCCCTCCCTGCGTGCGGTGGGGAACCCGAATAAGAACCGAAGTAAGGTTACCCGAACGTTGACCGAAACGCAAGGACACGCGGACCTTCCTGGGATCCTCGCGCGGATCGTCCGGACGAAGACCGAAGAACTCCAGATCCTGCGTTCGCGCGCCAAGGAGATCGAGGAGGCGGTGGAGAACGCCCGCCCGCCCCGTGGCATGGCGGCCGCGTTGGGTTCACCGGGCACCGTCTCCCTGATCGCCGAGTGCAAGCGTCGCTCGCCGGGGGCGGGGGAGATCCGGACGGGACTGGACCCTGTCGACCTCGTTCGGGGCTACGAGAGAGCCGGAGCGTCGGCTCTTTCGATCCTCACCGACGGCGCGTATTTCGGCGGATCTCTCGGCGACCTGACGGCCGCAAGCGACGCAACGACCATCCCTGTGCTCCGGAAGGACTTCACGCTGGACACACTCCATGTTGCCGAGGCCCGCGCAGCCGGAGCCGACGCCATCCTTCTCATCGTGCGCATCCTCGACGACCAGACGCTGCACTCCCTGCATGGGGAAGCGGTGGAACTCGGCATGGATGTCCTCGTAGAGGTGCACGACCGCCAGGAGCTCGATCGGGCCCTGGCCCTCGACCTCCGGATCCTGGGGATCAACAACCGGGACCTGGCGACCTTCACCACCGATCTCGGCACGACGGAGAGCTTGCTAGAGGCGGTCCCTGACGATGTCGTGGTCGTGTCGGAAAGCGGCATCCGTGCGCGGGAGGACGTCGAGCGCCTGGGGAGTGCGGGCGTCGACGCCGTTCTCGTGGGCGAGTCACTCCTTCGGGCCGACGACCCATCGGCGGCGGCAGGCGGTTTGAGCGGTGTCCCGCGGCAGCGCCGCAGCTCCGGCCGGTGAGCGTGGGTGAGCGTGTCTGAGTCCCGCCGACCGGAGCCGGACAGTGGCCCCGGGGGGGCCGTCCCGACGGGAGGCCCGTGGGTGAAGATCTGTGGCCTCACCGCGAACGAGGACGCCGTGGCAGCGGCACGGCTTGGGGCCGACTACCTGGGAGTGGTGTTGACGCCCGGATTCCGGCGGAGCGTTCCAGTGGCGTCGGCTGCAGCGGTGGTCGATGGGACGCGCACATGGAAGGTGGCCGTCCTCGTGAACCCCTCAGGCGCCGAGGCGGACGAGGCGGCGACGGCCCTCGGGGCGTCGGTTGTGCAACTCCACGGCGATGAAGGCCCCGACCTGGTTCGGGAGTTGAGGCGTCGAGGCGAGTGGTGGGTGTGGAAGGCCGTGCGGGCGAGAACCTCGAGCGACATTCGCCGGACGGTGGATACCCTCGGGCCGCTCGTCGACGGTATTCTCGTGGAGGGATGGAAGGAGGGGGTCGTGGGGGGTGGCGGCGTCCGGGTCATGTTGGAGCCCGAGGCGGTCCGTGAGGCTGTTCCACCGGAGCTCCAACTGATCTTGGCGGGTGGCCTGACACCTTCTACCGCCGCATCGGCGGTGGCACGCTTCCGTCCCGACGTGGTAGATGTGTCGTCGGGCGTCGAGGGCGAGCAGGGGCGGAAGGACCCGAAGCTGATGGGGGCCTTCGTCCAAGCCGCGCGCCCGGCCTCGACGACCTGATGCCCCACGACTCGAACCAGAGCAACCCCGCCGTGCCGTCGCCAGCCTCTTCACCTGCTGCCACCCGACCCTCCGACCGCTTCGGGTCCTTCGGTGGCCGGTACGTGCCCGAGACCCTCGTCAAAGCCCTCGATGAGGTCGTCTCGGCGTACGCCGAGGCTCGTGGGGACCCCGCGTTTCAGGACGAGCTGGCCTCCTTGAGCTCCGACTTCGTCGGTCGCCCGACGCCTCTCTATCACGCACGGCGGCTGGGCGAGGCCGTCGGCAACGACGCCGTCTATCTGAAGCGGGAGGACCTGAACCACACCGGCGCCCACAAGATCAACAACACCCTGGGTCAGGCTCTCCTGGCTCGACGCATGGGCAAGAACCGGATCATCGCCGAGACCGGAGCCGGACAGCACGGTGTCGCAACGGCCACCGCGTGCGCCCTCTTCGACATGGAGTGCGTGGTCTACATGGGCGCCGAGGACGTTGAGCGCCAGGCTCTCAACGTGTATCGCATGGAGCTTCTTGGCGCTGAAGTCCGACCGGTGTCGTCGGGGACCCGGACCCTGAAGGACGCGACCAACGAGGCCATCCGGGATTGGGTGACGAACGTCGACACGACCCACTACATCATCGGCTCCGTCGTGGGCCCCGCTCCGTTTCCTCGTATGGTGCGGGACTTCCAGGCGATCATCGGGCACGAGGCTCGAGCCCAGATCCGGGAGGTCGCCGGCCGACTCCCTGCGGCGGTGGTGGCGTGCGTTGGTGGTGGATCCAATGCAATGGGCATCTTCCACGCATTCGTGCCCGACGAAGCTGTTCGGCTCGTCGGGGTCGAGGCCGGAGGGGACGGAGTGGAGAGCGGCCGACATTCGGCGTCCCTCGCTGCCGGATCCCCGGGTGTCCTGCACGGTTCCCTCAGCTATCTTCTCCAGGACGAAGACGGACAGGTCGCTCCGGCACACTCGATCTCCGCCGGACTCGACTATCCGGGGGTCGGGCCGGAGCACTCGTTCCTCAAAGATTCTGGCCGGGCGGTCTATACCTACGTTACGGACGACGAGGCCTTGAAGGCATTCCATCGGCTCTCGGAGCTGGAGGGCATCATTCCCGCGCTCGAAACCGCGCATGCCGTGGCCCACGTGATCGCCCACGGGGCCGATTACCCGGGCCCGGTCGTCATCTGCCTCTCGGGCCGGGGTGACAAGGATGTCGCTCACGTCGCCCGTACCGAGGGACGCGGCAGCATCCTGTGAGGACGTCGGCGTGACGGACGCGATGGACGTTCCCGGTGAGAGCGCCCCGGAGGGCGGCGTGGTCGAGGCGGGAGGCGCTCGGGGAGGTGGCGCACAAGAGGGCCTGGATTGGGACGAGTCGAGCCTTCCCGTAGACGAGATACGCTCCCTGTTCGTCACCCTGGGCAAGGCTTTCCGGGCCTACCAGCTCTACGACGAAAACAACCCGGTGCGTCAGCGCTTCGTCGAGACGTTGCGGGGTGAGCTCGCGGCTCTTTGGGAGGAGCTCGACAAGCTGGTCGTCACGATGGACGAGGACCGCATCTACCTCGGGGGCTCGGAGGTCTATCACTCCGAATCGCGGAACGACTCCCTCGCTTTCCTCTTCTTCAAGGACGGCGTTCGAGAGGTGACGTTCCTCCCGGGCATCGAGACCCACGAGCTCGACACTTTCCTCGGCGTTCTGCAGAAGGCCCGGAAACTGGTCCCGGAGGGGGACGACCTGCTCACGGTGTTGTGGGAGGCCGAGATGGTCTACTTCCAATACCAGTACGTCGACCTGTTGGCCGAAGGCGTGGAGTTGCCCGAGGCGGGGGCCGGCAACACCGGACTGGAGCTGCAAGCGGCCCTCCAGGCCGAGGACGAGGAGATCGCCAGCCAGGAGGAGCAAGCGGCGCAGGGCGGAGAGGCCCAGCCCGACTCACCCCAGACCGTCCAACAGGACGACTTCAACCCCACGCTCTACGCTCTCGATGCGCGGGAGATGGATTACCTTCGCACCGAGCTCGAAAATGAGATGGGCCGGGACACACGGTCGGATGTGCTGAAGGCACTGTTCGACCGATTGGAGGAGCCGGCGAACCGGGAGCGTCAGTCGGAGATCCTGAGCATCCTCGAGACGCTACTCCCCAACTTCCTGAGTCGGGGCAAGCTCGTGGCGGCGACGAACGTCCTCCGGGAGTTGCGCCGGCTGGAGCAGATCGAGGGGATGTTCGACGAGGAACGGCTTGCCGAGTCCCGCGCCATTCTCGACGGGATCAGCTCTGTGGAGGCCATCGAAGAACTCATGCAGGCCCTCTATGCGGGCACGATCCGCGCTTCTTCCTCTCAACTCTCCAGCTTCCTACAGTTCCTCCGCGGTACCGCCCTGGCTCCCCTACTGCGCGAGTCCGAGGTCGTCGAGCACAAGGGACTCCAGGCGGTACTCCGGAAGTCCGTACAAGGCATCGCAGGGCAGAATGAGACGGCGTTGATCGCTCTCCTGGAACAAGACGATCCCCTCGTGGCGGCTGCCGCCGCCAAGCTCGTTGCCGAGATGAAGATCAGCGAGGCCGGGCCAGCGCTGGCCCGGCTC
>JABDLS010000101.1 GCA_013002885.1 Gemmatimonadota bacterium | reverse complement strand
CAGCCGGTGAGGGCGTAGCGGTCGACGCCGACGGCAACGTCTACGCGGCGGAAGGGCCGAACTCACTGCAGTGGGCTGGCGGCGCCTTCACCAAGTACGAAGCGGGGAACTGAGTCGCCGGACGGCTTCAGAGGCTTCGTAGGGCTCGCTTCACCAGGTTCGTGACAAGCGGAATCTTGTAGCCGTTGTACGACAGGGGCTCCGCCCCCTTCACCGCCATGGCGCCGGCGGCGTCCACACCCTCGGGGGTCCGGGGGCGGCCGCTCACGTACCGCTCTACCGAGCGCAGCCGCCTCGGGATGCACTGGACGGCACCGCACACGACGCGGGCGTCGTCGATGGTGACGCCGTCGGTCCGGAAGGCGGCGGCTATACTGGCCAGGGCGAAGTCCCAACTGTTCCGATCGGAAACCTTCTCGAAGTAGAAGGCGGCGTCAGCCCACGTCGGCGGGATCCGGACGGAAGTGAGAATCTCGCCGGCCTCGAGGACGGTCATGCGCTCGATGTCCACGCCGGGCTCCATGAAGAAATTATCCGCGGGGACTACCCGCTCACCGCTCACGCTGCGGACGACCATGGAGGCATCGAGCGCAACGAGGGCCGGCGCCGTGTCCGAGGGCGAAACAGCGACACACCGACTCGCCCCGAAAATCGCGTGCTCCCGGTTCTGGGCGTCGGGCGCCGCGGCGTAGCAGGTATTGCCGCCTGCCCGGTAGCAGTCGACGCCGTAGCGGTAGTACCAGCACCGTGTGTCTTGGCAGAGGTTGCCACCCAGGGTGCCGGCGTTGCGGATCTGGGGGCTGGCCACCTCGGAAGCGGCGTCGGCGAGGAGCTGGAAACGCCCACGAACGAGCGGACTGCGCGACACTTCGGTGAGGGTCGTCATCGCGCCGATCTCCACAGCGCCATCGACCTCGCGGATGCCGTGTAGCTCGCCGATGTGACTCAGGTCGATAACGGCCTCGGGGATTTTCACCCGGTCCTTGAACCAGTCGAGGCTGTCGTAGCCACCGGCCAGGAGCCAGCCGGCCTCCCCGAAACGAGCGGCGCTCTCGAGAGCCGTGTCGAGGTCGGTGGGTTGGTAGAGCTCGAAGCCCGCCATGGCGTCTTTCACGTCGGGCCTCCTACTGGGTGTTGGTGGCGAGGGGGCGTGTCGCCAGCGGCCGTTGAGCCGCGGCGTTCACGATCATGTCGGTGACGATGGGATTCCGATTGAAGTAGTGGCCACCCAAGGCATCGGAAACCGCGCAGAGGAGGGCTGCCGCAGCGCAGCCCATGAGAGGCTCGCCGACACCCTTGGCGCCCACTGGGTTGTCCGGGTCGGCGATATCGACGGCGGCCCAGTCCATTTCGATGGGCACGTCGAGGTACGAAGGCGGCTTGGCCTGGTGCAAGCCGACTGCACCAGGCAGTCCCCATCGCGAGTCATAGACATGACGCTCCGTGAGGGCCATCCCGAAGCCCATGACCGCCCCGCTTCGTACCTGGGCCGCCAGCCCCTGTGGGTGGAGGACGGTGCCGCAGTCGGCGACGCCGAGGTAATCGAGGATCTCGACGCGGCCCGTCTCGGTGTCCACCTCGATCTCGATGAAGCCCACCGCGAGCGCCGGGACCGTACCATCGATCCGCGGATCCCTCGCCACCCCGACCAATCCGGTGCCCGCCAGGGCCTCCGCCGAGCGTCGGGTCATGTCGTTGAGGTCATCGGGCACGTTGTGGCCGCTGTAAGGCCCCCCCATCTCGATGGCCCACTGAGCAGCTCGGGCCATGCTCATCCGCGCTCCCGGGTTGGATCGGTGGACGACCATCTCGTCACGGACCTCGTAGTCCTCTGACCGTCCGCCGAGACGGATGGAGGCGATCTGCCTGAGTTTGTCAGCGGCGTCCATGGCCGCGACGTAGTTGGTCCGTGTCATGGTGAACGACGTGTTGCTGCCGAACTGTCCAAGGTTCCAGGGCAGATGTCGGCGGGAGTCGCCCCTGTGGATGACACAGTTCTCCCAGTCGTAGCCCAGGACCTCGGCCGCAGCCCTCGCCGTCGCCGCGTACGAGTAGGTGCCCAGGTTCCCCACGCCGGTGTGGATGTGAAGCTTGCCGTCGGGAGTGATACGAACGAGGCCGTCGAACCCGCTCGAGCCGGCAGAGTGATACGCCTGGCCCACGCCGACGCCTCGAACCTTGGAGCCGTCGGGCTGACCGCTCCGGGCTCTTCGGGACTCCCAATCGAAGCGCTCGACGCCCAGGTCCAGCGCCTCCTTCAGGTGTGCGCTGGTGATTCGGCCACGACTGGGTCCGTACGGGCTGGTGCTGTCGGGAGCGTTGATGTGCCGGATGGCGACCTGATCGAGTCCGAGCTCGGCAGCGGCCTTGTCTAGAATGGGCTCCACTGCGCAAGCGATCTGATTCTGGCCCGGGCCTCGCTGGGCGGCGCGAGGGGGCGTGTTGGTGAGGACCTGCACGCCTCTGAAGCGCATCGCTTCCGGCGTGTACACCAGCGAAACGGCGCTGGCCCCGCTGCCCAGATCACCGAAGCCGGTGTTGGGTCCGTTGTCCTGAACGATGTAGAGGTCGCAACCGAGCAGCCGTCCATCGTCCCGAAAGCCCATGCGGATGCGGCCTTGGAATCCACACCTGGCGCGACCCAGAAAGTACTCCTCCGCCCGGCTGATGCGCATGAGTACCGGACGACCCGTCTTCCTGGACATGTGGGCGGGAATGGACATCTCCGGGTACGCGGACCCTTTCGACCCGAAGCCGCCACCGCAGTACTCGGCGATGAACACCAGGTCCTCGGGGGCGATTCCGATGTAGTTGGCCAACCCCGGCACGACGAAGGCCTGACTCTGCGTCGAGCCGTGAACGAAGCACTTCCCGTTCTGCCAGTATGCGAGACAGCTTCGCGGCTCCATCGAGTGGTGTGCGTGGCTCGCAGTGACGAAGGACTCGTCGAGAACGAGGGCCGCGTCGGCGAAGGCGGTGTCCAGGTCGCCGTAGGACCACTCCATCGTGGGTTCGCCCTGGGGCATCTGACCTTCGGCCGCGGAGCCGAAGTCGTCAGCCGTCCACTTGTGGGCGTAGACGCCCTCCTGTCTGGCGTAGGTGTTGCCGTCACTTCGAGCGTCGGGTCCACCCGGCCTGAGACTCTCCAACGGGTCGACGCAGAAGCCCCTGGCCTGCAAGTCGAGCTCGATGGCTTCGATGGCGTCCTCGGCCGTCTGCTCGTCCACCGCGGCCACGGCGAGGATGGGCTCGCCTACGAAGTGGGGTTCGTTGGTGAGGATGTTGTTGGCGGGTCCGGGCTGGGGCGGTACCTCGTCGGCGGTGAGGATTGCGACGACGCCGTCCATCGCGAGAGCCGTGCGCGCGTCGATGCTTCGCACCAGGGCGTGTGGCATGGGGCTCTTGAGCAGACGACAGAAGAGCATGCCGTCCATGCGGAAGTCCTCGGCGTACTTCGCTGCGCCGGTGACCTTGGCGCGGATGTCCGGTGGGGTGAAGTCCTTTCCGATTAGCTCAGCCATGTCACACCTCCCCGGTGTCGGCTGACGCCGTGAGGGTGGTCAGGCCCGCGGCGCGCATGACGCCGTTGAGGTAGTGATCGTAGGCGCCGCAGCGACAGAGGTTGCCGGACATGGCTTCTCGGGCCTCCTCGCGGGTCGGCGTCGGGTTGGCCCGGAGCAGGGCCACGGCCGACATCACCTGACCCGGAGTGCAGAATCCGCATTGGGGGCCCAGCTCGTCGATAAAAGCCTGCTGCACAGGGTGCAGCGAACCGTCTTCGGCTTCCAGGCCCTCGACCGTAGTGATCTCCCGGTCGCGGACCCGATGCGTGAGCGAGGAGCAGGCGTAGTGGTTCACATTGTCGATGAGGACCGTGCACGCGCCACACTCGGCTCGGTTGCAGCCGATCTTCGTGCCGGTTAGGCCGAGCTTGTAGCGAAGCGTCGTAGCGAGGGTCTCGTTGGGGGCGACGTCGACTCGCCGCGTCTGACCGTTCACACGCAAAGACAGAAGCCGTTCGACCCCACCGGTCTGTGCCGGGAGCGGTGCCGCGCACCCGGCTCCGAAGTACGAGACGCTGGAGACCGTGACACCGGACGCGATGACCCCCTTGATGAAGTCCCGGCGTGACCATCCGGCCGGTGCTCCGGGCAATAGGACGGTCGGGGAAGGGGCGTCGGTGTCGGTCACGGATTCCTGCTCCTGGCGACGGGGTATTCTGGATCATCGTAGAGGCCGGGAACCGGGCCGTCCACTCCGCCGTCATATAGTTTGAGCCGTACGGTCACTCATTTCTGAGCAAAGGGTTCTCCGGCTACGGCCCGATGGCATCACCGGCATTGAACAGCGACGAGCTGGAGGCCCGGCTCGAGGAGCTTCACGAGGCCAGCTACGGCTGGGCGTGCTCCTGCTGTGGTTGGAATGAGACGGAGGCGGAAGACGTGCTTCAGAATGCATACGTGAAGGTGATCTCCGGGCGGGCCGCCTTCGACGGGCGGTCGGCCTTCCGGACCTGGCTCTTCGGAGTCATCCGGCTCACTGCCATGGAGCGCCACCGTCGCAATCGCTCGATACAGAAGAAGGAGGACCGTGCAGCGGCACGGGTCGATCCGTCCGACGCCGTCGTCGAGCCGGGTGATCCGGCCGAGCGTGCCGAGCGTGCCGAGGTCCTGAGGGAGGCATTGGAATCGCTGCCGGACCGTCAGCGTGAGGTCCTGCACCTGGTTTTCTACGAAGACATGACCATCAAGGAGGCAGCCGACGCGATGGCGGTATCCATCGGGTCGGCCCGGGTACACTATGACCGAGCCAAGAAGAAGCTCCGGGTGCTCCTCGCCGAAAAGGCGCCCGGTGGAGGGGTACGATGAGCGAGGATAGGGAAACGGGCATCGATCGCCCGGCTGACCTCGAAGCCGACTTCGGCAGTCTCGCCGACGACGTCAGGGCGTCGGGCCGTGTGCCCGACTTCCGCTCGATGATGGAGCGCGTCCATGCGGAGGTCGCTGACAACTCCTCCATGTCCGACGATGTCACCGCATCCGACACGGCGGCGGACACCGAGGTCATCTCCATTGGCTCTCGATCGACTGATTCGACGCCCGGAGCGCGAACGTCCGATGCACGCACATCTGAGGATGCCCGCCGGGACTTCCGTCGCCTGGGCCGCTGGATTCCGGTGGCTGCGGCTGCCGCCGTCGCTGGACTTCTCCTCTTCAGTGGCGGTACCGGTGGAGACGACGAGTTCGAGCGATTGGTGGCTGACTACTCGGCGAGCGCTGGGGATTGGCGTTCTCCGACGGCCTCTCTCATGGACATCCCCGGCGTCGATCTGGGTTCAGTCCCCTCCTTCGGGGGAGGACTCCTCGACATCGACCTGCCTGACACGAATTCCGACGAAGGAAGAGACTCATGAAGAAGACCGCACTGTTCCTCGTCGCCCTCGGGGTCGCCATCCCTCTCGGCGGCTCCACCCAGGCTCTCCTGGCTCAGGAGGAGGCCCCCGCTGCGGCTGGGCAGGATCCTCTGTTCCGCACCCTCTTTCCGCCGGAGCTCATCATGCAGCACCGGCGGACCATTGGATTGAACGACGAGCAGCGTGACGCCATCAGCCGACTCATCTCCGACCTCCAGGGCCGTGTCCTGGGCCTTCAGTGGGAGTTGGCCGCGGAGGTGGAGGAGCTCGCCGTGATCACTGGTCGTCCCCAGGTGGATCTCGACAGGGCGCTGGACCAGATGGATTCGGTCCTCGACAAAGAGAAGGACATCAAGCAGGCCCATCTGGAGATGCTGGTCCGGATCAAGAACATCCTGACGCCCGAGCAGCAGGCGCAGCTCGAGGAGCTACGCCGAAGCGGCGGCTGAGCGTCTTGCGGGGGCGGCGCAGTGCGGGAGAGGCGCGCCGCCGAGATTGTCCCAGCCAGCCCTCAGCGGCCGTCTAGGGCCACCAGGCCACGCCGAGATTGAACCGGGCCGACGTGGCGTCTACGTCGAAGCCCGTGGCCGAGACGTTGTCCACACGAAGCGTACTGAACTCACCGCCGGTCCAGAGCAGCTGGATGTCGAGTGCGAAGGTCTGGGCGAAGTAGATATCCACTCCGCCGCCCAGGGTCAGCCCACCTCCCGAGATCTCCACTTCTTCACGCTGAGCGTTGTCTACGACGGGGTCCTGGACAGACACGGACCGGTAACCGAACGCACCCTGCAGGTAGGGGACCCATCTGCGGAGGGAGTTGGCGAAGGAGTACCGGACGCCGAAGTCCACGTGGCCCATCCGCCAATCGCCTTCCACCGTGCCCGTGCTCTGCTCGTCGAACTGCGCGCCGTCGAGCTGAACGAGGAGGGTGATGTTGCGGTTGAGCCCGTAGCCTACGGTGAGCCCACCGCCGCCGGCGCCGTTTCGGTCTTCACTTTCGATCGCCAGGGAAGCGCCCGACAGGTGCGCTCCGAGCATGAAGCCGCGGGTTGTGGACTCCTGGGCCTGGAGCGCGCCCGGTAGGGCGACGAGCCCGGCGACGGCCGTAGCCAGAAGGGTCGAGGTATGGCGTTTCATGATCGTTCTCTCGTCTTGAGTATGACTCGGGTTCGTGGCGAGGTTCCGAGATGCAAACGAATCCGGGGCCGCGGCCAGTCGGCCGCGACCCTGGAAATCTACAGCTACGTGGCCGGACAGCGCCCCGTTTTCGTTCGGTCAGGGGGTCAGAGGATGAAGCCCAGCAGGACGATTTCGTCCACGGGATCCAGGAGATCCTCGAGGAGCTGGAAAACGTCTTCCACAACATGGACCACCCGGTGGAGAACCCTGAGCTCGCTGGCGGTGAGGGGCCCGCCATCGGGGTTGGCGATGACCGGGTCCTCTTCGGGACCGCTGATGGTGGCGAAGGCATCGCCGTCGATGAAGACGGTTCCGTCGAGTTCGCCCTGCTCACCGGTCATGTCCACGACCAGCTCATGGGCGCGGTGTCGGACCCTGAGGTTCACCGAGCCGACTCCGTCGTCGTTCTCCTCGATGCCACTCACGTTTCCGACGATGGAGAAGTCGCGGTCCACCACACCGATCTCGAAGTCCAGCTCGCCCTGCTCGACCCCTCCGGCGTTGCTGAAGGCGATGCCGACGTCGAAGTCGAGGCGAACTTCGTCACCGACGAAGAAGCCATCGACGGTGAGGGCGCCGCTCGTGGCGTCATGATCCAGCGTCGTCCGGTAGTCGATGAGCGTCTCGTCTCCGACGACCACCGAGAGGCGGAGGACGATGTCCTCGACACTTCCATCGCCTTCGTCGATGAGGTCCGCGTATCCCACTTCCTCCTCGACGATGGGCGTACCCTCGGCGTCGACTTCGTATAGGATGAAGCGCACCCCGGTCTCCGGAGCGCCTTCCAGCGTGAGGTCGGGCTGGTACTCGTCGGTTTCGGCGTCGTACACGAAGGTGGTGCCACGATGCCACCCCGAGATGATAGGTCCGAGGGCAGGCCCGTCGACCCGGGACGAGGCAGCGGCCATGAGCTGCCGGGCGAAACCCAGGACGAAGGCGCGACTGTCGTCGGTCTCGCCACGGGTGGTGAAGTCGGCCATGGCGTCGATGGCCGCCGGCGAAGAGCCGAACGGTGTTCGCCCGCCCAGGGCCTGGAAGGCGGACAGGTCGTCCGAGGCCATGGCCATTTCCATGGCCTCGTAGTCGGCCATCGCCGCCTCGGCGTCGAAGTCGGGTCCTACCTCGGGTACGTCGGTGACGCCACAGCCGCTGGCTGCCAGGGCCACCACCGCTGCGACAGCGATCCGTTGTCGGGTGTCGTTCCACATGATCTTGATCCTCCGGCCTGTTTGGTCTCACGAAGTCGTGTTTTCGTGTTTGAGTGACCGGACGGCCGGATCCATATGACACAGGCGGAACGTGAGCTCCCTTCTACCGACTCTGGTGCCCATCTTCGGGCTCATGGCTCTGGGGTATGCCGCCGCCCGTGTCGGCCTGATCGAAGAGGCGGGGGCGCGCGGACTGGTGCTGTTCGTCTTCAACTTCTCCATCCCGGCCCTGCTCCTGACGAGCATGGCCGGCCTCGAGCTCCCCGAGGATCTGGAGTGGGGATTCCTCCTCGCCTTCTACGCCGGCTCGTTCGTTGTCTATGGACTCGGGCTTCTCGCGGGACGGATGGTGTTCGGGCGCCCGTTGGCCGAACAGGCCATCTTCGCCATGGGTTCTGCCTTCTCGAACCTCGTCCTCATCGGCATCCCTGTGGTCCTCACCGCTCTGGGGCCCGAGGCGTCGTTG
Organism: Gemmatimonadota bacterium; assembly: GCA_013002885.1. Taxonomy (GTDB): domain Bacteria; phylum Gemmatimonadota; class Gemmatimonadetes; order Longimicrobiales; family Gaopeijiaceae; genus UBA2589. Next base: position 5,929 of record JABDLS010000101.1, on the reverse strand, counting down.
CCCATGCTCGCCATCATCGGCCTGCACTCGGCCACGTTCATGCCGCTGACGGTCCTCCTCATTCAGGCCGATGAGGCCGGGGACCGTTCGGCGGGCCGACGGATTCTTTCTCTCGGCCTCGACGTGGTACGAAACCCCATCATTCTTGGCATTGGCGTCGGCCTCCTGGTGAACCTCTCAGGGGTCACCCTCTGGGTCCCGGTGCGGTCGATGCTGGAGTTCCTTGGAGCCGCGGCGGTCCCCTGCGCCCTCTTCGCCATGGGGGCGTCACTGGCCTCCATCTCCATTACCGGTGATCCTGGCCCGGGTCTCGTCGTATCGACGCTGAAGCTCGTGGTGCACCCGCTCGTGGTGTGGGTCATCGCCGTGCCGGTCCTCGGTGCGGCTGGACTCGGCGTGCAGGTCGCGGTGGTCATGGCGGCCATGCCCAGCGCCGTGAACGTCTACCTGTTCGGGGAGCGGTACCGGGCGGCGGCCGGTGTCGCGGCACGCTCGGTGCTTATCACTACCGCCGGCTCGGCGGTGACGTTGAGCGTCGTGCTGCTTCTGCTTGGAGTGTGACGGCAGGGGCGCGATCCTCGACGCTCTCAGCCGTCCCGCAGAGCCTCGAGCGGATCGAGGCGAGCCGCTCGGGTCGCAGGAATGATTGCTGCCGCCGTCGCGACCAGGGCGAGACACACTCCGGCGACGGCATACGCTCTAGGGTCACCCGAGTCGATGTCGACGAGCAGAGAGTCCAGAACTCCCCGGAGGCCGATGGCGAGGGTGATCCCTATCACTCCACCGACGGCGATGAGACGGAAGGCTCCGCCGAGGACCAGCGCCACGAGGCCCGTACGTCGGGCACCGAGGGCCGAGCGGATTGCGAGCTCGCGGGTCCTCGCTGCCGCGGCATGGGAGAGTACGCCGTAGACGCCGAGGGACGAGAGGAGGAGTGCGGTGACGCCGAAGGCTCCGAGGAGGGTGACGATCATGCGCCGTTCGGAGAGCTGACCATCGAGCCGCCCAGCGAGGGTGGAGACCTCGATGGCGAGGTCGGGGTCGAGTCGCCCTGCCGCGTCGCGGACGCTCGCGATCGCGGCCCCCGTGCGCGGTGTAGGCACGCGGACGAGCGATGACATCTGAGTCGCCATATAGGGCATCTGCCGGAACGGCACGTACATCTCGGGACGAATGTCGGCCTCGAAGCCATGGTGGCGGATATCGCCGACGACACCCACGATGGTTCGCCACGGCGCCTCCCCACCGAACCAGTACGACTCCATGCTCACGGCTCGCACCCGCTCCCCGATGGGGTCGGCCTCCGGCCAGAAGGCGTCGGCCATCGCCTGGTTGATGACGGTGACCGGTTCGCTGTCAAGCCGATCGGAGTCGTCAAAGGCGCGTCCCTGAAACAGCGGCGTGCTCAGCGCTCGAAAGTACTCGCCTCCGATGATCCGGTAGGCCGCTCCCTCCTCGCCCGGCGCAAGACCGTCCAACTCGATGAACCCGGCACCTCCGCCCCCGGTGGGGATCCATACACCGGCACCGACAGCCTCGGCTTCCGGCAACTGTGCCAGGGTCTCCAGGGCTGCCTCCCAATAGCGGATCGTCGCGTCGGGGTCATCGCGATACCGCGGGGCCGTGAGCGTGACATCGAGGGTCACCACTCCCCGAGGGTCGAACCCCAGATCCCGGGAGGCCACGGCACCGAAGCTCATCAACATGAGCCCCGCACCCGTAAGGAGAAGAACGGTGAGGGCCACTTCGCCCGCGACGAGGACGGCCCCGGGAAGTCCTCCACGCCCGCGGATCCCTCGGGTGGTCGTGACCAGGCGGCCTGCCCCGCTACCGGCGGCTCTGAGGGCCGGTGGGAGTCCGGCGGCCAGCCCGGCGATGAGGGACATGCCGATGCCGAAGGCCGCCACGCGTCCGTCGAAGGCTACGTCCCGACTGCGAGGCAGGACCTCGGCGACCCGCTCGAGGAGCACGCCACTGCCCCACCAGGCCAAGGCGAGGCCGACCAACCCGCCGGCGAGGGCCAGAAGCAGCTCCTCCGTCACCAGGTGGCGCACTACGCGACCCCGACTCGCACCCAGAGATAGCCGCACGGCGATCTCGTCGCTGCGCTCCGTCCCCCGCGCGAATCCCAAGGCGGCGAGGTTGGCCGAAGCGATGAGAAGGACGAGGAGCACGGCTCCCATGAGCATCCCCAGGTAGTCGTCAGCCTCTCCTACGATGGCCTCGTCCAGAGGCCTGACGCCGACACCGTACGAATAGATCGCCTCGGGGTCCGTCGCGCGTATGCCCTCGGCTATGGCCGAGAGATCGGCTTCGGCCTGCTCCAGCGTCGACGATTCGGCGAGCCGTGCGAGGGCCAGGAAGTTGATGTTGTTGCGTGCCCCGCCCACCTGGGGCCGGGAGGAGCGAGGAATCCAGAGATCGACATGCTCGGGGTGTTCGTGCCCCCGGGCCACGACGCCGACCACGGTGCGAGAAGTCCCGTCCAACTCAATCGTGAATTGGGCAGAGGGAGGACGAGAACCGAGCTCGTTTCGCCAGAAGCGCTCGCTGACGACGGCCAAGGGCAGATCCCCCACCCCGTCGTCCGCTGTCGGCGCTCGACCCGCGATCATCCGGGGGCGAAGCGTCTCGAAGAAGGCGCCGTATACCGCGACGCCGGGGACGGTGAACGCTCCGTCGGGGCTCGATACCGTGACATCCCAGGGCTCCTGGGTGTGGATGGCCGACGATTCGAGGGAACGGTTCTCGCGATCCCAGTCATACCAGTTCCCCATGGAGACCCAAGGGAAGGCTCGCCTGTCTTCGGGCACGGAGTAAAGGGCCACGAGCCGGTCCGGTTCGTGGAAAGGCAAAGGGCGAAGAAGCACGCTGTCGACGAAGGTGAACATGACCGTCGTCAGAGCGATCCCGAGGCCGAAGATGGAAACGGTCAGCGCCGCGTGCCCCGGGTAGCGACGCACGCGTCGGAGTCCCAGCACCCAGTCACGTCGGAGGGCGTCGAGGCGTTCGAGGCGCCCAAGTCGGCGGTCTCTGCGGCGAGTCTCGTCGTCGATCCGGCGCCGTGCCTCGTCCAGGTCGCCGAAGCGCTGCTCTGCCTGACGGCGAGCCTCCTCCTCGCTGAGTCCCCGAGCCACGAGCTCGTCGACGCGCATGGCGATGTGCGCCTCGATCTCCTCTCGGGTCTCCTGCCCTCGCTCCTCTTCGGAGAGCCCGAAGAAGCGGGCGATGCGGCGATAGGTTTTCACGATTCCGTGGCCAGGAGCTTGCCCACCGTTTCCGCGTACCGGTCCCAGGTGCGCGCTTCGCTGCTCAGGTGCTCCTTCCCCTCGGCGGTGAGCGTGTAGTAGCGAGCCCGCCGGCTGTTTTCCGTCACACCCCACTCAGCCTCCACCAGCCGGCGCCCTTCGAGCCTTCGGAGAGCCTGATAGATGGCGCTGTCCTCGACGACGATGTCTCCGTCCGAGCCTTCCTCCAACCACACGGACAGCCCGTATCCATGCATCGGCTCGATGCTCAAGGCCTTCAGGATGAGCATGTCCAACGTGCCCTTCAGCAGCGGAAGTGAATCAGACACCGTTTCTCCTTACCCGTGAGTGCTAAGGGTAAGCTAGTACGGGGTGGCTTGGACAAGCAAGTGTGGGTGGCTTGCCTGGTCGTGTCCCCAAAGAGCCACGGCAGCGATCGCTACCCCTGTGGCGGCTGGTCCCGGCCCATCGTAAGGTGGTGTCCCTCGCCTGGAGGCCCCGTGCAACGTTCTCTGGTTCTCGTCGTCACTGCCGTCGCCCTCGCCGGCTGCGCCGACTCGACTCTCGACTTCGACCTCGTCCTCGAAGGCGGCCTCGTCATCGACGGGACCGGCTCGGACGGCGTTGCCGCCGACGTCGGTGTGCGTGCGGGTCGCATCGTCGAGGTGGGTGACCTCTCGGGTCGGGCGTCCGAGGCCCGCATCGACGTTGATGGAGATGTCGTTGCGCCGGGGTTCGTCGATCCCCATACCCATTCCCGGGGCACGATCTTCGAGATCCCCACGGCCGACAACTTCGTCCTTCAGGGAGTGACGACTCTCGTAGAGGGCAACGACGGGTCCTCTCCCCTCCGCGTCGCCGCTTGGTACGACTCCCTTACCGCAGCCGGGGGCACCGCCCCGAACTTCGCCATGTTCGTCGGCCACGGCACCATACGGCAGGAGGTCATGGGTTCCGACGATCGCCCGCCCTCCGAGGCCGAGCTCGAGCGCATGAAGGAGCTGGTCGCCGATGCCATGGAGGATGGGGCTCTGGGCCTTTCCACCGGGCTCTTCTATCTGCCAGGGAGCTTCGCCTCCACCGAGGAGGTCATCGAGTTGGCGAGCGTCGCCGCCGAGTACGGTGGGACCTACATCTCGCACATGCGCAACGAGGGTGACGGTGTGTTCGACTCGATCCGGGAGACGATCCGCATCGGTCGCGAGGCGGGAATCCCGGTACAGATGACCCACCACAAGATCGGCGCGTGGCGCAACTTCGGCCGTGCCTCCGAGTCGTTGGCCCTCATCGAGGAAGCCCGAGCAGAGGGCGTGGACATCACCTTCGACCAGTATCCGTATACCGCGTCCTCCACGGGGCTATCCGCCATCATACCGCGCTGGGCCCAGGAAGGAGATCGCCTGACCGAGCGCGTGCGCGACCCGGCGACCCGGAGGCGAATCGTCGAGGACATGATCGCCTGGATCGAGATGCGCTTCGCAGGCGACCCCTCGAAGATCCAACTCGTGTCCTGCGACTTCGACGACGACGTCTCGGGCTTTCCGGACGAGATGGCTGGACTCACCCTCGCGGACGTCCTCGTGGCCCGGGGGGTGGCGGCGGATCCCGAGGCCGTTGCCGACCTCATCCTGGAGATCGATGCTGCGGGGGGCTGCGGCGCCATCTTCCATGCTTTCGACGAAGGAGACGTCCGGACCCTCATGGCATCGGAGTTCGGAATGATCGGGTCCGATGGAAGCCTGGTCCACTTCGGGCGGGCCAGCCCGCACCCCCGGGGCTACGGGACTTTTCCTCGGGTGCTCGGACGGTACGTGCGGGACCTCGGCGTGATTTCGCTGGAGGAGGCTGTGCGTCGCATGACCTCGGCCCCGGCCCTACGGTTCGGCTTCCATGACCGCGGTCGGATCGCGCCCGGTCTCGTCGCCGACATTACTGTCTTTGACCCGGAGACCGTCATCGATCGAGCCACGTTCGAGGACCCCCATCGCTATCCCGTGGGCATCCGGTTCGTATTCGTGAACGGTGTACTCGTGGCCCGGGACGGCGAGGTTACGGGAGAGCGCCCCGGGGTCATACTGCGAAGGAGCAGCATGTGAGGGACCTGAGTGCCTTCGGGGTGGCGGCCCTGGAAGCGGACGGCAACTGCATCTCGCAGTGCGCGAAGGACAACGCAGGAACGGAGGATCTGGCCGAGAGCCTGGTGCCCTTCATTGCCATCCTGTACCGGTCCGATCGGATCACCGACTTCCCGGAGGCGCTGATCCGAGAGGCCATTCCGGCCCGAAGCGACTACCTCGCTGCCCAGGGCTTCGACTACACCCCTTAGACTGATCGCAACCCCGCGGCCCCGGAGAGGGCCGAACCCAGGGAGACCCCATGGATCGACGTCGCTTTCTCGGAACCGCAGCAGCCGGTGGTGCCGGCTTCACTCTGGGCGCGGGGGGCTGCGCTCCATCCGACGCAGGGGGCGAGGCGGGGGGAGGCGATGAAGGTGCCATGACGATTCGCCCTTTTGAACTCGACGAAGTTACCGTCGACGCACTCCAGGCGAGCATGGCATCGGGTGAGCGCACGGCGCGGTCCATCACCGAGTCGTGCCTCCAACGCATCGAGGAGATGGACGGGCAGGGCCCCGAGCTCCGTTCCATCATCGAGACCAATCCCGACGCCCTCCAGATCGC
>JABDLS010000091.1 GCA_013002885.1 Gemmatimonadota bacterium | reverse complement strand
CCGCGGTTGCAACCTGAATCGCGGACGCCCCGTCCAACGTACATCTGAAGAAGGGAGCCGAGCCGCGGCTGTCTGCGCGCCATCCATGGGTGGAAGGGAGGCAAGATGAGGGGAATCCGGTACGCGTTCCGCACGCTGGCGAAGACACCCTTCGTGACCGTCGTCGCGATCGTGTCGCTCGCCTTGGGAATCGGCGCCAACACGGCCATCTTCTCCATCTTCGACCAGATGCTTCTCCGGTCGCTCCCCGTCCAGGAGCCCGACCGTTTGGTCAACCTCTCGGCTCCGGGCCCGAACCCGGGCTCACAGTCGTGCAACCAGGCGGGTAGCTGCCAGGAGCTGTGGAGCTACCCCATGTTCCGCGACCTGGAGCGGGAGCAGGCGAGCTTCAAGGGGATCGCGGCACATCGGATCTTCGGCGCGAACCTCTCCCAAGGGGGACAAACGACCAGCGGTCAGGGGATCCTAGTCTCGGGATCGTACTTCCCGGTCCTGGGCATGCAGCCGGCCGTCGGGCGGCTCATCGGACCGGCCGACGATGAGCGGCTCGGGGAGCACTCGGTGGCCGTCCTGGCCTACTCTTACTGGGAGAACGAGCTCGGCGCCGACCGCTCGGTCCTCAACGAGACCATCATCGTCAACGGCCGACCCCTCACCATCATCGGCGTCGCCCAAAGGGGCTTCGAGGGAACGACGTTGGGTGCCGACCCCGACGTCTTCGTGCCTCTCACCATGCGCACCGCCCTCAACCCCCTCTTCGACGGGTACGAGAACCGGCGCAACTACTGGATCTATCTCTTCGCGCGCCTCGAGGACGACGTCAGCGTCGAGCAGGCGAGCTCCGCCATCAACGGCCTTTACTCGCCCATCATCAACGATGTGGAGGTGCCTCTACAGAACTCCATGACCGAGCAGACCATGGAGCGGTTCAGAACGAAGCAGGTGCTCGTTGAACCGGGGTTCCGTGGGCAGAGCTCCATTCACGAGGAGGCGAGCACACCACTGCGTCTCCTCCTGGGGATCACCGCAGTCGTGCTGCTCATCGCGTGTGCCAACATCGCGAACCTCCTCCTGGCCAGGGGAGCCAACCGGTCACAGGAGATCGCCATCCGGAGCTCTTTGGGCGCCAGCCGGCCGCAGATGTTCGGCCAGCTCCTCACGGAGTCGATCCTCCTGGCGGCGATGGGAGGGGCGGCGTCCCTGGCCGTCGCCCGATGGACTCTGGTGTCCATTTCCCGGGTCCTTCCACCCGAGGCCGCCTCGACCTTCGACCTGGCCATCGACCCCCAGATGGTCGGGTTCACGGCACTGCTTTCCCTGGGTACGGGAGTCGTCTTCGGGATGTACCCGGCCCTCCACGCGACACGCATGGACCTGGCGGGGATGCTGAAGACGACCCTCGGCCAACCATCGGGGGCCCGGGCCGCTCAACGTTTCAGAAATGGGCTGGTGACCGCTCAGATCGCCCTTTCCATGACGCTTCTCGTAGCGGCGGGACTGTTCATCAAGAGCCTGTCCAACGTGAGTCGCGTGGACCTCGGGCTGAACACCGAGAACGTGGTCATGTTCAGCGTCGCGCCCGCGCTGAACGGGTACGAGCCCGACCGGTCCGCCGACTTCTTCGTACGCCTGGAAGAAGAGCTGGCCGCGTTGCCGGGCGTGACCGCCGTATCGACGGACCGGGTGGGCATTCTGGGCGGAAGCAGTTGGGGTAACGACGTATCGGTCCAAGGTTTCGCCTGGGAACCCGGCGTCGACGCCAATTCGAGGGTCAACTGGGTGGGGCCCGGCTATTTCAGCACGCTGGGGATGCCCCTCGTCGCCGGGCGAGAGTTCACCCCTTCCGATGGCGACGGCGCTCCGGGCGTGGTCATCGTCAACGAGGCCTTCAGCCGGAAGTTCGAACTCGAGGGCCCGCAGGCCGTCGGCAAGTTCATGTCCGACAACGGCAGCGGGCAGGACGACCTCGACCTCGAGATCGTCGGGGTGGTACAGGACGCCAAATACTCGGACGTGAAGCAGGCCGCGCCGCCGCTCTTCTTCCTCCCGTACCGGCAGGACAGGACCATCGGTGGTCTGGTGTACTACGTGCGGACGGCTCTCGACCCCGACGAGGTCATGGGCCAGATCGGCCCGGTGGTGAGTCGCCTCGACCCGAACCTACCGGTGAGCGACCTGAAGACACTCGAGGAGCAGGTGAGGGACAACGTCTTCCTCGATCGCTTCATCGGCACCCTGTCAGCTGCGTTCGCCGTGCTGGCCACCATCCTGGCCGCAATCGGGCTCTACGGGGTCCTGGCGTACACCGTATCGCAACGGACCCGGGAAATCGGTCTTCGGATGGCGCTGGGCGCCGGCTCAGCGACGGTTCGTGCCATGGTCCTGAAGCAGGTGGGTCGCATGGTCGTCGTCGGCGGCATCATCGGTGTGATCGCCGCCATCGGCCTCGGTCGCGCGGCCCAATCGCTACTCTTCGGACTCGAAGGCTACGACGTGACCGTGGTGGGTGTGGTCGCCGTGCTGCTGGGCCTCGTGGGACTCGGCGCCGGCTACATTCCCGCATCGCGAGCATCACGCGTCGACCCTATGCAGGCGCTGCGGTACGAGTAGAGCAGGGTCGAGGCCGCGGGCTCTCGCGAGTCGCGGCCTCGGCGAGGGCAGGCCGGTCGACCGCTAGCGGTATCTCAGACCAGCAGAACCGTCGACCCTACCGTCTCACGATTCTCCAGAGCACGGTGGGCGTCGGCGACTTCGCGGAGGGGATACCGGGCCCCGATGTGGGGGTCGATGTGGCCGTCGAGAATCATGTCGAAGAGGGCGCCGAGGCCCTCCTTCGTCTCTGCACGCGTGGAGTAGTAGTGGGCGACACTGGGTCTTGTGAGGTAGAGAGACCCCTTTCGCGCCAGCGAGAGAGGGGGCAGCGGCTCGACCGGACCTGACGCGTTGCCAAAAGTCACCATCATCCCACGCCTGGCCAGGGAATCGAGTGAGGCCTCGAAGGTGCTCTTGCCCACCGAGTCGTAAGCGACGGCGCACCCCTTCCCGTCGGTGATCTCCCGGACGCGTGCGGTGATGTCTTCCGTCCGGTAGAGGATGACGTGATCGCACCCATTCTCCCTGGCGAGCTCAGCCTTCTCTTCCGAGCCCACGGTCCCGATGACCACCGCGCCGAGCGCCCGGAGCCACTGACACGCCACCAGCCCCACGCCGCCCGCCGCTGCCGTGAGAAGGACGAAGTCGCCTCGCTGGACCGGGTAGGTGCGTCGCACCAGGTACTCGACGGTGGCGCCCTTCACCATGACCGCCGCCGCCGTCTCGTCGGAGATCCCGTCAGGCAACCTCACGAGTCGACTCCGGTCGAGTACTCGTCCTTCCCTGTACGAGCCCACCGGCCCGTTGCTGGTGTAGGCGACCCGAGCCCCCACCTCCAGATCGTCGACCCCACCGCCGACGGCCTCGACGACGCCCGCCCCTTCGACACCGGGCGTGAAGGGCAGGTCGAGAGGATAAAGACCCGTCCGATGGTACACGTCGATGAAGTTGAGTCCCACCGCGGTGTGGCGGACCAGAACCTCGCCAGGTCCCGGCTCGCCCGGCTCGAGAGTACTCCACTCGAGGACCCGCGGCCCTCCGGTCTCACGCACGACGATCGCTCCGTCCATCGATCCGCTCCTCGGCTGTCTGCAGGCTGCTGAAGGAATACCGCCGGCCGCCCCGGGTTTGCCAGGGCGAGCGAACCGATGAATCTATCAGCGTCGCGTTTCGAATTCGGAAGCTCACGGGGGACGGACATGAAAAGGTGCAGGGTGACGTCAGCGAGATGGCTCGCTCTTGTGGCCCCCTTCGTCGCCGTCGGGTGCAGCGATGCTGCGGGACCCGACAGCCGCGTGGTGGGAGGTGTGGATCTGGACGTCCTCTTCGCACCGGCTACCGCGTCGGAAACGGCGGCCGTGGAGGCCGAATGGGCCAGCCGGGAAGTCGCCGCCGTCGATGTCGATGTAGTGCGCGACACGGTGATCACGGTGAGTGGCGTGGACCTCCGCGTCAGGGTCGTCTCCCACTCGGTCGGTGGAGTTCAACACTACGGAGCCATCCTCGCCGACACGACCCTGACGGGTCCGGCGCCGGTCCTTGTCTACGCACATGGCGGGGATGGCGGCGTCGACGTGGACGACGTCCTCTTCCTCGTGCCCTTTCTGGGCGACATCCCGTCGGAGTTCGTCTGGGTGATCCCGTCGTTCAGAGACGAGCCCCTGGAGTTCGGCTCGGAAAGCTGGACCTCGGAAGGCCCGGCAAGCCCGTGGGACCGCGACGTGGATGACGCCCTCTCTCTCGTCGAGGCTGCCCTCGACGTGGAGCCCGCCGCCGACCCGACCCGGATCGTCGTGCTCGGCTTCAGCCGCGGGGCCGGCGTCGGTCTCCTCATGGGCATCCGAGATCCGCGCATCGACCGGGTCATCGAGTTCTTCGGCCCCACCGACTTCTTCGGCCCCTACGTGCAGGAAGTGACCGAGGAGGCCCTGCGAGGTGAGCCGAGAGATCTGCCGGGCCTCGGCTTTCTCGACGAGTCGTTCATCCAGCCCCTGGCCCGAGGAGAGCTCACGATGGCCCAGGTTCGAAGCCAGCTGGTTCGCCGGTCTGCGGTCCTCTTCGCCGACCGACTTCCGGCCTTGCAGGTACACCACGGTACAGCAGACATCGTCGTCGATGTTTCGCAGGCCGAGGCGCTCATCGCGGCCATGGATGCCCTCGGCCGAAGCGAGCCGGACTTCGAGGCGTGGATCTACGAGGACGGCACCCACAACCCGCTGAGCCTGTCGAACTCCATCCCCCGAACCATCGCCTTCCTCGAGGCCATTCGCTAGCGACTGGCTACCAGGGGGCGGATCCAGCGCGGGCCGGCTGTGTAGTCAGTGCCGATCGACCAATCACGATCTACGGAGTCACGATGCGCCTTCTCGCTCGATCCTTCAGTGCCGCCACCTTCGCCGCACTTCTCGCCTTCACGCCGGCGTCGGCCCAGATCTCGTCGGACGCGATTTCGTGGGGCCCGGTGGAAGGGGGCTTCCCACGGACGGCGGCCGAGCTCAACGGATTCTCGGCCCACACCCGGCATCTGGAGATGTGGGACTATCTGCGTGCCCTCAGCAGCGCCAGCCAGGAGATGTACCTGGGGAGCTACGGGCAGACACGGCAGGGGCGCGACCTGGCGTACGCCATCTTCAGCAGCCCCATGCTCAGCGAGCCCTGGGAGGCAATGGCACTGGGGCGCCCCATCCTCGTCCTGGCGGCTAATGTCCACGGAGGCGAGCGGACTTTTCGGGAGGGGCTTCTGATCCTCATGCGCGATCTGGCCACACCGGGAACCGAGGCCAACGCTCTCCTCGACGACGTGACCATTGTCGTGGCACCTCAGATCAACCCCGACGGCTTCGAAGCCTCGGAGCGGGGTCAGAGAGGCAACGCATGGGGCATCGACCTGAATCGCGACTACGTGAAGCTCGAGCACCCCTCCATCCGCAACTACGTCCAACGCGTCATCGGAGAGTGGCGCCCCCACCTCTTCATCGACGGACACAACGGTGGCTCACGCCCCTACAACCTCAACTACCAGTGCACGAGCCACTACGATTCGGCTATCGAGCTCACCGACATCTGTGACGACGAGATCTTCCCCGCCATCGACGCTCGCTTGGCCGGGGAGGGCATGAAGTCCTGGTTCTACCAGAGGGGTGACGAAGAAGAGTGGCGGACCGGCGGCTCACAGGTGCGCATCGGCCGTAACTACGGCGGTATGGTAAACAGCGTCGGCATCCTGTTCGAGGCTCCTAGCCAGGAATTGGAGGTGGGTGCCCGCGCGGGTTATCTGGGTTACCTGGCCGTCGTCGACTGGGCGGCGCGGAACGCCGACCACCTCATGAGCACGGTTGCCGACGCCAGATCCGAGACCATTGCAATGGGTTCGGCCCCGTCGGGCCAGGTGGCTGTCGAAATGACGTATGAGGCCGAGGACGATCCGGCTTCGTACGAGATCGTGCAGGAACGGTCGGGTGGGGGGCTGGACACCATCCAGGTCGAGGGAGCCCGGCTCATGAAGAAGCCGGTGGCGACTCGCCTTCGGGACCGGCCATGGGCGTACCTGTTACCTCGTGACGCAGAAGACGCCATCGAGCTGCTCCGTCTCCACGGCATCACCGTGCAGCGCCTGCTCGAACCTGTGACCCTCGAGATCCAGGCGTACACCGTCGCGGACGTCACGCACCAGCGCCAGTACAACCATGCCGCCGTCACCCGTATCGAGGTGGGCGAGGTGGTGTCACGGAGCCGCGAGTTCCCTACAGGGACCTACGTCGTCCCGACGGCTCAGGCCCTCGGTCGCCTGGTGGCCCACATGCTCGAGGTCGAAACGGAGGACAACGTCGTCTATTGGAACCGGATGGACGCGTGGGTGCCCCGTCCGGGGGATGGCGGCGATGACGGACTTCCATTGGCCCCCATCTACAAGCTGATGGAACCGATGGCGCTCCCGACGGAGCTCGTCGAAGGGATGTAGCCGTCGCTCATCGGGGGACCCGCCTACAGTCCTCCAGGTTGAGGCAAGTGACCCTGAAGTCCCCCCGCATCTCCGGCGGCAACGCCAGGATCGAGACGGCAGCCACCGCGTCTCTGATGTCGATGTTCGTTGCCGGACGGATGTACAGCAGTACCCGCCAACCACGGTTGGCCTGGTCGGACGGCTGGAACTCGTAGTTGAGCACCCAGTCGACGGCGTCGAGCTCCCTCCGAAGAGCGCGTTCCCCCTCGGGAGTCGTGGGCCCTGAGCCCAGCGGGATCTCGAAAGGCTCGTTGTTGAACGGGTGGTTGAGACGCCACCGCTGGAGTGCGCTGTTCACCACCCGGTAGTCGGCGTTGGTGGTGAAGAGATGCTGCGCGTATGTCCTGAGCAGAACGTCGTTGTGCTTCACGTTTTTGTCGAGCGCCGTCTCCATATGCTGGACGAAGGCGTCGGAGTCGCCGTTCTTGAGAGCCTCCATGGCCTCGAGGTATTCGGTGTCCGCGTCGGCGGGATTGATCTGGGAAATGACCTCCGCCATCCGGGACCACTCGGCCGTCTCCGGATCGACGATGGCTCCCTGCTTCGCCAGATAGTACTCCCTCACACCGAACGCCATGGCGAGGAGGTAGATCCCAAGGAGCATCCGGAATCTGCGGTACCAGGGTGAATTGTCGGGTGCCAACGCCACGGTTTACGACTCCCCCGGGCGGCTCGAACTACAAGCCCTTCTGGGTCTGCTTGTCCGACACCTTCCAGATGAAGGAGTCGAGGTAGTAATGCATGAGCCCGTACGTGTAGATCATCATCTGTGAGAATAGAGCGTAGCCGGCCGTGTAGTCGAGCGCCGGAATTCCGAACTCGGGAATGGCCGGGTACGGAGCGAAGTTCACCACCCCGAAGCCGAACTCGTCCAGCGGACGGTTGATGATGAGCTGGAAGAGAACGGCGTAGGCCACGCCGCCCAAAAGGAACCAGCGAAGGTTGCCTGTTCCCGTCATCTTGCTCCAGAGGCCCTCCCGGAACGTCCCCTTCTCCTTGGACTTCCGCATGAAGGCGTACACCATGACGATGTACTGGACCCCGTGCATGAGCCGGTGGGCAACGGCGTAGAGGAGGATGGAGTTGGTGTGCCAGGAGACGAAGTACCAGAGGAAGTAGCTCGCGCCGATGAAAGCGTACTTCACCGGGTTGATGACCCCGCCCTCCTGGACGGTGCGCCAGAGGTGGTACCCGTAGAAGATGAGGTAGCCGACCAGGACGACCTGGCTGAAGACCAGGACGCCATTGATGAAGTCCACCGACAGAGGGACCTGCATTCGGTGGAGCTCACGGATCCACAGGAACCGGAACATCGGAGCGTTCAAGAACATGTACGCGTACAACACGCAGTGGAGTCCCAGATCCACTCGTCGGGTGTTCTTGAGACCCGCTTTCGCCTTGAAATCGTAGATCCGCGCCAAACCGTGCTGCTGCATGACGCTGTGCTGGTGGTCCCACGCGGTCACCAGAAGCAGGAGCGTAATGGGCGCGTATTGCAGGCCCAGGACGGTAAACGCCACGATGGCGATGGGACCTGCGATCAGCCGGTCCTTGAAGCGCTCCCACACGTCGGGCATTCCATAGGAGCGTACCCATCCCGCGTAGTGGTGCGGGATGGTGATCCACAAGTTGATCGATGCTACCGCCACGTAGGGGAGCCACGCCTGAAATCCCAAGGCCATGGCCACCGCGAAGAACGGCAGAAGGAGAAACCACACCAGGTCCTGGCGTGGGTTCAGAATGTATCCGGTCTTGAACATCAATCCCGAGACGTTGAGCTGGGAGGGCTCCAGGTACTCCTGAATCTACGCACGTTCAGGCCGCATTACCCCCCCACCGACGTCGGGTTCGTACCGGCGATGAGCTCGGGAGCTACTCCCCCTCGCCATCGCTCGCTGTTCCGAACCCCTCAGGAGCCCTCGGCATCGCTCACTCTTCCGAATGCTTTCAAGACTTCGCGAGTGAGATCCCATCGGTCGAAGCCCTGGCGTCCGTAGTCCAGCCCTCGGCGCACGATGACGAGATCGTGGGAGGGTACGACCAGGACGTATTGGCCACGGTTTCCCGCCGTCGAGTAAGCGTCGGACGGGACGTCGTCGCGACCATCCGGGACGAGCCACCACTGTCCCCCGTACTGGTTGCCGATGTCAGCCGTCGAGGGGGCCGGGGTGCGCACGAACTCGATCCACTCCTCGGAAACGAGGCGCTCGCCGTTCCAGATGCCTCCGTTCAGGTAGAGCAGGCCGAACCGGGCCAGATCCCGTGCATTCGTATAGACCTGGCTGCTGAGGATGAAGTCGCCGAACCGGTCGGTGCTGGGAAGTGTGTTGCGCATACCGATCTTGTCGAAGAGCGCGCGGCGCGGGAACTCCAGGTACGTCTGATCGTCACCCAGGGCCCGCTTCATGGCCAGGACCCCCAGGAGCGTGTCGTAGTTTTCGTAGTCCCAGAAGGTGCCAGGCTCCCTGAACAGAGCACGGCTCAAGGCGCCGTTCACCGAGCTGGCCCCCGCCCAGTAGGCGAGGCCCGAGCCCGTGGCGTACTCCAGACCTCGGTTGTCCACCGTCTCCAGGCCGCTGGACATGTTCAGTACGTGCCGCAGGGTAATCTCGTCGCGGGGGTCGGTTTCCGGAGACCGGGCGCGGGGCAGCCAGTCGAGTCCGAGGGGCTCGTCGAGCTCCATCCGACCTTCGGCGACGAGCATGCCGATGAGCGTCACAGCGATGCTTTTGGCCGTGGACCAGGTGCGCGTCTTCGTGTCCATATCCACGCCTGGAGCGTAGCGCTCGTGGATGATCTTGCCGCCGTGGACGACCATGAGGCTCAGCGTCACCTGCTCCGGCGACTCACGGTCGAAAGCCCAGTCCGACGCCGCCTGCAGGGCGTTGGCATCTACGCCCCCGGGCGGCCGGGTCTCGTCCACCAGATCCCCATCGGGCCATGGGATGGTCGCCGGGTCGCCTGGAGGCGGCGGGAGGCGGAGCTCTGGTAAGTCGGCGATGTCCTCGAAGGTCTGATCCGGCGCCAGGATGATGCAGCCGAGTCCTTCCCGGAACGCCGCCCGCATGGTCGGCGTGCCCCCAGGCGCGCCGATGGCGACGGCCCTCCGCTCCCAGTCGACGACGTAGTCGCCCCCGTCGGGGGTACCCACCGGCTGACGGAGGAATGCCAACTCCTGGTCGAAGACCTGCTCCAGCGAGCGGTCCCCGGAGAACAGGCCGTTGCACATTAGGATCGCCTGCTGGCCGTGGCGGATCATGTCGCGCTGGGGGCGCCAGTAGTCGTAGTTGTCCTCCTGCTGGGCAGCGATGGCCGGAGCGAAGACTGCCGAAGAGAGAAGCGCGAGGGCGGCCAGCAAGAAAGCAGTGCGTTTCATGTCGAGGGTCCGGCGGTGGGTGTGAGCTCGGCTGTCAGTTCGGGGCGAGCGTGGCATGTCGGATCAGCGCGTGGGGCGAGTCAACGTGTCAGGGCGAGTCGAGGGTCGCCACGGCCAGGATCAGATCGCGAAGGCGGAGGAGGTCGCGGAGGTCCAGCACCTCACCGGGCGAGTGGCTGTAGCGACCGGGCCAGGAGAGCCCTTGGTTGGGTGCGCCCCAGAAGGTGAACGTGGTCCCATCGGTTCCACCCTGGGTGAGCCCCATCTGCAGCGGGATGCCCGCGGTCGAAGCTGCTCGGAAGACCCGGGCGCGTTCTCCATCGGGTGACACGCCGGAGTTCTCCGTGGCGCGGAGCACCGGGCCCGCACCCAGCGGCGCATGAGCGAAGTGGGGTGACTCGAGAGGCGTGTCCGACGATACGAAGGTGTCCACCGAGTAGATCCGTCGCGCGGAGGCACCGAAGCGACGAGCCATGGCTCCGGCTCCCACCAGCCCTCCTTCCTCGTGGACCGACCACGCAAAGATGACCTTCGACGTCAGCTCGTCGGGATCGAGCGCCTGAATGGCCGTGAGCAGAGCCGTCGTCCCCGCCCGGTCATCCAGAGCTCTGGCGACGAACCGGCTGTGCCCCATTCGCAGGCCCTCCTTGTTGCTGGTGACCTGCATGCCGGCTTGCACTCCCAGAGCCTCCAGCTCGGAACGGTCCAACCCGAACCAAGCCCGCTCCGGCGGTGGGTTCTTCTGCTCCGCCACGTCACGGGTGAGGAACACACCACGAAGGGGCTCCCGCGGCCGGGTAGCCTGCAGCGAATGCTCCTTCCACGCCGGAGATGCGTCCCGGCCGTCGGCGCGAGCCGTGCTGGGGGCTCCCGGCGGATCGAAGTGAAGCAGGGCCGTCTGTCCTTCCCATGCCGACGACACCGCCCCGCCGAGCCGGTCGAGGGTGACCGTCCCGTCCTGCGCGATGGACTGCACTTCGTAGCCGACCTCGTCCAGGTGGGCCATGAACACCGTGGAGTCGCGATCCGGTCCTGCGGCGACCCAGACGTTGCCGATATCGTCGACGACGGCTCGTTCCTTGGCCCAGTCCGGAAGGTTGTCGAGGACGTAGCGGCGCACAGACCACTCGTGCCCCGGCACTCCGTAGAGTTCGACGAGATCGGTGAGAACGTCTGCGACGGGGCCCAACGTGGGGTCGAAGTGGCTGTCCCTGAGGGGGGCAGGTGTCGGCGCGCCCACCCACTCGAGGTCGGGTCCAACCTCGACGTCGGCGGCGGCTGCCGCGGCTCTGAGCAGCCACACAGCCTCACCGTTCGCGAGCACCTCCATGTGGGCCCCCGGACTCCTCACGGCCGGAGCAAGCCAGGTCGCCGCTTCGAGCCCCGCCCCCTCGAGAATCGGCTCGAGTCGACCGAAATCCCCGGCCGGCCGATCCGCGTCCACCCGTGAGATCGCGCCGGGTGAGACAATCGCGAGCCCATCGAACTCTCCGTTGCGGGCGACGTAGGATGAAAGCCCCACCCACCCGAACCCCTCCTGGGCGCTCAGCACGAAGTGGGTCTCTCCGACACCGGCGGCACCGTCGTCGGCAGCCTGCGCCAAGGCGGCCACCACCGCGCAGCCGGCTCGGCCCCCCGCCCCTGGCCCGGCTACCGCTCCGTCGAGTGTCCAAGGCGGCAGATGCCTGACCACAGGGTCGAGGAGGCCGATACCAAGGGCCCGTACCTCGGCGCGTGAGGAGGCTCCCACGTCCACCCAAAGGTCGTCTGCCGAGACAACGTCGGTCTCGTCCCGGTGTTGCTGGGCGAAGTGACCGTTGCTCCTCGCCACCACACCCGCCACCGGACCCGACGGCGTCAGGATCCGAACCTGTTGGGCCTCGAAGGCCTGATCCCAAAGGGGATGCCGCGACCCACGCCCGATACGGTGCACTCTGAGGTAGCCGTCGTCGGTAATCTGGCTCGCGGAGAGGGCCGGGCGGTCGAGGGCGCACGCGAGGATGCGCCTGGGTGCGCCGCCTCCAATCACCCTCACCAGGTTGCCCCACCGGTCGGCACGCCAACCCGGCATCGCTTCGGCCAGGCGCGGCGTGAGGCGGGTTTCGTAGCCGGTGACGA
This sequence comes from Gemmatimonadota bacterium, assembly GCA_013002885.1. Taxonomy (GTDB): domain Bacteria; phylum Gemmatimonadota; class Gemmatimonadetes; order Longimicrobiales; family Gaopeijiaceae; genus UBA2589. The sequence goes on along the minus strand of JABDLS010000091.1, from coordinate 13,586 downwards.
CGTCCGGTCCCAGCCACGATGCGAGTGCCTCGATGTCGGCGTCGCCGAGGCCAACTCGCTGGGCATGCGCTCCTGTTGGCGAGAGGGTCAGCGCGGCAAGAACGAAGGCGACGAGGATCGTCGTACCCAAACGGAAGCAGCCGGACCGCCAGGCGGGCGCCGCCCCTCGGGGGTGCGACGCCCGCAACAGCAACACGACGATGCACTTCATCGGGCCGCGCACAGGCACGAGAATGCCCGCCCTACTTCATCCGTCGGTAGGTCGCGTGACCGACGCCGGTGATCTTCCCGTTCTCGTCCATGCGAACGTATTCGTTCTCGATGACGTCACCGTCCTCGGACAGGATGTTGATGATCACCTGCGTGACCCGACCATTTCGCATGTTGGTGATCCGGGTCGTACGCTCGTCCACGAACTCCACGGCCGTCTGCGCTCCCTCCTGACCCCAGACCGGACGGAATTCGCCGTCGAACATGGTGTTGTAACCCCACTCCGAGTCCTGACCGCGGGTGTTGGTGGACGCCACCGTGATGCTCATGCCCCCGTCGTCCCAGGGCTCGTAGGTCATGATGTTTACGGACGGCGGTGGGTTGTCCGAGTCCATCTTCCACTCGCCGAATCGGTCGGCGGGGTTCTGAGCGGTCACGTCGACGGCGCCCACGAAGGCGACGGCGAATGTGGCGAAGGAGAGGAGGAGGTTGCGCTTCGAGATCACGAGGTGCTCCGGGATGTGCGAGTCGTCAGTCCAACAGATCGTCATTCCTGCGAAGCGCCAACATAGGTCCAGGGCAACCTGCCGTCACGTCATCGGCGAGCCACCCTGAACTCCACTGGAAACGAAACCCACACCGGCACGCGGGTGTCGCGGTTCAATGCCGGCGAGAAGCGATACAGGCCGGCCACCTCGAGGGCAGCTTCGTCGAGCGCCTGGTGCCCGGAGCTCTCGCTCACGCGCGTGTCCTGAACCACACCCTTGTCGTCGATGAAGAAATAGACCTTCGTCACGCCTCCGATGCCGGCATCGCGCAGAATCGGCGGGTAGGCTCGAATCATGGCCTCGATGATCTCGTCTCGGTTGAGAATGTCCGGGGCGACGGTAAAGGGGGTGAAGGTGGGTCGCTCGGAGAGGTCTCGTTCCTTCTCCGTGACCTCGGGAGGCGGCGGCAGGGCCGAGACGGGATTCTCCTCGAAGGTGGTGGGCGCGATGGTGATCTCCTCACTCACCTCCGTGCTGGCGATGACGGGTGTTGCCGGTCGTGCGATGGCTTTGGGAGGCGGCGGCACCTCGATCTCCGGAGGCAGCTCGACCGCGGTCAGCTCATCGGCCGTGAACGAGAAGTCCTCGGCCTGGATCTCCGGCCAGTATGCGAAGGCGGCGAAGTGAACGATCGTGGCGAGGATCATGGAACCCCAGAGGATCGAGGAGAATCGGTCCTTCAGCCGCTGATAGCGACTGTCCAGATCCTGATTGAGAGGAACGGCTTTTGCAGCGGCCATGATCCACCTCCTGTCTCTGTGACTCCACCGGAGGGTGGATGTGGCTTCACCACCACTCCAAGACGAAGTTCGGAGGCGGAGGCGAGCGCCGCTGTCGGGAAATGGAGGATTCCCGCGTGGGAGATCCCCGACGCGTGCCCCGCGCATCTACCTTTGTGCGGACACCGAGAACCGACCCTGACCTACGCACTCACGTGAGAATCGTCGCGACCAAGAAGAAGCATCAGAACAAGGCCGTCCTCGATCCGTGGACCATCGTCCACTTCGCGGCAGGAATGGCCGCTGGACTCGTCTCCATTCCGCGGGCCCACTCGCTGGGACTCGCCGTCGGATACGAATGTCTGGAGCAGTGGTTGGAGCGCCGTAAGCTCGGCCAGGAGATCTTCGACGCCGCGGGCCCGGAGAACCTGTCCAACGCCACCATGGACGTCGTGGTCTTCGCGGCGGGTCACCACCTGGGCACGCTCTGGAACGAGTCCGATTGATCCGAACGGATGGTCAGCTGCGTTTCCGCCTGATTCGCCTTGAAAACTGACCGACCACGGCAGGGACCAGCGCCAATGCCGCCACCCCCAGCCAATCCCCGACCCCGAGCGGTGTCGTGCCCAACAGGCCGGCCAGAGGCGGCCAGTAGACGGCTAGCAGTTGCAGTGCGACAACGAGGGGAACGGCTGCGACAGCGGCCGGATTGGCCACGATCCGGGTGGGAGCGAGAACGTCTCCCCGGCTACGGGCGTTACCCAAGTGGAATAGCTGTGCCAGCGCCAAGGTCATGAATGCCAGGGTGATGGCGCGTTCCGTCTCGCCGGTAGCGAGTCCCCAACCGAAGGCGACGAGCGTCACCACGGTGATGAGACCCGCATAGAAGGCGATGGACCGTACGAATCGCTTGGAGAGGATGTTGGCTTCGGAGCCCAGGGGACCTCGCGACATGATGCCCGGCTCCGCAGGCTCCAGGGCCAGGGCGAGAGCCGGGAAGGTGTCGGTCACCAGATTCAGCCAGAGGATCTGAAGAGGGAGCAAGGGTACCGGAGCCCCAGCGAGGCTTGCCACAACGATGGTCGCCACCTCCGCGAGATTACAACTGAAGAGGTAGAAGACGAATTTTCGGATGTTGTCGAAGATCACCCTTCCCTCTTCCACCGCCGCGCCGATGGTGGGGAAGCGATCATCACTGAGGACGATGGCCGAAGCGTCCTTTGCCACGTCGGTTCCCCGGAGCCCCATCGCGACGCCGATATCGGCCTTCTTCAGCGCCGCCGCGTCGTTGACGCCGTCACCGATCATGGCGACCACGTCTCCACGGCTCTGAAGGGCCGAGACGATCCGCACCTTGTCTCGCGGACTCACCCGGCTGTAGACGCCCACCCGTGAGCTTCGGGCGGCCAGTTCCTCGTCGCTGGCAGACGTGATCTCCTGTCCCTCCAGCGACTCGGGCCGATCACCGAGGGTTCCCAGCTCCTTGGCGACGGCCTCTGCGGTGGGGCGCTGGTCCCCGGTGACGACGACCGTCGCGATACCCGCCGATCGCAAGGTCGCAATGGTCTCTGCGACGCCTTCGGCCGGGGGATCGAGGATGCCCACAAGGCCGAGGAAGGTGAGATCGTCGAGACCGCCATCGGGGCCCCGAGCGAGGCCGATGACGCGCAGTCCGTCCGCCGCCATGGCCTGATTGTCGGCTCGGACCCGCTCCGCCATTTCCGGGCCGAGAGGGGCCTCGCCATCTGCACTGGCCCACCGCGTAGAGCGGGCGACGAGGGCGTCGGGTGCTCCTTTGACATGAGACACCCTGCCCGACTCATGGTCATGGATGGATGCGCTGAGGCGAAGCTCGGAGTCGAAGGGCACCTCATCCACCAGCGGCCAGCTACGGGCGAGATTCTCTGCGTCGACGCCGCCTTTCTGGGCGAGGACGAGAAGCGCCGCGTCCGTCGGGTCGCCGGCGACCCCTTCGCCCTGGTCCAGGATGGCGGCCCGGTTCGAAAGGGCACACGTCTGGAGAAGGTCCAAGAGCCAGCCGAACGCCCCCGCATCGACCTCGGTCTCACCCTCCAGGAAGGTGCCCGCGGGGGAGTATCCGGTCCCGGTCACACGGATGCTCTGGCCGGCTCCCTCGACCCGGGTCGCCGTCATCCGTCCCGCGGTCAGGGTCCCCGTCTTGTCGGTGCAGACCACGGTCGTGCTTCCGAGAGCCTCGACGGCGGCCAGTCGACGAACGAGTGCGTGACGTCGCGCCATCCTCCTGAGTCCGATGGCGAGAGCGATGGTGGCAACGGCGGGAAGGCCCTCCGGTACAGCGGCGATGGCCAGGGCGATTCCCGTTTCGACCATCAGTCCAACGGGAGCACCGCGCACGATGCCCAGGAGGGCCGTGAAAGTCGCCACCACCAACGTCAGCCCCACGAGGCGCCGACCCAGGCGGTTGAGGCGGCGTTCGAGGGGCGTCTCCACCACCTCCACCTCGGCGAGGAGCGAACCGATTCGTCCGACCTCGGTATGGGCTCCGGTTCCGGTCACCACCGCGACGCCCCGACCTGCAACGACGGTCGTGCCGGAGTGGACCATGGAACTCCTTTCGGCCAGCACGACCCCCACGCCCACGGGGTGCACCGTCTTGTCCACCGGAACCGACTCCCCGGTGAGCGCCGCCTCGTCCACGCGAAGCCCGCTGGAGTCCAGGAGTCGGGCGTCGGCAGGTACCGAGTGACCTTCCTCCACCTCGATGACGTCGCCCGGAACGAGCTCGCTGCTCGCGAGGGACACGACACCACTGGGGCGTCGGACTCTCGCCACCGGCGCTTCGAAAGCCAGCAGAGCACCCATCACGCGGCGAGCCCTGAGCTCGACGCCAAAGCCGATTCCCGCGTTGATGACCAGGACGCCGGCGATGGCGACGGCTTCGACCATCTCCCCGATGGCCACGGACACGAGGGCCGCAGCAACGAGGAGAAGCACGACGACGCCGGTGAACTGATTGAGGAGGATCGTCCACCAGGGCGTGGGGCGACCCCGGGGAAGTCGGTTCGGGCCGACCCGTTCACGTCGCTGAAGCGCCTCCAGCTCGGCGATGCCAGCGGGAGCCGAGTCGAGGAGGTCCAGCGCCTCCTGCGGCTCCAGATGGAACCAGGGTGTGTCAGCGCCCAGGCGGTGTTCCATACGGGTAGAGCCCCCCCAGGTCGACGTTCTCGTAGGGGAGCGCGTCGAGGAACGTCGTCCCGACGAAGGGTCCGGGTGCCTCTACGACGACGATGGTCGGAGCGAAGCCGGTCTCGTCGAAGCCCCGACGGAAGTGGACCCGCGATTTGACCACGAAGACATCGAAGTCCCCAGGATCGAGAGGTCCGAATCGAAACGACTCAGGGTCGGTGATCTGCGTGTACGCCGGAACGATGATCACGGCGTTCCCCTGACCGAACTCGACGACGGCCACCCGGTCGTAGCCGCGCCATTCTCCGAAGTAGGTGAGCTCGCCCTGGATGCGCGCCGGAGTGCCTCCCGAAGGCGTGAAGCCACCGACGCCGGCGTCGAAGGGAGTGCCCGCCGACGCCCCAGCCCCGGCCAGGGAATCCAGAAGCTCACCGTCGGTGATGGCCCCGTAGAGCACCCTCTCCACGCCGACCGCCTCGAATGCCTTCAAGATGTGGGTAGCGTCTCCGGGACGATCGCTATGGTCTCCGACCGCTACCGGCGTAACGCCGCGATCGACGGCCTCGAGAACCATCTGAGCCGCCTCGTCGGGCAACGGATAGCTGCCCCCGGCGAACTCCTCCCGCACGCTCCAGATGAAGTCGTTCATGTCGTCGGCGATTTCGTCGGCCAGCGCTTGATCGCCGTTGGTCATGACGTGGACGGTCGCTCCCACGTCCGGGACATCGGACCAAGGATACCCGTAGAAGACACTCACGAAGGCGTCGTCCTCCCGAGCCTCCCAACGGCGGGCTCTCTCCATGATGTCCGAGGAAGGGGACTGACCGGTCCATTGGACGACAGTGGCGGTGATGATGCCCGGCTTGCGTGTCGCCGTCGTAGGCTCGTAGCGACCGGACATCACCGTGTGGAGAGCCCGTGCCGCCCGGGCACCCTGGAGCGAAGCGTCGTAGTGCGGATATCGCTTCGTCACGAACGCGAAATCGGCGTGTTCAAGAAACGCGGCGTCTTCGTTGCCGTGGAGGTCGAAGCTCCCCGCGATGGGGACCTCCGGTCCAACCACCTCACGGAACCGCCGGGCGATCTCAGCCTCGGGGCGCGGCACCCCGCGCACGGCCATGGCGCCGTGGAGAGCGAGATACACACCATCGACAGGCATGGAGGCCCTGAGATCCTCGATCATGTCCTCGACGAACCCCTCGAAGGCGGCATTGGAGTTCCAGCTTCGAGATGACCCACCGAAGACCCCTGCAGGGGACCGGAGGCCGACGAGCTCCATGTCGCCGTAGTCGGCGGACTGAGCGACGAAGCCTCGGACATACCCTCCCGATTCGAGGACCTCGTCGCCGGCGAGTCGCGCTCGCCAGTCCTCCGCCTCCACGTCACCCCCGGGACAGAAGGTGCACGTCTCGTGCTGGAAGGTCGCGACGACTACTCGGTAGTCGAGCTCTTCGGGTGGAGCGACACACGAGGTCAAGAGCACGAGGCCCATCCCGACAGAGGCCAACGTCGTGGCGGAGTTCATTACCGGCGCTTTCGTCACGAGTGCATCTCGCCTCGAGGGCTGCATAGGGGTCGCTCCGTCAGTCGAGGGAGGGCAATGCCGCGGCTACCTGAGCGCAGCTTCCTTGCGACGATGCCCTCCCCATGGCCATGACCACGAAACGCGCGAAGAAGCTCGGTTCGACGAGAGGAGCAATCCCTCGCATGGCCACGTCGAAGTAAGCCTCCTCGGACGGGAAGCGCACCAGGGAAGAGCGGACCCGGTCCATCCAACCGTAGTAATCGTCGTCAGGTCCGAACACCACACGTCGCAGGTTGGCACATGGTGAGAACACCGTCACGAGGTGGGCGGCCTCCCAGCGGAGCCCCGGGAGAGCACGGATGTCCTCAGCCACCTCGGGCAATTGCTGCAGATACTCGGTACCGCCCGTTGTCGGGCTGACCGCTGCCGACATTCGTTCCGCTGCCCGCTCCGCCGCTTGAACGCTGGCGGCGAGGGAGGCCTCGGCCTGATCATCGCCGGCCAACCTCATGGCGCTCCCGAGTGCATCGCCACCCGACTGGACGAGGATCGCTCCCACCAGATTGGCAATGAGACTGGGTGCAGCGTCAGTAAGAAGAAAACCCACGGAGATGACTTCGCGGATCGTCTGCTGAGCCTCCTCGTGTCGACCCGCCGCCGCATGCAGGGCCGCCTCGGCGAGGTGGGTGTTGGCTGCGGCACGCATCCCCGCCGTCCTCGGGATAGGCAACGAGAAGTATGTGTCGCTCTCGTCGAACGGCAGCCGGTAGTATGCCCCTACCAGGTCGAGGTCCGACGCGGCCGCGAGCCGGGAGAAGTCCCCCCGTGCCGGATGGTCCGCCGCCTCTGTCAGAAACGCGGCCTGGTCCGGCGTCAGGCCCCGCTCGACCCAGGTCCAGATGGTGTCGGACCAGTACGGCGGCGCCTCGGTCCGGAATCCTTCGGGCGCGGCCTCGACCATCCAGGGCTCGTCATAGACCCGCGTAGGCTCCCGGAACTGGTCAGCGTCGTGTGCGCCGTATCCAGCTCTGGCCAACGAGTGCAGCAACTCCCCTGCCTGCAGCGCCGTCATCGAGGAGTCGACCTCCACAACGTAGGGGCGGTACGCCTCGGCCACTGCCCCGCGCTGAAGCGTCCTTTCGTAAGACCAACCTCCGATGGAGGAAAACACCGCACCCACCGAAGAGGCCGGAACGAGGGTCATTGCCGGGATCACCGCCGCGAAGGCACCCACCAGGACTCCCACAAGAGCGAGGGTGGGCCACGCCGGCGTACCGCGCACTGACGCTCCCGGCTGGACGAATCCCCGCTCTTCGCTCGCCGCTTGCCACGCTTCGATCTCATGACGGGCGAGGTCCTCGGCCCACTCCTCCGGATGCCATGACTCCTTTGCCCGGTACGCGAGCGTGCCTTCGGTGGCCCTCAGCACCAGGCCGAAGAACCAAATGAACGCCGCCGGTGCTGCTGTACCGAACCCCAGTCCCGTAGGGGTCACCCAACCGCGCGCCGAGAGGAAAAGAAGCACACCGAAGCCCCCGACGAACCATGTACCGCCCACCAGATAGCTCAGCGGCGCCAGAAAACGAAGCCGGCCCACTGTGCGGCGTTCGGTGGCCGAAAGCACGGAGAAGGCGTGGACTCCCTGGAGGAGAAAGCCGTTGTCCCGATCGCGGTCGGAAACGACCAGCGCCACGACGTGCTTGGTGTAGCCTTCGGCCAGAGCGCGACGCACCCTCCGGATGAAGCGGACGAGTGATACCACGGCATCGGTGAAGAGAGCGACGCCGATGATGGTGGTGAGGAGGGTCAGCCACCACGCTTCCCCCAGAGGCCCGAGTCCGTAGGGTGAATGGGGGACACTAAGGACGATGAGCAGGGGTACCACCAAGATGCTCGCCACGATGGCGATCTTGCGAGCGACGAGCCACAGGTCACCTTGAATGCGCGCCAACCCCGGTGGCGGCCAACGCATCGGTTGGACCGGTGTCCCCTCGGTGGTTGGGAGTGTCGCATCACTCATCGCAGCGGCTCCGGCGATCGGGTGGAGAGCCAACATCGTAGGTCGCGGAGAACGCTTTTGCATCACCTCGTGTCCATCGCACTTCTTTCGACCCTTCTCGCGGGCTGCGCCACGGATGCCGCGTACGGTGTCCTCGAGACCCCTCCGCCCTCCATATCGAGCGTCGAAGCGAGGCTCTACCTCATCGGCGACGCTGGCCTCGACAGCCCCGGTCGAACGGCCGTCCTGGCCCACGCCCGGGCGGACCTGGCCGCCCACGCCGCCGAGCATCCGGAGGTGCCGGCGCTCATGGTCTTCCTCGGCGACAACATCTACGACGTCGGGGCCCGGGTGGACTTCCGCGCCCAGGACCTGGCGATTCTCGCCGCACAGGTTCGGGCCGTGGCTGCGGCGCCCGCGGTGCGAGGCATCTTCCTGCCCGGCAACCACGACTGGGGCAAGGGAGCTCCCGACCCCGAGGGGCGAACGGCCATCCAGGTCCAGCAGCGATGGATCCGGGAGATCGAGGGCGCCGGGAACGTCGGCTTCCTCCCCAACGACGAGTGCCCGGGTCCAGCAAGGGTCACCGTGAGCGACGACGTTCACGTCCTCTTCATCGACACCGAGTGGCTCCTGCGCCAACCGGGAGGATGCGGCGGTGCCGAGCTCTTCTATTCGCGCTTGACCGACGAGCTTCGGCGACTTCGCGGCGATCGTGTGATCCTCGTCGCCCACCACCCCCTGGTCACCGGAGGGCCTCACGGCGGCAACGTGAGCCTCTTCGAGAACGTCCCCATCATCTACTACCTCGCCATCAAGAGCGGCCTGAGTGTCCAGGACCTGGCCTCAGGCCAGTACGCGGCGATGATCCGACGCATTCGTCAGGCCATCCAGGAGTCGGGCACCCGTCCTCTGGCCATGGCGACAGGTCACGACCACTCGCTCCAGGTGATTCGCCTCTTCGCCTCCGACCTCCCGGTATACCAACTCGTGAGCGGATCCGCTTCCAAGTCCAGCCGGGTCGCCAACCTCGACGGCACGCGCTATGCAACGTCACGCCACGGGTACATGCGGGTAGATTTCACCCCCGGTCAAGCTCGATTGGTGACCTTCGCCTGGGTCAGCGAGGCTGCCGGTGGCCCAGCCGAGCTTCGTCCGGTATTCACCTGCCTTCTCTCGGAAGGCGTGGCGGAGACGTGCGCGGAAGCACTCATGGAGAACGACCGATGATCGTCCATCGACCGTTGCTGTGGGTCGGCGTCGCACTGACGCTCCTTTTCGCCGGGGGAGAAGAGGCCAGAGCTCAATTCACCGAGCCGTGTCAGGCCGCGTGCGCCTTGACCCTCGGAGCGTCCAGCTTCGTCTTCGCCATGGGGACCATGGCGACCGTGGGGCGTATGGAGGGCGGCTACACGACGAAGACCGGCCCCGCCATCACCTTTGCCGTCGCCTTTTTCGCAGCCTCCGGAGCCGGTCTCGCATTGAACGGAAACGGAGACCGGCAGCGACGGACCATCTACGGAAGCGCCCTGGGGGCGGCCGGTGGCGCCTTGGTCGGGCTGGCGGCCGAGAGTCTCATCGGGGAACACGACGCTGCGAGCCGATGGGCGGCGACCCTCGTAGGGGGTGCCATCGGGGTCATCGCCGGAGGTCTCCTAGGTACGACCCTCGACGGCGTCACCGCACGGCGTCCTGAGCTGACGGTCGTCATACCTCCCATCGCGTTTCCCACAGGCCGCTAGAAGAGCACCACGACGGATCAGTCCACACCGAGCTGAAGCATGAGCCACTGACCACGGAACTGCCCGGGTTGAACACCCGAGACGGTCGCATTCCGGGCAGCGCCGTTCTGGAACCAGACAACGGAGATGGAAAGGGTGCCCTCGCCGGGCGGCAGACCGAAGTGCGCCGGGGTCATCCCCTGCGACGCATAACCGCCCCCGGTCGACATCAGGCGAGACGACGTGTAGCCATCCGCTTCCCGATGAAGGGTGACAGTAGCTCCGGCCCGACTCCAGCGGCCGTCCCGGTCGACGATTCCAACCTGGAGTGAGCGCTGCCCGGCCGCCGCTGGCAGGCGGTTCAGGTACAGCGGATGCGACCCCGAAGGGTCGTTGTTGGCGAGGGACAGGTCGATGTCCCCATCGAAGTCGAAGTCCGCCCACGCCACGCCGTGGCTGGACCCGCGCTCGAGAACCGAGGGAGGAGTCATGTCTTCGAAGGATCCTCCGCCGCCGTTCCTGAAGAGGAAGTCCCTGGCCTCGGGCTCTCCCGAAACGAAGGTGTTCACGTACAGGTCGACCCAGCCGTCATTGTCGACATCGCCCCACGCGGCAGCCACCGAGTGGTGGTCTCCGGCCAGGGGCGTGCCAGGGGCGACGTCCACGAACCGGCCTCCACCCTGGTTCTCCCAGAGGATGTCGGGTCCGTACGACGCGACGAAAAGGTCGAGATCGCCGTCGTTGTCATGGTCGGAGACCGAAACGCCGACGCTCCCCTGCGCCTCGGTGCGTCCCGGTTGGTTCATGCCCCACGCGGCCGCCACGTCCTGGAAGCGTCCGCCCTCGTTGCGGAAGACGCCGTCCTCGTCTCCGTTCTGATTGGCGACGAAGAGGTCGAGGTCCGCGTCGCCGTCCATGTCGAACCAGACGGCTCCGACGCTCCGACGCGGATCGGCCACTCCGCGGTCTTCGGCCTCGTCGACGAACACGCCACCATCGTTCACGAACAGGGCGTTGGGGCCGTCCCTGAACGCCACGAACAGGTCCAGATCCCCATCACCGTCGAAGTCGATCCACGACGGCTGGCGGGTGACGCCTCCCCGGGAGACGCCAACCTCCATCGCCACGTCCACGAAGCCCTCGGCGCGGTCGTTCCGGTAGAGACGGTTGGGCCGGTCTCCGGCGGCGTATCCGACATAGAGATCCGGGTCACCGTCGAGATCGTAGTCACCCCATGCCGCCGCACGGGTCTCCGCTTCATCGGCTAGCCCCACCTCTCCGGCTACATCGACGAAGACGCCCCTGTCGTTTCGGTACAAGCGATTGGCAGCGCCACGGAAGCCGACGAAGAGGTCGAGGTCGCCGTCTCCGTCCGCATCGGCCCACGCGTTGGTCTGGGCGCCCGGGGTGCTGAAGAGCTCCGCCTGGGCAGCGACCAATTCGGGGATTCCTTCCGCGCCGGAGGCCGATCGTTCCCCGTCGGAGGTCTCCCCTTCCCCATCCGTCCCCGCCTCGGACCCGCAAGCGACGACCAGAAGCATCAGACCGAGGAGTGACGAGCGCGCGGTTCGAGCGCTCGCGATTGTGCCGCGACGATGATGGATCATGGGACTCCGCTTGAATTGCGACATGGAAGGAACCAACGTACCCACGCGGTCGTCTGGTCGGCCGAATCGAGAATGACGGGCCCGGGAACGCAACCGTGAAACGCATCACCGAGAACAGGTCCATCCGTCGCATCGTCCAGGCGCTGGCACTGATGGCCGCGGTGTTGCTCGGGTGGATGGGGGCACCGTCAGGAGCGACCGCACAGGATCCAGCGGTCTTCTACATCGGCGGAGCGGCGCTGGCGGCGGTGGTGCCGGGCTTCCTCTTCGACACGCCCCAGCCCGACGCCGGCCAGGCATATCTGAAAACGAGTCTCGGTCGGTTCGACGCCATGGACCAGGAGAACATGGCCCTGGACTTCCTGGTGGAGTATCAGCCTGGGTTGACCTGGCACCGGATCAAGCCGCTGTTCGGCGTCGCCGGCAACTCTGACGGTACCATCTACGGTTGGGTGTCCATCGCGCACGACTTCCACCTCGCAGAGCGGCTCGTCGTCAACGTGAACACCGGCCCCGCCATGTACATCGCCGGGGAAGAGGGCAAGGAACTGGGCAGCAGCGGAGCGCTCAGGTCGGGCTTCGAGATCGGCTACCGCTTTTATGCCGGCGCCCGCGTCACCGGGAGCTTCCACCACATGTCCCACGGGAAGCTCCTCAACCATGACCTCAACCCGGGAACCGAGGTCATCGCCCTAAATGTGAGCTGGCCGATTGGCTGACCCCGGGCGAGCCTTTTCGAGGCAACGAAGCAACGCTCATACGCTGCTTCTGCCGCTCTTGCTCGTAGCGTGTGGACTCGGAGATGAGGAGCGTGCGGACGGCCAACGCGCGGAGGATCGAGGCGACCAACCCGACGGTTGGATCGTGTTCACTTCGAATCGGAGCGGAGAAGGCGACGTTTTTGGCGTCGCGCGACCCGGCGACCAGCCCGTGCTCCTCGTAGGCGGCCCGGAACCCGAGGGCACGGTGCGCTTCGACCCGGCCCGGAATCGACTGATTCACCATCGCTACCGGAACGACGTCGTTGAAGTCGTCGCAGGAAGCCACGTCCTCATCATCGACTCCACGGATCTCGTGGAACCCCAATGGTCACCTTCAGGTGATGTCGTCTACGCCCTCGAGAGTGACGGCGGCGGGCGCCTCGTCATCGCCGACTCCACAGGGCGGTCGACCCGGCGGATCGTGGAGGATGAAGCTATCGAACGGTATCCATCCTGGTCTCCGTCGGGGGAGAGTGTCGCGTATGCGAAACGACTAGGCTCCGGTTGGGACCTTCACCTCTTCGACCTGACGGCCGGTATCGAGCGGCGATTGACCTTCGACGAAGTCTATGTCGGCCACCCGGCATGGTCCCCCGATGGATCGCGTCTCGCCTTCGATCGCATGGTGGGCGAGCAGACCGAGATCTTTGCCATCGACCTGCAAACGCTGGAAACCACGCGACTCACCGAACGCCCCGGAATGGATCTCGCCCCGGCGTGGTCCCGAGACGGCGCTTTCCTGGCCTTCGGTTCTGGCGAAGGATCCAACTGGGACATCTGGCTCCTCAATGTGGAGACCTCCGGCCTGACGCGAATCACGGAGCATCCCGCCACCGACGGAGGGCCGGTGTTCGTTCCACACGATGCACTACCTGCCAGATAGGGGATGAGGGTCGGCTCACCACCTCGGGACCCGCCCAGCAGGCCGCGGACATGAAGCCGCCACCTCGAGGTGGCGGGGCCCGCAGGCGTGGATCCGAAAAAAAGAGGCCGGCCCGCTGAGCGGGCCGGCCTCGATCCTTCAGCGGTCTAGATTCAGACCGGTATGACGTTCTCCGCCGCAGGGCCCTTCGGCCCGGCGACTACGTCGAACTCTACGGCCTGGCCTTCATCCAGCGAGCGGAAGCCCTGAGACTGGATCGCCGAGTGATGGACGAAGCAGTCCTTGCTGCCGTCCTCCGGCGTAATGAAGCCAAAACCTTTCTGATCGTTGAACCACTTCACGGTTCCCTTGGTACGCATCGAGCGCTCCTCGGATTGTGCAGTCGGAGACACTATGACGCGTACTGACCGACATGCTGCTGCGCGATGAACTTCGCGCGGATTGT
>JABDLS010000077.1 GCA_013002885.1 Gemmatimonadota bacterium | reverse complement strand
CATCGGACGCTTCCACCGCGCCGACGGACGGTACACCGGCCTCTACGCCAACGTCATCACGCCTCCGATCATGGAGGGCGCGGTGTGGGACACCACCGCCCTCTTCCTCGACGTATGGTGGCCCGAGGACGGAGCGCCCCGGCTCCTCGACGAAGACGAGCTCGCAGAGGCTCGTTCGGCAGGCCACATCGACGACGAACTGTCGAAGCAGGCGGAGGCCGAGGCGGCCCGGCTCATGTCCGCCGCGGAGGCGGGAGACTGGCCGCCACCCGTAGTGGAGGAGTGGACGCTGGAGCGGGCTCTGGCCGCGCTGGAAGGCTAAGCGCCCGGCCTCAGTCGGCCCCTGCCCGCAATCGCGGGTGGGACCTACTCGACCAGGTAGGCCGACACCAGGCGCTCCACGTCGACGTGGAGCTTGGCGAGAACGTCTTCGTCCTCGCGGAGACAATCGATGAGGCGGTCGTACGCCTTCACCGAGGCCGCCGGGATCTTGGCAGTCTCGTGGTGATACGACCCCTCATCGACGAAGAGGAGGCGCACCTCCACCGTTCCGCCCTTCTTCTTGGCCATGGCTACTTCCCAGGCCTGGTCAGGAGCCGCCGCCGGTCATGTCGTCGATGGCGTCACGAATCGACTGGGCATCGAAGCTGTTCAGGCTGCGGGTCTGCCCACCGGCGTTGATCAGGACCGTCGGTGTCGAACCCACGCTCATGCGGTTTCCGAGCTCCATGTTGGCGGTGACGACATCGGCGAATCGGTCACTGTTCAGGCACGACGCGAACTCCCCTTCGTCGAGCCCTGTCTGAGCCGCGTAGTCCTCGAAAGCACTCGAGGGCATGTTGGCCGTCGCCCAACGCACCTGATTGCGGAAGAGGAGGTCGTGGTACTCCCAGAAGCCATCCTGATCACCGGCACACCGGGCCGCCCTGGCCGCGAGGAAGGCATTGGGATGGATGGAGATCAGAGGGAAGTCGTAGAACACGAACTCGGCCTCGCCGGTATCCACGAACTGCTGCTTGATGGGGGGCTTGGCCTGGAGTGCGAAGGCCGCGCATCCCGGGCATTGGTAGTCGCCGAACTCGAGAATCGTCACCGGGGCCGACGGGTCACCCATCGAAACACCCTGGGCAAGAGTCACCAACTCCTCGTCGCTGGAGAGGTCGAGCTCGATGGGGGCGGTCACCGCCGAACTGAAGGCACTGGAGCCCGCGTTGTATGCGACCACGCCGATCCCGATCACGGCCACCGCGCCCAGCACGTAGAAAAGAGTGTTGGAACTGCCGCTCTCCGCCTCACGCGCCTCTCGACGCTTCTCGCTTCTAGACACCCTGTACTCCCGCTCTGCCGACCCGAACCGGGTCGAATATGTGACGCGCGGTGCCCATCACCGCGACGAACCTCTTACGTCGGCCACGCGCCGAAAGATGCTCGGGCGCCTTGGGTCGATCAAGCGAGGGACAGAGATGTCCATCGTGGAGGGGGAGCGAACGCCCTTCACGTCCGTTATCCCGTTCCTTCATTCCAGCAGGGCCGTCACCACCTCGTCCGTCGACGATAGATCGACCAGCAGGCGGTCCGGCCCCGACGAGGCAAGGTCGTCGACCGAGAACGATCCGGTCGCCACAGCCACCGTACGGGTCCCTCCGGCCTTGCCGCACGCCACGTCCCGGGGTGTGTCTCCCACGACAACGGCCAGGTCGGAACGCACCACGTTTCCGTAGAGCTTTCGAGCTCGCTCCACTGCAATCGCCGGAAGCTCGTCGCGCTCCTCGTGGTCCGAGCCGTAGCTGCCGAAAGTGAAATGATCCCAGAGTCCTCCTGAGCTCAGCTTTAGGCGCGCGCCCCCGACGATGTTCCCGGTAAGGAGTCCGACTCCGACATCGCCGTAGCCGACCAGAGCGTCGAGAAGGGCCTCTACGCCCGGCAGCACGCGAACCGGATCGGAGGGAAGAAGCGCTTCCAGCTTGACCAGGTACTTCACCCAAAGGCGCTCGAACCCAGCTTCGATGTCGGCGTCTGGCATGCCAGCTCCACGGAGAAGCTCGCGAGCGATCTGTGGATCGGTCTTTCCGGCGAAGCTCACGTCTTCGAGGAGTCCTGGCGTCCCGTAGATCTCGGTCATGGCCGAGACGAAGGCGTCCTTCGCCGGACCTCCCTGGACGAGGGTGCCGTCGATGTCGAAGAGGATTAGGCGCCGCACGGTCAGGGGAGGCTCGACAGGAGGCTCGGGTCGAGATTGCCACCGCTGATGATGGCGGCCACCCGACCGCCGTCTGCCTTCGCGGCACCAGCGAGGAGTGCTGCCGTGGTGGCGGCGCCGCTGTACTCCACCACGAGCTTGTGGCGATGGAAGAGCATGCCGGTCGCCTTTCGAATCGCGTCGTCGTCGACGGTCACTACGTCGTCCATGAGCTCCCGGGCATGTTCGAAAGTGAGTTCCCCGGCGATGACCGGCTTGAGGCCGTCGGCGATGGTGTCCACTTCCTCCAGAAGCGTCGGGGCATCGTGGTCCAGCGCCTTTCGCATGGAGGCGGCTCCCTCGGGCTCGACACCGACCACCCGGACGTGGGGCAGCAGTCGCTTCACCGCCGCGGCGACACCACTGGCCAATCCCCCTCCGCCGATGGGGGCCAGCACTAGGTCGACATCGGCCCAGGCCCGGGCGATCTCCAGGCCCACGGTGCCCTGCCCGGCGATGATGTGCCGATGATCGAAAGGCGGCACGATCACCAGTCCCTCCCTTTCTGCGATGCGTTCCGCCCGTGCTTTCCGTTCCACCGAGGTCGTGCCTTCGAAGACGAGCTCGGCGCCGAGGCGCTCGGCCCCGTCGCGCTTCACCTTCGGCGCGTCCGTGGGCATGACCACGACCACGCGAAGTCCGCGCAGTTTACCCGCCAAGGCGACGGCCTGTGCGTGGTTGCCTGACGAGTAGGTGATAATGCCCTCCGATACCTGATCATCGGAGAGCTGGGAGACGAAGTTGTACGCACCACGGATCTTGAACGACCCGGCCCGCTGAAGACTCTCGCACTTCAGTCGGACGTTGGCCTCCACCGCCTCCGAAACAGCATCGGCAGGAAGGAGGGGGGTCGGCACCACGATGCCCGCAAGCCTGCGTGAGGCGGCTTCGATCTCGGTGAGCCCAACCAGTCCCTTCCCCTGCACGACGTCACTCAAAGGCCGTCATTCCTCCTCGCTGTCGGAGTCGTCGGATCCGTCGGTGTCGTCACCGCCCCCTGGCCCGTCCGCCTCGGATTCAGAAGCAGCCTCGACATCGACTTCTCCACCCTCGCCGTCGGAAGCTCCGGCGGCAAGCTCGCCATCGAACTCGACGTCGTCCTCGTCGTCGATGATGACCCTGGCGACGTCCATGACCTCGTCACCCTTGTCGAGGTTCATGAGCCGGACTCCCTGGGTCGCCCGCCCGATGACGCGGATCTCCTCGACCCTTTGGCGGTTCACCACACCCTTCTTGGTGATCATCATCAACTGCTCGTCCTCGGAGACCGCCCGGATGGCAACCACCTCGCCGGTCTTCTCGGAGACCTTGAGATTGATGACGCCGAAACCGCCTCGCTTCTGCAGCCGGTACTCATCGATCTCGGTCCGCTTGCCCATGCCCTTCTCGGAAACGGCGAGAATCGTCTGGCCCTCGTGTGCGACCACCATGCCGACGCATTCGTCTCCTTCCCGGAGCTTGATGCCCCGAACCCCCGCGGTGGCCCGGCCCATGGGACGGGCGTCCGACTCCTTGAAGCGGATGGCCATCCCGCTGCGGCTGGCCATGAACACCTCGTCCTCCCCGGACGTGATGCGGACTTCGATGAGCTCGTCGTCGTCGCCGATGTTGATGGCATTCAGTCCCACCGTGCGCACGTTGCCGTACGCCGAGAGTTGGGTCTTCTTCACCACCCCGTTCTTCGTCCCGAAGATGAGATTCCGGTCCTCGCTGAACTCTCGGACGGGCACGACGGCGGCGATCTGCTCGTCGGCCTCGAGGTTCAGGAGGTTGACGATGGGCTTGCCCCGGGAAATTCGACTTCCCACTGGAATCTCCCAGACCTTCTTCCAGTAGCACTGTCCCCGGCGGGTGAAGATCATGAGGTAGTCGTGGGTCGACGCCACGTAGAGGTGCTCGACCCAGTCCTCGTCCTTGGTGTCCATGCCCCTGAGGCCGCGTCCGCCGCGTCGCTGAGCCCGGTATGTATCCACCGGCAGGCGCTTCACGTAGCCCTGATGGGACACGGTCACGACCATGTCCTCCTCGACGATGAGGTCCTCGACGTCGAATGCCCCCACGGCGTGGGTGATCTGCGTCCGGCGATCGTCTCCGTACTTGTCGGATACCTCCTGGAGCTCGTCCTTGAGGATGCCCATGCGGACCTCCTCCGAACCCAGGATGCGGCGGAGTTCGGCGATCTGAGCGCGGACCTCCTCCAGCTCCTCTTCCAGCTTCTCGATCTCGAGGCCGGTGAGACGGGCCAGGCGCATGTCGAGGATGGCCTTCGCCTGCCGCTCGGAGAGGTCGAAGCTCTCCTGGAGCTGCTGGGATGCCGTCTCGGTGTCGCTGGAGCCCCGAATGATCTTGATGACCTCGTCGATGTTGTCGACGGCGATCTTGAGACCTTCGAGGATGTGCTCTCGGTCGAGGGCCTTCTCGAGGTCGTATTCCGACCGACGGACGATGACCACGAGCCGATGGTCGATGAAGTGCTGCAGCATCTCGCGCAGCGGCATCACCTTGGGCTCGCCGTTCACCAGCGCCAGCATGATCGTCCCGAAGGTCGACTGCATCTGGGTGTGCTTGTACAGCCTGTTCAGCACGATCTCGGGTACCGAGTCCCGCTTCAGCTCGATGACGATCCGCATGCCGTCGCGGTCCGACTCGTCGCGGAGGTCGCGGATGTCCGGGAGCTTCTTGTCGCGCACGAGCTGAGCGATCTGCTCGATGAGGCGCGACTTGTTCACCATGAAGGGGATCTCGGTGACGACGATCCGCTCGCTGTTGGCGTCGATCTGCTCGATCTCGGCCTTCGCCCTCATGACAACACGGCCACGACCGGTCCGGTACGCGTCGCGGATACCCTCCCGTCCGCAGACGAATCCTCCGGTAGGGAAATCGGGACCCTGGACGATCTCCTCGAGGCGTTCCTGCGGAAGGTCCGGGTCGTCGATCAGCTCGGTTGTGGCCTGGACGATCTCCCGGAGGTTGTGGGGCGGGATGTTCGTCGCCATCCCAACGGCGATTCCCGACGAACCGTTGATGAGCAGGTTCGGAACCCGGGCCGGCAGTACCGTGGGCTCCTGACGACTGCCGTCGAAGTTGTCGGCGTAGTTGACGGTGTTCTTGTCGATGTCCGCCAGCAGCTCCGTGGCCAGCGCCATGAGGCGGGCCTCGGTGTACCGGTAGGCCGCAGCCGAATCGCCATCGACCGAACCGAAGTTTCCCTGCCCGTCGACCAGCGGATAGCGCAGGGAGAAGTCCTGCACCATGCGCACCATGGAGTCGTAGACCGCCGAGTCGCCGTGAGGGTGATACTTACCCAGGACGTCACCGACGACGGTCGCGCTCTTCTTGTACGCCCTGCCCGGGCTAAGCCCGGCCTCGCTCATGGCGTAGAGGATGCGGCGGTGGACGGGCTTCAGTCCGTCGCGGACATCGGGGAGGGCTCGCTGGACGATGACGCTCATCGAGTAGTCGATGAACGATTCCCTCATCTCGTCTTCGATCAGACGCGAGAGGACGGTCTGGCCGCCTCCCTCTCCGCCTCCGAGCTCGAGCTCGTCACTCATACGGATGTGCTTCCTGTCTTGGATCGGGGCAGGCGTGCGCGACGCTCCACGGGGACGTGTCCGGCCTCGGGCAAGTGCTCACTCCTGGGGTCAGGGTCCTCGCCGCTGGCGAGACCTCTTTTCGGGCACGTCGGGGGATTCTCCAGGAGGCTACGCGCGGTAGTCTCCAAGGCCTTCAAAAATAACCCCGCCGGGACCTGTCACCAAGGCACAAAAAGCCTTGAACCACAAGGATTTTCGGGGCCTCCGGGAGGGGCTGGAGCACACCCGACGGACCGGCGTGCCCAGAGGCCGGGCCGAGGGGTCGGAAACCGCCCGATCAGGCCACGGCGATGAAGTCCCGCAGCGGGCGTTTGCCGGCCTCCGAGAGAAGTCTGGTAATACGCCGGCGGGCCCCCTCCTGGCCCACCGCAGCGAGGTGCAGCGGCGGCGGCGCCCTCGTCTGGCCGGAGCCGACGGCCCTCCCCCCCGCGTCGCTCGAGCCGAGGGTCAACCCAGCCGGCGTCTCGAGCACCGGCGCTCCGTGGATCTGCTGGCCGATCTTCCTCGGGTCGAGGTCGACGAAAGCCACCACCTCGACACCAACGTCCTGGAGCGCCCGGGAAAAAGCCTTGCCCACCGGCCCGGCGCCCCAGATCACGACGGCGCGGAGGCCTGAGTCGGATGGGCCCGTGGGTCGGAGCAGCGTCCGGTGAAGGTAGCGCACCTTGGTTGCCAGGAATGCTTCCGGCGAGTAGCGGGCGTCGGTGCGGGACAGCCGCTCGTCTCCCTCCCGCCACCGGAGTAGGACGTCGGGGACCTTCCCGAACCGGTGACCCTGGGACCACATGCGGAGAATCAGCTCGTAGTCCTCCGGGCCGGCGGTCTCCCGGTATCCCCCGACGACGTCGAGGGCCTCGGCCCGAAAGAAGAACGTCGGGTGTGGAAGGGGGCACTCCACGAACATCCCCGCGTCGATGTCGCCGGGCTCCACCAGGTGGTTGATCCAGCGCTCGTAACGCCTGGCGCCATCCCTTACGATTTCATCGGGGAAGTAGCGGACGCCGCAGCCGCACCCGGAGAGCTCCGGCCGCCTTCGCAGAAGATCGACCTGTGCCTGAAGTCGGCTGGGCTCGGAGATGTCGTCGGCGTCCATGCGGGCAATGAACTCGCCTCTGGCGTGGGCTCGGCCACGCTCCAGAGCCCGGACGATGCCTCCCGGGCCCTGCCGTAGAGCTCGCACACGAGCGTCGCGGTCGACCCAGCGCGCGAGGATGTCCGGGGTGGAGTCGACGGAGCCGTCGTCCACGACCACGACCTCGATGTCCCGAAGCGTCTGGCCCACCATGGAATCCAACGCCTCGTCGAGGTGGGCCGCACCGTTTCGGACGGGGATGATCACACTGACGACGGGGCCATCTCCTTCGAACTGGGTCGAGTCGCCCCTCTCCGCCGTGGAGCTCGCGCCGGACACGTTCAGACCCGCGCTTCGATCTCGCGGAAGGCCTCGGCCAGATAGCGCCCCGTGTGGCTCTCGGGAATGGTCGCGATGTCTTGAGGGCGCCCCATGCCCACGACTTCCCCGCCCCGGGCTCCGGCGCCTGGACCGAGATCGATGACCCAGTCGGCAACCCGGATCACATCCAGGTTGTGCTCGATGACCAGGACGGTGTTGCCGGCGTCGACAAGGCGGCCTAGAACCTCCACCAGCTTGCGGACATCCTCGCCCGAGAGGCCGGTGGTGGGTTCGTCGAGAATGTAGAGCTTCCTCCCCTTCTTCCCCGATGCCTTGGCCAGCTCACGGGCGATCTTGAGACGTTGGGACTCACCGCCGGACAGCGTCGTCGCCGGCTGGCCCAGGCGGAGATAGCCGAGGCCGACCTGCTGCAGCTGCCACAGCGTCTTGCCGAGCTTCCGCTCCCGGATGAAGAAGCGGATGGCCTCGTCCACGGTGAGATCCAGGACCTCGGCGATGGTACGTCCTCGGACCTTCACGTCGAGGATCTCGCGCCTGTATCGGCTCCCGCCGCACGCGTCACAGGGTACGTACACGTCGGCCATGAAGATCATCTCCACCTCGACGGCCCCTGCGCCGCTGCACTCCTCGCAGCGCCCACCCTTCACGTTGAAGCTGAAGTGGCCTGGCTTGTAGCCCCGCTCACGGGAGATGGGCGTCTGAGCGAAGAGTTTCCGCACCTCGCCCCAGGCCTTGATGTAGGTCACCGGGTTCGACCTTGGCGTTCGTCCGATCGGTGACTGGTCGACGAGGACCACCTCCGCGAGATGTGTGACGCCCTCCAGGGCATCGTACTCGCCTACCGTCTCCCCCAGGTACTCCTTGGCGCTGGTCTCTCCCGAGCCCAGCTCCTGCTCGGCGGCCCGGTACAACACGTCGTGGATCAGCGTCGACTTCCCCGACCCCGAGACGCCAGTGACCACCGTCATCGCCCCTAGCGGTACCTCGATGTCCACCCCTCGAAGGTTGTGTTGGCGCGCGCCCCGAAGCGCGAGGACGGGACCGTCGAGGGGTCGGGGCCGGTCCGAGGCCTCGATGGCTGAAGCCCCCGACAGGTACCGTCCCGTGGCCGTGTCCTGCTCGCCCAACTTCCCCGGCGGGCCTTCGAAGACGACTTCCCCGCCCTGCTCCCCCGAGGCCGGCCCGAGCTCCACAACATGGTCGGAGACCCGGATGGCCTGGGTGTCGTGCTCCACCACGACAACGGTGTTGCCCGAAGCACGCAGCCGCTGGAGGAGGTCCAGGAGTGCACCCGTGTCCCGGGGGTGGAGTCCGACGGTGGGCTCGTCGAGGACGTAGAGGGTGTCGACAAGCGCCGATCCCAACGAGTTGGCCAGATTGATCCTCTGCGCTTCTCCCCCGGACAACGTGCGCATCTGACGGCTCAGCGACAGGTAGCCCAGTCCCACATCGACGAGAAAGCTCACCCGAGCCCTCAACTCCCGAACGATGGTCTCGGCGATCTGCTCCTCCATGGGACTCAACTCGAGCTCGTCGAGCCAGACCGAGAGCGTTTCGAGTGGCAACTCGCCCACCCAGGCGATGGTCCGGTCTCCCACGCGGACGTAGAGCCCCTGGGAACGGATCCGCGCGCCACCACATTCCTTGCAGGTATTGGGACTCTGGTACTGGCGCAGGAAGACACGGATGTACGCCTTGTACCGCTTCCTTTCTCGCGACACGAGGAAGGGGATGATGCCCTTGAACCCCTTCGTCCCCCGCAGGACCGCTTCCCTGAACTCGTCCGGGAGCTCACGCCACGGGGCATCGGTGGAGATCCCTCGATCGCGGGCGAACTCAAGGAGCTTGCGACGCTCTTTCTTGTATCGGGGCTTCGTCCAGGGATCGATGGCCCCCTGCCGGAGGGAGCGGTCGGACACCGGGACGATGAGCTCTTCGTCGTAGTCGAGTGTGGCCCCGAAGCCCGTACACCTTGGGCACGTGCCGTATGGGTTGTTGAACGAGAAGAGTTGGGGCGACGGCTCCATGAACTCCACATCGGGGTGATCCGGGCACCGGAAGTGCTCGGTGAAGAGGAGGCGGTCGGGCTCGCCCCCCACGTCGTCCGCCACCAGGACCACGGCCTCGCCATCGCCCTCGACAAAGCATGTCCCCAACGAGTCGGCGAGTCGATCCGACGCCTCGTCGTCGACCTTGAGGCGGTCCACGACCACGAGAATTTCGTCGGAGGCGGTGACGTCCCGGTTGAGTCCCTCCGGCGTCTCCGCTTCCGGGCCGGACAGGTCGACCTGAGCTCCGTCCACCAGGACACGGACGAAGCCCATGGCCCTGAGGTTGGCGACCACCAGCTCGTGCTTGATCTCCTCGCTTCTCGGGAGGGGGAAGGCGACCTGGATCCTCGTGTCGTCGGGCAGCTCGTTCACCCGGTCGACCGCACTGCTCACCGTATCGGGGCGAACCCACCGGTCGCATTCCGGGCAGTGGGTGCGACCCACCCGTGACCAGAGGAGTCGCATGTAGTCGTACACCTCCGTCGCCGTCCCAACGGTCGAACGGCTCGACTTCGTAGGGTTCTTCTGCTCGATGGCTACGGCCGGCGAGATACCCTCGACCGAGTCGACATCGGGCTTCTCCATGCGCTCGAGAAACTGCTTCGCGTAGGTGGACAAGGACTCGACGTATCGCCGCTGTCCTTCGGCGAAGAGCGTGTCGAGGGCGAGGGAACTCTTGCCCGACCCCGACGGTCCCGTGATCACCGTGAGGCTTCGCCTGGGGAGGTCGAGGTCGATCCCCTTCAGGTTGTGCTGGCGCGCGCCGCGAATGCGGATGGGTTCGTCCATGTTCGGCTGGTGCCGAAACCTCGTCGAGCGTAGGGGGTGGCTTGGTCCCGGTCGACCGTAGCTACGGGTCTCCGGGAATGATGATGATAAAGCGGACGTCCATGGGACGGCATCACACCCCGGGGTTGACGCTCCCGGAAGCCGGGTCGAGCTTTCGCGTCCATGACGAATCCGATTCACCACCGCCACCACCATCATCACGCGGCCCATTCGGGCGGCGAGGGGCTGGTGCGCGCCTAGGACTCGGATCCGAAGCAAGCATTCTCTCGCGGCCCGTCAGAAGACGGGGCGCGATTTTTTTTACCGGGAACACGACGATGAGCAGCGAAGCCAACGACGCCAGGCCGGGCCAGGATCGCCGGATCAGGGTCGCACTCCCCAACAAGGGGCGACTCTCCGAGCGCGCCCTGGACCTTTTCGAGGAGGCCGGACTGAAACCGGAGTTTCGAGCCGACCGGGCTCTGATGGCCTCTCTCGGCGACGACTTTCAGGCCATCTTCGTCCGGGCCGCAGACATCCCCGAGTACCTGGCGGACGGCGCAGCGGAGCTGGGGGTCACCGGAGCGGACCTCGTGGCGGAGAGCGGCAAGGAAATCGAAGAGGTGCTGGACCTGGGCTTCGGGCGATGTCGTCTCGCGCTGGCGGTACGAGACGAGAGCTCCATCCAAGCAGCTGCGGACCTGCCTCCAGGCGCCCGCGTAGCTACCTCCTTCCCCCGAATCGCCCGCCGGCACTTCGAGTCTCTGGGGATTCCCATCGAGATCGCGGGCGTGAGCGGCGCCGCGGAGATCGCCCCTCACCTGGGTGTCGCCGACGTCATCGTGGACCTCGTATCCACGGGGTCCACACTCCGGGTAAATGGTCTCCGCGAAGTCGAGACCCTCCTCCACTCCAGCGCGCGTCTCGTCGCCAGCCGAGCGGCCATGGGCGACGCGGGCCTGCGAAAGGCAATCGACGACCTCTCCACGGCGCTGGAATCGGTCCTTCGGGCACGGGCCAAGCGATATCTCATGGCCAACGTCCCGAGAAACCGATTGGAGGAGGTGCGTGAGGTCATCCCCGGCCTCTCGGGGCCGACCATCGTCGAGGTGTTGGACTCGGGAAGCTGGGTGGCAGCCCACGCCGTGGTGGACGCCGACCAGGTCTACCAGACCATCGCTCGCCTCAAGGAGCTCGGCGCCGAGGGCATTCTTGTAACCCGTATCGAGCGACTCATGCCATGAGCCGCCTGGACGTGAGGGTGCGAGGACACCTGTCTACGCTCAGCGACGCCGAGTTGAGCCCGCTCCTGGACCGTCAGCCCATGGAAGCCGAAGGGGTAGGCGAGGCAGTGGCAGCGCTCATCGCCGACGTGCGTCTCCGGGGCGACGACGCGCTCTTCGAGATGGCCAGCCGATTCGACGGCGTCGAGCTCGAATCCCTGGAGGTACCGCGTGAAGCCTGGCGCAAGGCGGTGGACGGCCTCGACGCTCCGGTCCGTCGAGGCCTGGAGCGAGCCGCCTGGAACATCGAGACCTTCCACGCTGCGCAGCTGCCCGACGACATCACCGTGGAGGTAGAGCCCGGGGTTCGCATCACCCGCACCTGGGCGCCGCTGGCGCGGGTGGGTGTCTACGCCCCTGGCGGCACCGCCGCCTACCCGAGCTCGGTCCTCATGGGGGTCGTGCCGGCGAGGACCGCCGGTGTCGACGAGGTGATGGTCTGCTCTCCTCCGGGACCGGACGGGAGTCCCCCTGCCGAGGTCCTCGCGGCCTGCGCCATCGCGGGCGCGGACCGGCTCTTCGCCCTGGGAGGCGCGGGAGCCGTGGCGGCGCTGGCCTTCGGCACGTCGTCGGTGCCCACCGTGGACGCCATCGTCGGCCCTGGAAATCGCTGGGTCACCGAGGCCAAACGCCAAGTGGCCGGCACGGTGGTCATCGACTCCCCGGCGGGCCCCTCGGAGGTCCTGGTCCTCGTCGACGAGACGGGGGACCCTCGCCTGGCTGCCCACGAGCTCCTAGCCCAGGCCGAGCACGACCCCGATGCCTCGTGCGTTCTGGTGAGCACGTCCCGGGACGTGGCGAACAAGACCGAGCAGGCCCTCGTCGAACTCCTGGAAGACGCCCCCAGGGGACTCATCGCTCGGCGAGCCCTGGCCGATGAGGGCGGCTTCCTGATCGCCGAGTCCATGGAGCAGGCCCTGGCCTTCACTGATCGGTACGCCCCTGAGCACCTCTCCATCATGACCGCCGATGCGGCGTCCCACGCCCGGGCGCTCCGCAACTCGGGCACGACTTTCGTCGGCCCCTGGGCATCGGTGGCGTTCGGGGACTACATGACGGGAGCCAACCACGTGCTGCCGACGGCGGGCCGAGCCAGAAGCTTCTCGGGTCTCTCCACCACCCACTTCATCCGCTCCTTCACCATTCAGGAGATCACCGAAGAGGGGGCACGCAGCCTGGCGCCCGACGTGGAGGTCCTCGCAGACGCCGAGGGACTCCCGGGTCACGCCGACGCGGCCCGCGCCCGGAGTCGACCATGAGTCCCCTTCCTCGCCACGACTACGCCGGACTGGAACGGTACGACCCGCAACGCGCCCCCGTGCGAGTGGATCTCAGCGACAACACGAACCTCTGGGGAACGCATCCGGCGGCGCTGGAGCGGATCCGTTCCGCCGACACCGACGATCTCGCTCGCTATCCCGAACTGTACGCCGACACCCTGAGGGCCGCGGTCGCCCGGCGCTTCGACGTAGACATGGAATGCGTCACCACAGGTGCAGGATCCGACGACGTCCTCGACTCGGCGTATCGAGCCGTCTACGGGCCGGGCGCAACAGTGCGGTACGCGGCTCCGACCTTCTCCATGGTCGAGCCCCTGGCCCTCATGAACGGGATGGCGTCTCTCGGGGTGCCGTGGCCCGTGGCTCTGGACGATCCGTCGACCCTGCTGGAGGGTGATCCCGACCTCGTCTATGTCTGCCGCCCCAACAACCCCACCGGTGAGCAGGCGCCACTGGAGTGGATCGAGGAGCTGCTCCGCCTCCGGGGGGATCACGATGCCCTCGTCATCATCGATGAGGCGTACGCCGACTTCGCCGCTGAGACCTTCATCGGGCGGGCGCCCGACTACCCCGGCGTCCTCGTCGCCCGGACCACGTCGAAAGCCTACGGGCTCGCCGGTCTTCGGTGCGGCTTCGGCGTCGCGCGCCGTGACGTCGTCACCGAGATCGACAAGTCGCGGGGTCCGTACAAAGTGTCCCGACTCGCCGCAGAGGCCGCCGCCGCGGCCATTCGCGACGACCAAGGGTGGATGGCGGGCGTGGTCGGGGCATGCTTGGAGAACCGCCGCCGACTCGACTCGGCCCTGGCCGGTCGAGGCCTCCAGCCCCTTCCGTCCAAAGCCAACTTCGTATTCATCCCGGCACCCACCGGCCGGGCCAAGGATGACGCCCTCCGCCTCCGCGATGCCGGCATCGGCGTGCGCCCCTTCTCGGGTATCCCGGGCCTGAGCGAAGGCCTTCGCATTACAGTGGCTCCCTGGGACCTCATGGAGGACTTCCTTTCGGCCCTGGACGGCACGTTTCCGGAACTGGCGTTGCCAAAGGGGGGGAAGGAATGACCGAACGGCCACGAAACGACGGTGGAGACGCGGACCTCACGTTACGTGTGGCCCTCTTCGACTACGGTGCCGGCAACCTCCACTCCCTGGCCAAGGCGCTGGACGCCGCCGGCGCCTCGGTGACCGTGACCTCAGACTGGAGCGAGGCCCTGGCGGCCGATGCCCTCGTCCTCCCCGGTGTGGGAGCTTTCGGTCAGGCGGCCGCAGCACTGCCCGACGACCGCGGACCCATCCGGACCGCACTCGAGGAGGGACTTCCCTGCTTGGGCATCTGTCTGGGAATGCAACTCTTCTTCGATCGCTCCGACGAGTCCGATGGACATGGCATCGGCTTGGTCGCGGGCGAGGTACTGCACGTCGAGGCCGATGTCGTGCCCCACATGGGGTGGAACGACGTCGAGACCGAAGACGACCCGCTCTTCGATGGCATCGACGGCCTCGTCGCCTACTACGCCAACTCGTATGTGTGCGCCCCCGATGACGACGGACCGATCATCGCCCGGTCGACGTACGGGGCTGGCACCTTCGCCGCCGGTGTCCGGCGAACGAACGCCTGGGGTGTCCAGTTCCACCCCGAGAAGAGCTCGCACCAGGGTCGCCGGATCATCGGCAACTTCGTGCGTGAGGCCACGCGAATCGCCACCTCGGCCCGGCCGGGGACCCGACGATGATCGTCGCCCCCGCCGTCGACCTCAGGGGCGGAAGGTGCGTCCAACTCGTTGGCGGCCGCCCCGAAGACGAGCGCGTCTCGCTTCCCGACCCCGTGGCCGTGGCCCGAGGATGGCGAGATCAAGGCTTTCCCACCCTGCACGTCGTCGATCTGGACGCCGCCCTCGGATCGGGAGACAACGCCGACATCATCCGTCGCATAATCGAGGAGACCGGTGCCGACGTGCAGGTCGGCGGTGGCATCCGATCGAGCGACCGGGCCAAGGCCCTGATCGAGGCCGGGGCCGCCCGGCTCATCATCGGGACCAGGGCGTTGGATGACCCCGAGTGGCTCGCCGAACTGGCTTCTGTCCATCCCGGGGCGGTGATCATCGCCCTGGACACCCGTGACGGCGTCATCCTCCGGAAAGGGTGGACGGAAGCCACGGGCCTGCGGGTCGAGGAGTACCTTCCTGAGCTCGCCGACCTCCCCCTGGCAGGGGTCCTTTCAACGGACGTGGGACGCGAGGGGCGGTTGAAGGGCATCGATCGCGAAGGGTGTACGAGGGTAATCGAGGCGAGCCCTCATCCCGTGTGGATCTCAGGGGGTATCACGACCGCGGACGAACTGGACTTCCTGGACAGGTCGGGAGCCGGCGGCGTCGTCCTTGGAATGGCCGTCTACACCGGCGCTCTCGACACCGAGGCGCTGGTGAACCGGTGGGGCTCGAAAACCAACGAGGATGAGGCATGAGCAAGTTGGAGCGACAGACGAAAGAGACGACCATCGTCGTCGACGTGCGTGTGGGTGAGGGTCCGTCGGACATCGCTATCGACGATCGCTTCCTGGAGCACATGGTCCAGACGCTGGCCCGGTATGCATCTCTCGAAATCGACATGAAGGCTACCGGCGACCTCCGGCATCACCTGGTGGAGGACGTAGCCATCGTCCTCGGGCAGGCGTTGAAAGAGGAGATCGCCGGGGGCATCGCCCGGTTCGGCTCCGGCCTCATCCCCATGGACGAGGCCCTCGCCCAAGCGGCCATCGATGTCGGTGGACGCCCTTACTACGTGGGCAAGCTGCCCTCGAAGCTCTATACGCACTTCCTCCATTCCTTCGCCACGAACCTCGGCGCGACCCTTCACGTGAAGGTCCTCCGCGGCTCCGATCGGCACCACATGATCGAGGCCGCCATCAAGGCCACAGGCGTCGCGCTCCGCCAGGCCCTCGCCGAGCGCGACGAGGTCTTCAGCACCAAGGGCGCGGTGCACCAGGAGCGCCTCGACTGATGCTGCGACCCCGGGTCATCGTCTGTCTGGACGTGAAGGATGGGCGCGTGGTGAAGGGCACCCAGTTCAAGGACCTCCGCGACGTGGGCGACCCCGTCGCGTTGGCGCGGCGCTACGAAGCCGAGGGCGCCGACGAGATCGTCTACCTCGACGTCTCCGCCTCCAAAGAGGACCGCGGTACGCTGCTCGACGTGGTTCGACGGACCGCCGAAACGCTGTTCATTCCCCTGACCGTCGGGGGTGGCGTCCGCTCCTCCGACGACATCGGCCCCCTCCTCCGCGCCGGTGCCGACAAGATCAGCGTGAACAGTGCCGCCGTCTCGAACCCGGAGCTGCTCAGTGTCGGAGCCGAGCGCTTCGGGAGTCAGTGCATCGTCGCCAGCATCGACGCTGCCCACGAAGGCGATGTATTCCGCTGCTACACACACGGTGGCTCGCGCGCCACCGAACTCGACGCCGTCGCCTGGGCCGAGGAGTGTGTCGAACGCGGCGCCGGGGAGATCCTCCTCACGTCCATAGACAGGGACGGGGCACGGACGGGCTACCGTCTCGACCTCACGCGGGCGGTGGCCGACGCGGTGACGGTTCCCGTCATCGCCTCCGGTGGCGCCGGGGAGGCCGCCCACCTCCGAGATGCGTTCCTCGAGGGACACGCATCGGCTGCCCTGGTCGCTGGTATCCTCCACGACGGCCTCACGACTGTAGGAGCCCTGAAGCACGACCTCAGTGCGTGGGGCATCGACGTGCGGCCGTCGAGCGGAAATGGGAGCGCCATGGGAACCGACCTGGCCGGGGGAGGGGCCTTGTGACCACACCACGCGAAGACCATGGCTCGGCGGGGGCCGACCGGACCATCGCCACCTCCGCCGACATCGGCAGCATCCGTTTCGACGACGACGGCCTCGTCCCCGTCGTGGCCCAGGACCTGGAGTCCGGCACGGTGCTCATGGTGGCGTGGGCAAATCGGGAGGCAGTGGAGCAGACCCTCGCCACAGGTGCGGTCCACTTCTGGTCCCGATCGCGGGGGGAGCTATGGAAGAAGGGCGAGACGAGCGGCAACACCCTGGCTCTGGAGACGCTCCACGCCGACTGCGACGGCGACACGCTCCTCGCCCTGGTGCGCCCGGCCGGTCCTGCGTGTCACACCGGTGACGCGACATGCTTCGGCGCCGCGACCCGGCACGGGTGCGACACCGACGCCGCGGCAGACGCACTTCAGCGCCTGGACGCCGTCCTTGCGAGTCGGGCCGACGAGCGCCCCGCCGGGAGCTATACCACGCGCCTCCTGGACGACGAGAACCTTCGTCTGAAGAAGCTCGGTGAAGAGACGGCAGAGCTCGTCGCCGCCCTGGCGAAGAACGATGGTCCCCGAGCGTTGGAAGAGGCCGCCGACCTGGTCTACCACCTCCTGGTTGCCCTCCGCGCCGAGGAGATGGGTCTCGACGATCTCCGCTCTGCTCTGGAAGAGAGGGCCGGATGACGCACCTGGACTCCGGGACGGTGGGCTGAGATGGCCGACGCCGCGACGCTCCACGAGGAGGAGGCCCTGGGCAAAGCGTACGACGCACGACTCATGCGCCGTCTACTCCGCTACCTCAAGCCCTACAAGAGACACGTCGCCGGGGCCCTCCTGGTCCTGCTCCTGGGGTCGGGGATCGCCATCGTCGGTCCCTGGATCACCCAGCTCGTCATCGATGAAGCCATTCCCGCTGGTGACCGCGACCTCCTCGGCCTACTCGTAGCGGCCTACGTGGTGTCCATCGTCCTGGGCTTCGTGCTGGAGTACATCCAGGCGCTCGTCACGACGTGGCTTGGCCAATCGGTGATGTACGACTTGCGGAAGGAGATCTTCGAGAAGCTCCAGCGCCTCGATCTGCGGTTCTACGACAAGAACCCCATCGGACGTCTCATGACGCGGATCACGAACGACGTCGAGACGCTCAACACCCTTTTCAGCTCAGGGGTGGTCTCGGTCTTCGGAGACATCTTCACGCTGGTCTTCATCGTGGGCGCGATGTTGAGCATGAACTGGCAGCTGGCCCTCGTTTCCTTCGCCGTGCTGCCACTCGTGTTCCTCACGGCGTTCGTCTTCCGGGCGAAGGTCCGTGAGGCGTACCGGGACATCCGAGTGCGGATCGCGAGGGTGAACGCCTTCCTTCACGAACACATCACCGGAGTTCAGGTGGTGCAGCTCTTCAACCGCGAAAAGGCCGATGCCGGGCGCCTCGCCGAGCTCAACGAGGACCACCTCCAGGCCCACCTGCGGTCGATCACGTATTACGCCCTCTTCTTTCCCGCCATCCAGTTCTTCACCGCCCTGGCCCTGGCGCTGATCCTCTGGTACGGCGGTCTCCGAATGCTCGATGACGCCATGACCGTCGGCGTCATCGCCGCCTTCCTCCAGTACGCCCGCCGCTTCTTCCGCCCGATCCAGGACCTCTCCGAGAAGTACAACCTCCTTCAGGCGGCGATGGCCTCATCGGAGCGGGTCTTCAAGCTCCTCGACGAAGAGGTGGAGATCAGGGACCCGGAGACACCACGTGCTCTACCCGCAGGCGGGCGCGGCCAGATCGTCTTCGAGAATGTCTGGTTCGCCTACGGCGACGACGAAGATGGGGAGCCCGACTGGGTCCTCGAAGACGTCAGCTTCACCGTCGCCCCCGGCGAGAAGGTCGCCATCGTGGGCCACACCGGGGCGGGAAAGACGACGCTCATCAACGTCCTCATGCGCTTCTACGACGTGCAGAAGGGACGCATTCTCCTCGACGGTGTCCCCATCGATCAGGTCCGCCTGGACGACCTTCGGTCGCGCATCGGCCTTGTCCTCCAGGACGTGTTCCTCTTCAGCGAAGACGTGGCGTACAACGTGCGCTTGGGCTCTCCAGAGATCGACGACGAGAGCATCGCCGAGGCCGCCGAACGCGTGGGTGCGGCCGATTTCGTCGACCGGCTGGAGCTCGGGTACAAGCAGCCGCTGGGTGAACGCGGTGCGACGCTCTCCGTGGGGCAGCGTCAGCTCGTCAGCTTCGCACGCGCCCTCGCCTTCGACCCCCAGATATTGGTGCTGGACGAGGCGACGAGCTCAGTGGATTCGGAGATCGAGGCGAAGATCGAGGAGGCTACCGACCAGCTACTCCAAGGGCGGACATCACTGGTCATCGCCCATCGCCTCTCCACGGTGCAGAACGCCGATCGGATCCTCGTCATGCATCACGCGCGACTCCACGAGGAGGGCACACACGAGGAACTGCTGGAGGCCGGTGGGCTCTACGCGCGCCTGCACGAACTCCAGTTCGCTAGCGCCGCGGCCTGATCCGAGGTGCGGTGCCCGTGGTGTCAGGGGGCGTTGCTGGGATGTCTGCACTCGAACGCACGGTATCGGCATGCACCGCTGCGCTGTCCAACGACTCGACCTCGTCCACCGAGTCGGTAAGGGACGAGAGAGCCGCCACCGAGTCGATCACCAGATGTCTGCGGGAGACAGGGGTCAGAAGGCCGGCGACCCGCACGAGGGGTTCTTCCTGGAATCCCTCCACAGGCTCCAGAGCCCCTTCGCTGTAGCGGGTCGAGGGATTCCACAGGATCCACTCGTGGATCCCGACGTCGTACGCGGCTTGGATCTGCGCACGGACCTCGGGAGCCCCGTATGCAGGAGGACCCAAGGTGAAGTCCTGGATCCAGGGACGTGTGAGCCCCGCCCCGGACACCTTCTCGGAGCGACGGAGTGCATCGCGCAGCGCTGCCCGGACGATCTCGTACGGGTAGGCATTCGGGTCCGAGTAGCCGAAGCTCCCCTCCCAGTAGTGGCTCGGATAGACCATGGGTAGAGCCACGTCGACCACGTCGATGAACGACTCCCAGAGCTGACCGAGACCGATGTCCCGTCGGAACGACGTCGTCACGCCGAATACGTCGGCCGTAGACCGGACCGGCAGATCGGAGAGGTCTTTCTTCGCATAAGCGAGGAAGCCGCGAATGGCATCGGACCTGGACCTCCCGTCGCCCCCGGGAAAGACGGCTCGGGCATAGTCCGACTCCGGCGCGTCCGGGAAGCGGATGTAGTCCCACTGGATCTCGGGAAACCCCATCTCCGTCACTTCACGTGCGATGGCTACGTTGTAGGCCCACAGGCCTTCCTCGAAGGGGTTCATCCAGACGATCTCCTTCGAGTCGATCCAGATGCCCCCCGCCGTGTCCTGGATCGCCAACTCCGGGCGGAATTTTGCCAGGATGGGGTCCTTCACGACGACGATTCGCGCGATGGGATAGATGCCCGCCTCCTCGAGTCGATCCAGAAGGCCCGGTAGGTCTCCGATCCGTCGCTCCTCCGTGGCACCGATCTCATGAGCGAGGGGGACCGAGGTCCGATGGCTGATGTAGCCGGTGGCGTCCTTGATGTCGATGACGAAGGCATTGATCTCCGTGCGCCTCGCCAGGTCGATGAGCGCCTCCATGCGTTTCGTGGAGCCTGCCGCCCAAGCGTTCACGTACAGGCCACGAATGTGCTCGGGTCGTGTGAAGCGGGCGTCCTCGAAGCGCCGGTCGTCGGCGTCGGTAACTGGCCGCGGGGAGCGGCCCTCGACAGACTCACTGTCTACCCCCCGGCTCATCTCTCCGCCGCCAGGGCCGGGCGGGTGGATCATCGGGCCCGACTGATCCATGTCCACGGCGTCACTTCCCATACCGAGATCAGGCAGGAGGGTATCGCCAGGCATGGGCATCACGGTGGCGGCGGTGACGCCCCAACCCCCGATGATCGGAAGGTCGTCTTCGTACGACGCGCTCGCGGAGGTGCCGCTGCTGTGGTGGGCGGGGGCAACCGCGAAGTCCGCCCGACGGCCCGCGTCCGCACCTGTGCCCGCGTCCGCAACCGACACCATCGCCTCGGGCCCGGCAGGACTGCACGCCGTGAGCGCGGCGAGGACCCCGACGCCCAAACACCGGGCCGAGCACTTCCACGTGGACATCGAAGAGGTCTTCAGTAGGCCGTCAGTGAAGGATCGACCTGCTCTCTCCAGGCAAGAACGCCGCCTTCGAGGTTGAGCACCTTCTCGAATCCGTTGGCGAGGAGGAAGTGGGTCGCCTGGGCGCTTCGTGCGCCACTTCGGCAATAAATGACCACCTCGTCCGCCGGGTCGAGCTCGGTGAAGCGCGACGCGAACTCCCGACTGGAGATGCGAATCTGACCGTGGTCGGGGAGGTCGGCGATGGCGACTTCGAAGGGCTCGCGGACGTCGACAAGAGCGACATCGTCACCGGCATCCAGCCGCTCCTTGAGCGCCATAGGCGTGATCTCCGGGACCTTCGGTGCGTTCATCGGTCGGTCAACAGCTGTTCCAGGTATCGAGCCGTCCGGTCCGCGGCTCCGAGGTGTCCTACTATATATCCGTGGGCACGCTGCCCAACATCTTTCCGTGCCTGCGGATCACCGAGCCACTCGCCCAGAATCTCGGTCATTTCCGGGGCAGATGATGCAAGCTTCGCGCCGCCCGCTTCGAGGAGTTCACCGGCGGCACGGGCGTTGGCGTGTCGCGGCCCGAAAACCACTGGAGAAGCCGCCGCGGCCGGTTCCAGGACAGAGTGGAGCCCATCTTCGTGGAAGCCTCCTCCCACGTACGACGCCGTCGCCACCCGGTAGAGGTGGGCCAGGACACCCACCCGTTCGACGACGACCGCGTTCCAGGTCGGTGCACCGACGGGCTCTCCGTACGATGCGGATGGCGTGTCCGACCCGTCGCCACTCACCACTTCCTCGACGTCGTCCAGGGTCGTGGCGTTCCAGCCATCGTCCCGAAGGCGCCGGAGGAGGCCCGCGACATGGTCGGCGCCGGGCTCGTGTGGTGCGATGACGACACACAGCTTCTCCACTCGTTCCCGGAGCGCCCGCAGGGCGGGCAGCAAGACCTCCTCGTCGCTGGGCCACGTGGATCCAGCCACCACCGTGGGGCGCCGAGAACCGACGAAGGGACGAAGGTAGGGCGCATCTGTGTCCGCCTGGGCCAAGCGACTCGCGGCGGAATCGATACCCGGATCGCCGGTGACACGGGTCGCCCCTGGGTCGACGCCGAGAGAGACGAGTCGTTCGGCGTCGATGTCGGAGATGGCGCATGCCACATCGAGGGCTGCCCAGGCGTCCCGAAGGACCAGGCGGGCCAGTAGCCGCCCCCGCCCGGCCCCGTCGGGCACGCTGGCACCGACGATGGCCACAGGCACACCCCGTCGCTTCGCCTCCGCGACGAGCACGGGCCAGATCTCGGTCTTGGTGAAAACCAGCAGGTCGGGCTGCACGCCGTCCAGGGCGCGCGCCACCGGCCCCCGGAGGTCCCACGGCAGGTACGACGATGTATCGGATCCGAAACGCGAGGCCAGGGACTCCGCCGACGGCGAGAAGTGTGTGAAGGCCACCTGGAGCTCGGGCCGACGTTCGACGAGGGCCTCCTTCACGGCTCTGGCTTGAAGCCCCTCTCCCACGCTCGGCGCGTGAATCCAAACCGTTGGCCGCTCCGGGTCGCGGAGGGTCTCGCCCCACGCCGCAAGTGCCTGGTCGGCATGCCTGCGTCCGGCCACCCCTTTCGCCAGCTTACCACCTCCCATGGCTAGGAGCGGGGTGAGCGTGCGCAGGGCAGAGACGGCGAGCTGATAGATCAACCTCATCACGGAGGATAGGTACGGAGTCCGACCATCGGTAGATTCCGAGATGCGCTTCCAAGTCACCGTCCGGTACGGAGGTAGCCGGCAGCGGTACCACACCTTCGTGGTAGACGCGGCCGATGCTGCCTCGGCCCTCCGAGCCGCCGCCGACGAAACGCCACCCGAGATCGCCGCCGACGCCGACCTCGTCGAGCTGCGAATTGCCGTGGACCCCGACGATCGGACGTACCTGGGAGAGGAAGGCGCGTGACCGCTCCGAGGACACATCGCCTTTCTGGAGTCACGAAGAAAAGGCGCGTTTCGTTCGTATTCGCCCTGAAACGACCTGCTATCCGAGCGTTCTCGCCGACGGTGCGCGAGGACCTTTTTCGAAGGAGTTGAACGATGGGCCAAATCATCCTGGCGATGTTCGTCATCCTCGTCGGCGGCGTGGTCCGCGCAGCTGGTGCGGCCTCGGGTAAGCCCTCCGCGGCCGGCCCGACCAAGGTCGCTAGCTACGGCATCATGTTCGCGGGTGTCGCCCTCATCATCGGAAACGCCTTCGCCGTCGTGTCGGTGGGTGAAGTCGGGGTGAAGCACTTCCTCGGCAGCGTCGACCCCGCACCCCTCTTGGAGGGAGTCCACATGGTCAATCCGCTGGCGAGCATCGAGAAGATGTCCGTCCGGGAGCAGAGCTTCCCTTCGGGCGGAGGCGTGGAGGTCATCGAAGCCCAGACCAGTGAGCAGCTCAACGTGACCCTGGAGGTCGCCATCCTCTTCCGACTCGACGGCACCAACGCCCCGGACCTGTACCAGCGGCTCGGGTCGGAGGACAACATCAAGAGCAGCATCGTCCTCAACGCCATGCGGAACGGTGTGCGGGACGCGGTGGCCACCAAGTCCATCAACGAGATCTTCTCGCCCAACCGTCGGGAGATCGCCACCGACATGCACGAGGCCATCCAGGACAAGGCCGGCGACCGAATCGAGGTCGTAGAGGTCTTCGTGCGTGACGTTCAGGCACCGCCCCGAGTCCGGGAGGCTATCGAGGCCAAGCTCGAGCGAGAGCAGGAAGTGGAGCAGGAGCGCTTCCAGACGGAGATCATCCAGGAGCGTGCTCAACAGGCCATCGAGGAGGCCAAGGGAATCGCCGAGGCCCAGAAGATCATCTCCGAAGGGCTGACTCCGGCCTACCTGACCTTCCACTACATCGAGCAGCTGGGAACGCTCCCAGCCGGCTCGGTCGTGTACGTGCCCACGGAAGGCGGCGTCCCGCTCATGCGCTCCCTCGGCGGGGGTGGTAATTAGGGCGACGCGAGACGGTGGGCGTCGACGAGTGTTGAAGGCACTCGTCGGCGCTCTCGCCGTAGCCGCCCTGGGAGCGTGCTCACCCGTCTACGTGGTCAAGGCGGGGATCGCCGAGGTGGGTATCCTCCGGGCTCGGCAGCCCATCCATCGAGTGCTGGCCGACACCACGGTGAACCCTGAAACCCGGGCGAAGCTGGCATGGATCATGGACGCGCGCCGGTTCGCGTCAGAGGATCTCGGCTTCGACGTAGGCGAGGCCTACACCCAGTACACCGAACTCGACAGCGACACCCTCGCCCTCGTCGTTTCCGCGGCATACCGAGATCGACTGGTCCCCAAGACGTGGTGGTTTCCCATCGTCGGGCGCGTGCCCTACAAAGGACACTTCTCCCTGGACGGGGCATTGTCCGAAGCGGAGAGCTTGAGAGAGGACGGTTACGACGCCTTTGTCCGACCCACTGCGGCGTTCAGCACCCTCGGATGGTTCAACGACCCCGTGGTTTCGGCCACGCTCCGCGTCGACGACGTGGAGGTCGTCACTACGACGTTCCACGAACTGACCCACCGGGAGGTCTTCGTGCCCGGCCAGGTGACCTTCAACGAGAGCCTCGCGACGTTCGTCGGCAGGGTGGCCGCCATCCGCTTCTTTTGCACCCGCGAGGGGGGCGGGCCCGACACCGTACGGTGCGAGCGGGCACAGGCCCGGTGGAGAGACGTCCAACGCTTTGGCGCCTTCATCGACGACCTGGTCGCCCAACTACAGGTCGTCTACCACGACGAAGCCCTGGACGAGGCGGGCAAGCTCGTCCAGAGGGAAGGAGTCTTCGCCTCCGCGCACCAACGGTTCGACGATGAGCTCACACCGTCGTTCGAGTCGCTCACCTTCGGGAGCTTCCGAAGGGATCCGCTGAACAACGCGACACTCCTCTCACGCTACCGGTACTATCACCGGCTCGCGGACTTCGACGCTCTCCTGGCGCTCTACGACGGGGATCTGCCACAGGCTGTCTCGGACCTGGCGGCCCGGGCGCGAGGGTCGAACGATCCGTTTGCGTTGTTGCCGGACGGCTGA
>JABDLS010000066.1 GCA_013002885.1 Gemmatimonadota bacterium | reverse complement strand
CGGTCCGCCATCTTGGTCAGGTCCCTGACACGTCGGAGCTTCTCCGCCGGAGTCATCTACCGGTAGAACGCGTCCATCCGAGCGGTCGTCGCCGCATCGGTATCGGTCATGGCCATGGACCAATGTGTGACCTCATCGATCAAGGCACACGGGGAGCGGACCCAACGCTCGTTGCGATTCGAGAAACTGTCCTGAGAACTGCGTCGTCACCCCACCTACGCCACCGGCCCAGCCGACACAGAAACGCCCGGTTCCCAGCGCTCACCGTTTGGGCAGCCGGCGCCGCGGTTGCTCACCCGCGGGGCGAGCGGGAGATTCGGGCCAGCGGCCGCTGGGTCGCCACTCGCTCTCCCCCACGATGGACATCCGAGCCATGCGCATCACCTCGCTTCCCTTCCTCTCCGGCGCCTCTCGTCGTATCGCGACGGGTCTCTACCTGCTCCTGACGGCCGCTCTGCTGGCACCACCCGCTACCATCGCCCAAGCGGAGCCCGCGGGCCTCCCGACGATCCGCGAATACACCGCGGGCATGGATGCCCGGCCAGGGTACTTCCCGCTGTTCTGGGACGCCGCCGGGGGACGCCTGCTGCTCGAGGTGAATCGCTGGGAGGAACCGTTCCTCTACCTGACGTCGCTCGCCACCGGCGTTGGGTCTAACGCCCTCGGGCTCGACCGCGGCAACATCCAGAGTGCGTACCTCGCGCACTTCGAGCGGATCGGACCCAAGGTGATGCTCGTACTCGACAACCCCCGCTTCCGGGCTGAAACGGACGCGACCAATGCGCTCGCCCAGTCCGTCGAAGAGTCGTTCCTGACGTCGACGGTCGGCGGCTTCATGACCGTCGCCGAGGAGGACGGGCGTGTTCTGGTCGACGCGACGCCGTTCTTCCTCCAGGACGTCGTGGGCGTGGCCGCGCGCCTCCAAAGCGCCGGCCAAGGCAGCTACCGGCTCGATGCGACCCGCAGTGCGATCTTCCTCCCGCGCACGAGGGCGTTCCCGGAGAACACCGAAGTGGAGGCTTCGCTCACCTTCGCGAGCGAGCAGCCCGGGAGGGAGATCGCCCGGCACGCGCCCGACGGGCGGGCAATGACGCTGCGACAGCATCACTCGCTCGTCATGCTCCCCGACGACGGGTACACGCCGCGCGCCTTCGACCCACGCATCGGTGTTTTCGGGATCAGCTACTACGACTTCGGAAAGGGCTTCGCGGACGACTACCAAACCGCGCTGGGCCGTCGGCATCGGCTGATCAAGGCGGATCCGTCGGCGGAGATGAGTGAGCCGGTCGAGCCCATCGTCTACTACCTGGACCCGGCGGTCCCGGAACCGTACCGGACAGCGTTCAAGGTCGGCGGTGAGTGGTGGAACGCGGTGTTCGAGGCCGCGGGTTTCATCAATGCCTTCCGGATCGAGGACATGCCGGAGGACATGGACCCGATGGACGCGCGCTACCACGTGATCCAATGGGTCCACCGGACGCAGGCCGGCTCGTCCATCGGCCCATCGTTCGTCGACCCGCGCACGGGTGAGATCATCAAGGCCGCCGTCCGCATGGATTCGTATCGCTCTCTGGCCAACTACAACACCTTCGCCGGAGCGGCGGGCGTGGACGGCGATTGGTACGCCGGCGCACCTCCCGGCGTGGATGGCGAGGAGTTCGTCATGATGCGCCGCCGGCAGCACTCCGCCCACGAGATCGGCCACACCCTCGGCCTGGCTCACAACTTCATCGCGGTGGCCGACGGGCACGCCTCGGTGATGGACTACCCCGCCCCGGTGATCGAGCTCAGCGGCGGACGGCTCGATATGTCGGGCGCGTACCGGGCCGGGCCGGGTGCGTACGACACCTTGGCGATCCGGTATGCATACGCAGCGCCGCCACTCGGGCAGACGGAGGAAGCCTTCCTGAGCGGGCTCCTCCTCGAGGCACAGGAACGTGGCTGGCGCTTCATCACGAATCCGGACGCGGGAGCCGACAACTCCTATCCCGACGCGACGTGGTGGATCAACGGTACCGACGTCCTCGACGAACTCGAGCGGGTTCGGGAAGTCCGTCGCTTCATGCTCGACTCGTTCGACGAGCGCGCCATCGAGCCGGGAGAGCCGATGCACAAACTCCGCGAGCGCTTCGCCCCCGTCTACTTCCACCACCGCGCCACCTACGAGGCGGCGATCAAGTCCATCGGCGGAATGGAGTACCGTTACGGTGTTCGTGGCGACACGGAGCCGGTGACCGAGCTCGTTTCGGCGGACCGCGTCCGGAGGGCGATGGACCTCCTGAGCGATGCCTTGGCACCCGAGGAGCTCGCGATCCGGGAGTCCGTTCTGGCGATCCTGGCGCCACGCTCCTTCGGGTGGGTCGACGGCGGACCTGAATGGTCGAATCGTGCCGGGCCGGCCTTCGATCAGATCGGTGCCGCGACGACGCTCGCGAGCGAGATCGTGGGCGGCATCCTGGCGCCGTCGCGTGCCGCGCGCGTCGTCGCATTCAACCAACGGGACCCGACGCTCCCGAGCCTCGAGGAGGTCGTTGCCAAGTTGGTGGACGACGCATGGGACCGGCCGGCAACGGGTTCGGACGGAGCGCTCGCACGCGTTGTCCAGGCGGTCGTCGTCGATGAGCTGTTGGCGCTGGCCGCAAACGACCAAGCGTCGATCGAGGCCCGCGCCGGTGCGGAGTGGGGGCTGAGACGTGCTCAAACTCACGCCCGCTCGGCGTCGGGAGGAGCCGAGGCCGAGCCGGTCGCCGCCGCGCACCCGGCCC
This sequence comes from Gemmatimonadota bacterium, assembly GCA_013002885.1. GTDB lineage: Bacteria > Gemmatimonadota > Gemmatimonadetes > Longimicrobiales > Gaopeijiaceae > UBA2589. The sequence continues at coordinate 20,449 of JABDLS010000066.1, read as the reverse complement.
ATGCGGCCCGCGTCGTCGAGACGATCGACCGCTTCTTCGACCGACCGTGGTCGGAGTCCGAGCGGTCCGCGCCCGCGCCCGGGCCTGGTTGGGCCCGCGATCGACCGGCTCGGGGCGGAAGCTCGTGAGCGGGATCACCCGAGGTGCGCCGCCCGGGTCACCCCATCCTAGAAAGAACCCTGAAGAGCCGGGTCGAGGGAAGCATGGAATGCCCTACGGGCCGGGAGCACCCCGCCCTACACATCCTCGCCAAGCGCTTCGATGTCGGCGAGGTCTTTGAGCCGGCCTGTTGCCCGCTTGTTGGCAATGAGAGCCGCGCGACCGAGAAACGGGATGTCGCGGCCCGCGATCTGACTCTCCACCCGGGCATTCCAAGCCGCCTCGAAATCTTCGATCCCAGTAAGCTCCGTAAGCACATCGATCCGGTTGGGCGGCAGTCCAATCTGAATCACAGTAGCGGGACGAACGAAGTCCGCCGGGTCGATCTCCAGGTCTTCCAGTGGAGCCCCGAACTGCACCAGAGCCTCCCATACCAGTTTGGCGTTTTCTGGCGTGGCCTCAATCCAGACGTAGAGGTCCTGTGTCGCTCGGGGGACCCCGTGAACGGCCAGTGCGTGTGCTCCGACTACCACGAACCGAGATCTACCCAGGTGCGGTATGAAAGACACGCTTCCGATCGGCGACTGAAACCGTGCCAAGGACTGCGTCGTCACCTATCGACGCTAGCCGACGCATCTGACGCTGAATCCCAGTGTTTCCCGCGCTCACCGGAGCCACCGTCGCCAGAAACGCGTTCCCAAAGGCAGCCGAACGCTCTCAACCCCTTCGACAGGCGCCGAACCCTTACCGTCCGTCGCGCCTCAGTGCCTCGAACAAGATCAGAGCCGCCACGAACGCACCGCCCACGACCGCGATAGACGCGCTCAAGCCAGACCAGCCTGATGGTGGATCCCGTGGCGCCGAATCGACCTCAGGGCGCGGTGATCGCAGGGAGTATCCGGCTCTGGGATGCGTTCAGTATGGTGGCGGACAATCCGACAACTGCTCCAACTCAGTTCGCCTCCGGATTCAGCCATTGTTGGAAGCGGGGGTCCTGCCGTACCTGCTCCAACTCTGGACGAAAATGGAGGAAATCCTCCGTTCCGCCGATCCGGGTGACTCCCCCCACTGAGTGATGGGCGAGGATAGAAATCGCACGATTCGTGTCGCCGCGGCCGGCCGCTGCCAGGGCGATCCACTGGTATCGCCAGCTGGAGCTGCCGGACGGGAAGGTCAACCCGTCTTCTACTTCGTCGGCCCGTGACGATCGCCCTGTCCGATCGAGGGCAATGGCGAGGAGCGCACCGGGGCCGAGACGGTCCAGGCCACTTGCTTCTTCGAGCTCGGCCTCGAGGAGAGGGATCGACTCCTCGTACCGCCCCAAGCGGTACAGCGTCTGGGCCTGCTGCCACCGCGAGAGATCGTCTCGTGTGAGAGCCCATTCTGCAAAGATCTCAATGGCACGGGCCTCTAGCTCGAGCGAACCGTGGACACCGAACTCGAAGGAAGCCTCGTGAAGAGCGTTCCACAGCCGTCTCGTCTCTGACGTCGGGTCGATCGACTGCGCGGTGACGGGGATCTCGGTCAGTTCCGAGTAGACCGAAAGCGCGGCCTCCTCCTGATTAAGCGCCAGAAGGGCGCGACTCTCGAAGAAGCGAAACCAGAATCGCTCCGGCATCAGACCCCGCCCCTCGCGCGCTCGCGCCAGCTCGAGCTCGTAGTCTCCCGTCAAGTGATAGATCTGTCCACGAATCATCCAGGCGTAAGGCCACTCACGCATCTGAGCGTGGTCGAAGTCCTGGGCCTCGATGGCCGTGAGCGCCTGATCGAGGCGGCCGAGCATAAGCGCCGGCCACGCAAGCATGTATCCAGTAGTTGAGGCGCCACCGGCCCGGTCGAACCGGTACTCTGCGATTTCGAGCCGCTCCTCATTATTGGGGGTCCGTTGCCAAGTGATGAACAACTCTTCGTCCGCACTCAGCCGTGGACGCAACCGCTCAAAGTCGGCCTCGAACTCGGGCCAGATCTCCGGTTGTCCGGCCATGCCCGAAGCCTGCCGTAGGAACCAGTACGGTCGGGGCCAGTCCGGCTCGGCCTCGATCGTCTCGACCAACAGCCCTACTGCCTCTCGGTTTCGCCCCTCACTGAACGCCTGCCCCGCCCGGTTGTAGAGCCGCATCGCCTCGACCGTTCGTGGGAGACTCCAGGATCGGAACTCGAAGCCGTCCTCGTACATCAGATCGAGGACGGCTGCGGTCGCCTGATTCGCTGACGCAGACACGACCCGATCGAGCGCCCTGCTACTGATCGAGAGCTCGTCCAGGACACGCACCGTTGCCGCGGCGGAATCCAGAACCTCGAGCGTGACAAGCAGAGAGTCCCCCGACAGGAACAGCGTCCCCGTGATCGCGTGTGTAGCGCCACTCTCCCGGATCAGTTCCACGACCTTGGTCCGTCCCATTCCGGACGATTCCTCAGTTTGCGCTGCTCGAGCGACATCCGCCTCCGAATCCCTTAGAAGCCTGCCCCTCAAGGCGCCAGCCATGCGGTCGGGCAGCGATGCGAACGCCGGATCTCCTGTCCGATCCTCCGGGGGAAACACCAGCACTCGAGTTCGGGTGTCTTCAGAGGTGTTTGCTGCGCCGACCGTGGCTAGCGGGGGATCCAGGCCTCGCCCATCGCCGGTTGGCGGAACCACATCGAAGGCCCACAGGGCGCCGAGAACAGCTGCACTCACCGCTGCCGCTCCGATGACGCGTGACCTCCAAAGCCGGGGCGCGTTCTCGCCGCCAGGAGACCATGCGAAGTCGGTTCGAGAAAGGGCTGCTGCGAGCTCACCTGCGTTGGCGAAGCGGTCAGCCGCGACCCGTTCCAGAGCTCTGGCGGCAACGGCGTCGACGTGTCCGGGGACCGTGTGCCGGATGGTTGAGGCACGCGTCGCGTGCTCTGTCAGGATCTTCCCGAGCACAGCCTGCGGCGTACTGCCGAGAAACGGCGGATCACCCACCAGCATCTCGTACAGAACACATCCCAACGCCCAGATGTCTGTCGCCGCTCCGACCTCCTGGTCCCCGGTCGCCTGCTCTGGGCTCATGTAGTGTGGGGTGCCCAAGCTCAAGCCGGTGTCGGTCAAGCGAGCACCGCCGCTCGACGACACCGCCAGCGCGATCCCGAAATCGGCGATGAGAGGACGACCAGCCTGAAGAAGAATGTTGGCTGGCTTAATGTCACGATGGATGACACCGCAGCTGTGCGCATAGTCCAGCCCCTCGGCCACCTCCAACGCAATCCTAGCTGCATCGTCCACAGGTAGCTGGTGCTCACGTTCTAGTCGGTCACGGAGGCTCTCTCCTTCGATGTGGGGCATCACATAGAAGAGAAATCCATCTGCTTCACCAGAATCGTGAAGCGGCAGAATACTTGGATGCGTCAGGTTCGCGGTCGTCTTGATCTCCGCCAGGAACCGCTCGGCCCCGACGACAGCAGCCAATTCAGGCTTGAGCACCTTGAGCGCGACCTTCCGCTCGTGCTTCAGGTCGTCCGCGAGATAGACGTTTGCCATCCCGCCCTCACCGAGTTCACGCTCGATGCGGTAGCGGCCTTGTAGAGCTGAATTCAGGCGGGAGGCTGCCTCGGACATGCAGGCAACTTGCGGCAAGGTACAGATTCGCAGCAAGTGAGCACCGATGGCCAGAATGGAGGACTAGCCGAGCCCATCCAGTCGATGGTGTTGATCGACGCCCGCTTCTTGCCCGATTTGCGCCTAGGAACTGCAATGGGACAGGTTCGTAGGGTCTGACTCGAAGAACTCGAACACTACCGCCCATGCGCGAGGCCGTGGCTCGCCCTTGGTTTACGCTCGTCCTAGTGGCGCTGTCGCCGCTGGTCGCAATGAACGCGGCTGCTCAGACGCCGGCCGCATCGGTGACAGGAGTGGTCGTAGCGACCGACGGAAGCCTCCTTGCTGGGGTCGAGGTCGCGGCGCTTGATGGACGAACGGGCTATCGCTACCGGGCTCTTTCAAACGAGCTAGGTCGCTATTGGCTGAGCGGCCTGCCGCCCGGACTGTATCACCTCTCGGCAGAGAGGCTCGGTCTAGCCCGGTCGGAACGCACTGGACTCGGGTTACCAGTTGGCAGCACTACGACCGTCGACTTCGTCCTGCAGGACGAGGCCATCGAGCTGGAAGCCCTGGCCGTGGTCGTGGGAGCACGGGTAGTCGAGACAACGCAATCCGATGTGTCTTACGTGATTGATGCCGAGGGCATCGCATCGATCCCGGAGGAATCTCGCGAATTCATGGACCTGGCTCGCCTCGCGCCCGGTGCGACCATCGCGTACGACGATCCAACCGTGGCCGGAACCTCAATCGGCGCACTCAACAGTCAAAGCGTGGGGATCCGGCTAGACGGAGGGAGCCTCACAGGGGCCTACCTCAACGAACAGGCTGGAAGTGTTCCCTTGCTCGCGGTGGGAGAGTTCGAAGTGCTCACCAGCGGCTATTCGGCGAAGTTCGGGCAAGCCTCGTCGGGCATCGTGAACGCAGTGAGCCGACGCGGGGGCAACGACATGGAAGTCGAAGCGTTCTCCCTGCTACGTCACCGTTGGCTGACGGCCCTCGGCGCGTTCGAACAAGCCAAGCCCGATTACAACCGTATCCATTTCGGCGCCGCGGTCGGCGGTCCCATCGTCCGCGACCAAACGCACTACTTCGTCGCCGTCGAGAGAAAGGTCGAGAATCGATTCGAGACGGTGGAGACAGGAGGAGCACTGCCCGCTATCGAAGGGACCTTCAACGCGCCGTTTACGCAGACGCTGTTATTCGCACGCGTCGACCACAGGCCTTCGGACCGCGACCGCATCACGCTGCGGTATTCTGGCGACCTAAGCGACCGCAGGGATGACGTTGGAGGTGCCACCGTGTGTCGGGAGTTCGGTCCAAGCGCGGTGGGGGCCGAAGAGTTTGGTGTCGATGTCGACGGATCCATGCATTCCGTCCTGGGCGCGTATCAACATCAGTTCGAAAACGGGCTGGTCGCCGAGACACGTATACACGGGCTGGCGTCCGGGGACAGCCGTTCGCGTGCCTCAGGCGGGCCGTCGTTCATCCGGCCGTCCGGCTGTAGCGGCGCGAACTTCTATGCTTGGGACACCCGCACGTCACGAGCCGAGCTGTCTCAGGACATGTCGTCGACCTTCTCCTTCGTGGGGACGCATCGGTGGACCCTCGGGTTCAGTGCCGCCCGCGTGGCCTACGACGATACCGACGGAAACAACGTCAACGGTTCATTCCTGTACTTCGGAGACGCCGATCCTCCGGCGTTATACCTCTCTTCCGTGGCCGAGCAGCTTCGAACGGGCTCCAACTGGCAGCTAGCCGCATACCTCCAGGACGAGTGGGACGTCACCGAGCGCATCACACTGCAGCTTGGGCTCCGATACGATCTCGAGACCGACGCGGTCAACGCAGGTAGCCCTCCCAGGGACGCCTCTGCCCTACCCTTCCTGGTGACCGAGGTCCGAGCTCCGGACCGCAACAACATTGCACCGCGATTGGGGTTGGCACTGGCGCTCGACGAAGACGCCACCACCGTTGCAAGAGCGGGGTTCGGGCTTTTCTACAATCAGTTCCTGGGGTGGTTTCCCGCCCTGGAAACACAGCCAGGTGAACTCGCGCTCTTGTTCGGGCCCGGCACCGAGGACCCTGCGCAGCTTCCGCCACTGTCTCCAGACCCTGGGATCTTCACCCTGGGAAATGAGGCTTCTGCACCGGTGACGCGCCAGTACTCTCTCGGGATCGAGCGGGCGTTCTCGGGGGGACTATTGCTTCGAGCTGATGCGGTCTTCGTCGACGCATGGAACCAGCCGATCTTCCGCGATCTGCAGACCTTCCCCGTCCCACGTTACCCCGGCTACTACATCGTCGGCCAAATCCTCACCCGAGGTGAAGCTGAGGCACGAATGCTCACGGTGCGTGGGCAGAAGGACTTCGAGGGCGGCAACATCGACGTCCACTACACACTCGGTGAACGCAAGACGACCAACGATTGGTGGTTCAACGCCTCTGCCCAGAACGACCCGAATAGCGAGGATTTCTCCGGAGAAATGGGCCCTGCGGCCTGGGATGAGCGGCATCGCGTCGTCGGGCTGGCCCAGACCGAACTGCCTCTCGGGTTCAACGTGTTCTTCAAAGGAGTCTACGCATCCGCGAGACCGTTCAACGCAGTGACAGGAAGTGATGAGAACGGCGACTTGCGCTTCAACGACCGACCGTCGGGGGAAGGGCGGAACGCTCGGCGAGGGCCCGATTACCTCACGTTGGACGTTGCCCTGACCAGAGGCTTCCGGGTCAGCGCGTCGGACCTGGAGCTGGTGCTGAACGTCTACAACGCGACCAACCGAACGAATCTCCGCGCTCAGTCCGTGGTCGGAGACTTGTCTTCGACCGCCTTTGGAGAGGCGTTCGGCGCCTATCCGAAGAGGCAACTCGAGATCGGCGTGCGAACTCGACGCTAGTGAACGTGGTCGCCTCGAACCGTCTCGGGCAAACCAATCAGTTCGAGGATTTCCTGGAACTCGGGCTCGTGCCGGATCGGGTCCCATACATGGAAAGACCCGAGCAAACCCAGGTCACCGTCTCGGACCTCGTACCCCCTCCGGACCCAATCCAGGGCATTCACTGTGTCGCCGAGGCCTACGTAGATCAGGGCGATGGCTAGCGGTGGGACGTAGATGCCCTCCGCCACATCAGCCAAGTGGGCGTTGAGGGTCTCCCGAGCGTCGGCGGCACGACCTTGCAACGCATGGATGTACGCGACTCCCGATTGCGCGAGCGGGTCAGGGCTCAGCTCAACCACGCGCTCTGCGTGCACGAGGGCGGAGTCCAACTGGCCGACCGCCACGTAAGGATGCACCACCCGGGCATGGCTCCACATGTTGTCTGGGTTGAACGCTAGGGCTTCCTGCCCCTTTTCGATCGCCTCCTCATACCTGCCGGCCAGATACAAGATCTCCGCCGCCTGCGCGATGGGAATGAGCTCAGCAGGGTGGTCGGCCTGGACCTGACGAATAATTCGTTCGGCCTCGTCGTGCCTCCCTAGCCATGCGAGGAGGAAAGCATGCAGGGTCTGGGTGCCCGATACAGACGGACTCAGAGACGCCGCGACCTCGAACTCGGTGACTGCCGTAGCCCAATCCCACTCTGTGACCGCCACGGCGAACGCGTAAGCGCCGTGCGCATCGGCCAGAGTTGAATCAAGGTTGATCGCGCGCGCTGCGGCGTCCCTCGCTCGGGCTATCGTCGAGTCAGGTGGTAACCGGCTCAGGTACGTGAGGAGCGTATACCCTACGGAAAGGCCGCTCCAGGCCCCCGCGTGCGACGAGTCGGCCGCAATGGCTTCGTCCAATAGACCGATGGCGCGCCGCGTCGTCTCCTCGTTGAACGCGGTCAGCAGGATGTCGGTGCCCTGAAGGGCAAGCCTCTGAGCCACTGGGTCCACGGCCCGGGATTCAGCCAGGCGGAGTTGCTCGTCGTCACTCAGACTGACGTGAATCTCGTCAGCGACCTCGGTGGCGATCTGGCTCGTGAGTCGCAGCACGTCCGAGACTCGTCGGGTATAAGATTGTGACCAGAGAACCTCGTCCTCGCGGTCGACCAGTTCGAGCGAGACTCGGATCGAGTCTCCGGCCGGGAGCACCGTGCCCACGATTACGGCGTCCACTCCCAAAGCAATCGCCATCTCGGACGGCCGACCACCGGGGTCGGTGAAGACCGCGGCCTGCTGCGACGCGAGTTTGAGGGAAGTGACGAGTGAGAGCTTCGACCAGATCTCGCCCGCAAGGCCGGTCGACCAATAGTCGTTGGAAGGATCACCGGATACGTTTGCGATCGGCATGACCGCGATACGCTCCACCGTCTGCTCGGCCGCGTCCGACCACGGCCCGAACGCCCAGGCGGCCCCAGTCAGCACGACCGCAACCATGATCCCCGGCGCCCATCGAGCCGAGGCAGGCCATCGCCCAGCGTCGGCACCTCGTCCTTCTCCCGAGACCCCGGCTGGAGCGGCGAGCGATGAGGTAAGGGCACTCGCGAGCTTCCCGGCGCTTGTGAACCGATCTGCCGGTACCCTGCCCAAGGCCTTCAGGACGACGGTCTCTACCGGAGAAGGGACGGCGGGACGAACGGCGGCGATCGGTGGGGGCTCTTCCGTAGTCTTCCTGGCCAGCACGGCCATCGGGTTCTTGGCCGAGAAAGGAGGATCGCCGACCAGCATCTCGTAGAGCACGCAGCCCAGGCTGTACACGTCGCTTCGGGCATCCAGCTTCCCATCCTGAAGTCCCTGCTCCGGGCTCATGTAGGTTGGGGTGCCGATGCTCATCCCCTTCTCTGTCAGACGCGTTTGAGCGCGTTCCTCGACGTTGAGTGAGATGCCGAAGTCGGCTACAAGCGGCTCCCCGTTTGCGACCAGGATGTTCGCTGGCTTGATGTCGCGGTGGATGACGCCTTGTTCATGGGCTGCATGGAGTGCGGAGGCCACCTTGGCGCCGATCGAAACGGCTTCTTCAACCGACAGCTGCCCTTCGCGATCGAGTTTCTCTTTTAGCGACTCGCCCTCTACGTGCGGCATCACATAGAAGAGGAAACCGTAAGCCTCGCCTGAATCGAAGAGCGGGAGGATATGGGGATGACTGAGGTTGGCCGTCGTCTTGATCTCGGCCAGGAACCGATCAGCGCCCACGACCGCCGCCAATTCAGGCTTCAGCACCTTGAGCGCGACCTTCCGCTCGTGCTTCACGTCGTCCGCGAGATACACGTTCGCCATCCCGCCCGTACCGAGTTCGGACTCGATGCGGTAGCGGCCTTCTAGGGCTGCGTTGAGACGGGCGATGGGATCCGTGATCATGCGGAGAAGATGCGCCTCACACCCTCAGTCCGCGAGGAATCGCCGGATCTTCAACGCTCACCCCCCTGACCCGCTGGCCTGCTCCACAACACGGCGGTCGCCCACGTCACCAGGTTTGGTGGACCGACGAAGCTACGGTCGCCTGGCCCCTTCTCGCCGTCCCGGCTGGGGGTCACGATCATGACCAGGAATCTCTCCTCGAGTCCCTGGATTATGCTCTTCGCGTGGCCGCGGCCCGACGCACCGGGCTCGACCTCACATGCCGTAAACACTTCGCCGAACACCGACTCGGGCTGGTAGTGGAAGATCACTCCGCAGGCGTCCGGGCGCATTTCGGTCTCGATGACCCCATCCAACTCGAGCACGCCGCGCAACCACTGGCATTCAAACGTCCGGCACGACCCCGGGCGTTCGGCGTAGATCCCGCAGCCCGCCCCACACAGGTGCTCGCACGCCTCGTACATGCCCTTCGCAATCTCTTTAACGCTCATCACGCTGCAGCAGGCGGAGCAGGAACCGCACACGCGCGCCGAACCACTCGCGGTGGGGCGCTCGACTCCACCCCGGCGGCTCAAGGACTTCCGTTAGTCAGGTGGTAGCGGCTCGCGAGAGCTGCGTTGAGGCGGGTGGTCGGATCCGACGAAGTCATGCGGAGAAGATCCGATTCACACCCTCGATCCGCGACGAATCCCAGGCTGTGCCAATGACAGCGTCCTTGCTCAACAGGCTCGTGAATGCCACCGCGACCGCCAGGGCGTCGGCGGGCGCGTCACCTGCCATGAGCCTCGAGCGCACCGGGGTAGGCCCGGTCGAAGAGGTCCGGCCCGAGTCTGATGCGGGCCAATCGTAGCGAAAGGACCACAGCGGAGTCGTCGGGGTGACGGGCGCGGAGCCCCGCCAACGACAGGCGGTCGGCCATTTTCGTCAGGTCCCGGACCCGCTGGAGCTTCTCCGCCGGAGTCATCTGCCGGTAGGACGTATCCATCCGAGCCATCGTCGCCGCATCGGTATCGGTCAAAGTCATGAGGCGAATATGCGTCTTCAGCCGCCGAGGCACACGGGGAGCCAGGGGGAGCGGTCACCAGGCCGATCGCTTGGTTCGTCGCGCCCGAGCGAAGCTCGCGCGGCCCGACCCTTGGGCGACGACGCTTGCTCACTGGACCGGTCGTCCTTTCGGCAACTCCAGTTCGAACTCGGCAGGACCGACCGTCACGATTCCGAGGAACCCGTCGACCGTCAGCACGTCTCCATCCTTCAGAACGGAAACGGCATTGGGCACTCCGTTCACGCACGGCACACCGAGCTCTCTGGCGATGATCGCCCCGTGGATCAGCATTCCGCCACGCCTCTCGACGACCGCAGCGGCGAGCGGTACGAGTTGCGTCATGGTCGGTTGAATGGCGTCGCATACCATGATGTCGCCCCGTCGGAACCTCGCCAGATCGGCGACGCCCCGCACGACGCGGGCCGTGCCCGTTGCCAGGCCGGGGGCTGCGGGCTGGCCCACGATCTGGCGTGGGCTCTCACCCGGCGACATGGGTTGGGCTGTGTCGATTCGGTCCTCCCACGCAGGTAGGCTGACCCTTCCGCCGCCCCCCCCGGACAGGGCTTCAAGGAGTGGTGTGGCGGCGGACTCGGGAATGCGGCCGACATGGTCGAGCCGGCCGGCGGCCGCGAGTCGGTGCGCCGCCTCGGCAAGAGCGCGTCTCAGCTCGTTCTCGAGCCGGGCCATGAGGATGTTGTCGTCGTCACGGAGTCGCCAGCTCACTCGCCCGATGCGAAGCACGTCGAGCGCTTCCTCCCTGCGCTCAGGGCCCACTGCCTCCAGAAGCCGCTCCTCGAAGTCGTTGAGCCGCGTCGGGGTTTCAGCCGCCTCCGTGCTTGGCACGAGTTGAAGGAGTAGCTCGAGCGCCAGGTCGGCTCGCTCGTCCAGAGACTCTCCGTCGAACGCGATGTTCAACTGACTGTCGAGGAGCTCTTCGAACGAAGCGCAGAACTCTTCTCCCGCTGCGGACGTCCTGAGGGGCTTCGACGCGTCGGCCCACGCTGCGCGGCTCTCCAGCCTCTCGGACGACGCCAGCTCGGTGAGCTCCTGTTTCAGGCTCGGGTTCTGAGCGATGGTCGCTGCCAGCCTGGAAAGCGCCTGGTTTCGCTCGGTCGCGATCATGGGCTGGTGCTCCAACAGCCTCACGAACTCGTAGGGATCATCCGGCTGTAGTGCATCGTTGTAGTAGATGCCGAGGTGGCGCACACCGTGAGCGAAGGGGATGAACTCGTCCTTGTACGTCGTCCGCCACTCCTCGAGGGCTTCGCCGCGTTCCGAAATCGCCTTGGCGAGCTCTTCGTCGCCCATGGAGCTGACGGCCTCGGTGGCGAAGGCCCTCGCCTGGGCCTCCAGCGCGGGGATGAGATCGTTCTCCACACGCTCGCAGAGGTCTTTCAGCCGCGCAGCGTTAGGCCGCAGCGAGAGGTACCACTCGCGCTCGTCCTCACTCTTCGCTCGGGTGGTGACCGGTCGGGCCTGCAGTAGCGTGAAGGCTTGGTCCAGACCCGTCCACTCGATATCGGGTGGGCCCTCCAGGAGAACCTCCACATCACGAAGCGTGTGGTGGAGCGTGTCGAGATGCGCGTCGGTCAGCAATGGACGGGCGCCGCTTTCGCCACGGTCTCCGCCGCTCCACTCCAGAACGCGGCCCGTCGCTCGACTCATGACCCAGCGGTCGGGGTCCAGACGGCCGCTCACGAGGTCTTCGCACGGCCCGGGGACGGCCTCGACGAGCTCCCGGTCTTCTTGCGGCCGTCGTGGGTCGACTCCGAACCCGACACCCGAAACCTCCGCGTCGACGAAGCCCTGGATCACGACAGCCATGCCGCTATTCGACACGTCGAGGCCGAGCTCGTGGCGGTACAGCAACGCCGCATCGGACCAGAGCGATGCCCAGACGACCCTGCAGGCGTCGAGCAACGAGTCCTCGTCGCGAATTCCGGCTCGGGACTCGTGCAAGCCCGCGTGTGATGCTGTGGCAGAGTCTTCGCCGGGTGCAGAGGACCGTACGACGACGCTGCCGGCCGCCAGGGTCCGGCAGGATTCGAGAATCCGCCCGGCGACGCCGCTCGGCATCGGCGCGCTGAGGAACGCGGATCGTATGCGAAGCGCAGCGTCCCAGATCTCCTCCCAGCGCATGTCGGAGAAGTCTTTTCGCCCCAGCTCCATCCTGATCGTGTCCCTCAGGCCCGCGGAGGCGACGAAGCGCTCATAGCCTTCCACCGTGATGCAGAAGCCGGCAGGGACGCGGTGGCCTGCGTCCAGGAGTCGACCGAGCATACGCGCCTTTCCACCCACGACGTGCTCGGCCTCGGCCCCGGCATTCGACAGCCAGACGATCATTCGGCCCGCGGGATCCACTGTTGGACTTCGTTGAACCGTGTGACGAAGAAGTATCGGGCAAACTCGATCGTGAAGAGCGCACACGACTCCGCGGCGACGAAGGACTCCAGCGAAGGGTGTCGGTGCACCAACAGCGTTGCCCATTCCTGTCGTTCAGCCTCGGACCGAACCTCGCGGGCGGCACCGGTGGCCGTGATCGCGGCCACTCGCATCGTGTCGTGGGGGAAGTCCGGGCGGTTGTCGACCACCAGCGCGACCCCTTCGTGCTCCGACAGCAGCTTGTACTTGCGCGTCGCCACCGGGGTCGCGAAGACGCCCTCGGTCAAATCCTCCGAGGCAGCGAAAGCGACGAGGGATCCGTACGCGTGACCTTCGCCATGCGTGCAAAGCACGCCATAGGGCTGCGTGGTCATCAAGTGACGTACCCGCGACTCGAGCGGCTCGGGCGTGCGTTCGGTAGCGGCGTCGTCGATCTCTCGACCGATGACGGGCTCATCTTGAATCGGCATGGGATGGGTGGTCGGCGGTGCAGTGCAGCGGGCGGTTCGTCGAAGAAACCGTTTTGCCGCTTACCCCGAAGAGCCGCAGGAGATTTGACCCGGGGCGGGCGTACTCGATCAGCTCGATCGATGGCCTGGACCCGTCGTCGGCTCGACGCGGGGAAGCCCGGGCTCAAGCTCCGGGGTTCAGCCGAAACAACACCAACACGGCATAGTCCCACACTGCATGGGCAACGATGACGGCAGGTAGGCTGTCGGAGTACGCACGCAGCAAAGCCCAGGACGTGCCTGCTCCAAAGGCCGCGAGCACGATTGCGGTGGAGCCGTACGGGGCGTGCGCCAACGTGTACAACACGGCACTGACGATTGCGGCGCCGCCCGGGGACATCCACCGGGCGGCTGCACCGAACACCACACCACGCCATACGATCTCTTCGCACGTCACGATGACGGGGAGAAGGACGACAGCGCCGAGCACGCCGAAGCTGCGGAACTCCTCATAGAGTCTGCCGACATCGGCCGAAAGGCCCGGGACGGCCCGCGTGACGGGGTCGTAGAGGAAGATGGTTACGGCAGCCATGGCGAGCCCGATGAAGAGGCCGATTGGCACCATGCGTGCGGGCCTGCCCCGGCCCCACAAGTCGATTCCGGGGCGACTCAGGCTCACGAGACCGAGGAAAACGGCGGTCGAGCCAATCGCCTGCCAGATGCCCACGGATCGGGCCAGCAGCGCAGCCAAAAACCATACCAACACGAAGATCGCGGCCTGCAGCTCCAAGGCGCCGACGCTCGGCTTGGAGCCAACGAGCTCGGGTTCTTGGCTCACGAGCCGTGCCGCCCGAGCAACCTCAAGACGCGCTCCACCAGGCCCCACGGTCCGGAGATCGGAGGATCACGGTGCTCTGCGTCCAAGGCCGTACGCGCGGCCGCGTCGAAGGCCACCAGCTCATGGTGTCCAGTCAGTTCCCAGAATCGATGGTCCTCTGCGATGAGGTCCGTCTTCAGGCCCACCACCACCTCGCGCGCCACGGACCAATCGGCCCGGGTCACGAAGCGTACCCAGTGCGATGATAGTCGCGGGCTCAAGAAAGGGACCGCGATCATCAGCGGCTCTCGGACGCCCAGAACGGCCGCCGTGCGCTCCAGGATCTGCCGGCCAGAAAGAACCTCCGGACCGGGCACGTCGTACCAGGTGCTCTCGGACATCTCCATGTCGAGGCCAAGTACCAGGGCGGTGACGATGTCGTCGATCGCCACGGGTTCGGTGCGAGACTCGAGCCACCGCGGCAAGACCATCAGCGGCAGGCGAGCGGCGAGGTCGCGCACGATCAGCCAGCTGAGGCTGCCGTGCCCGACGATCATGCTCGCACGTAGCTCGAGTGCCGGGACGGAACCGGCCCGCAGGACCTGGCCGACTTCCTCGCGGCTACGAAGGTGTTCCGACGCGTCGTCCGGCGCGGCGACGCCACCCAGGTAGACGATACGGCTCAGCCCCGCGTCCTCGGCCTGTGCAGCGAAGGTCTGCGCCTGCTCGATTTCCTCCCGACGGAAGTCGTCGCTGTGCGTCGCCATTCCGTGCACGAGGTAGAGCGCCGCGTTGCAGCCCGTCATGGCACTCGAGACCGATGCGGCGTCCGATACGTCCAGCTGAACCCACTCGCGATTCGGCCACCTTTGTTCCGCGACGGCCACATTTCGGGTCGCACAGCGCACCGCCCATCCCGCGTCGACCAGGGCTCGGTAGGCGTGACGGCCTACGAATCCGGTGGCGCCCGTCAGCAGCACCTTCCGGCGGGCCTCATGCATGTTCATCGACACCCGAGGGGCAAAAGTTCTCCGAACCTCGGAGCTGGTAATAGGCTTGGTAAGCTAACGGGCTCCCGCACCGTGTCGGACCTATCGCACGCGATCCCACCATTTCCAACGCTGGCCGACGCCCACGGACGCGAGAAAGTGGCTCCCACCGCAGGTGCGCTACCGGACTGCGCCACGCCCCGAAAACCCCTGCAAAGCTAATAGCGGCGGGGCGTGGCCAGGAGCGGTACATGAGCTGTGGGCGCGTAACGAAGAGCCTGTCTAGGTAGGATGACGTAGAGCGGAACGGCGCGGCGTAGCGGATGTTCGTAGCACCAGTCGCATGGAATCGGCGTAGAAGGAAGCTCTACGAAAAGCATAGGTGGATGGCTCCTCGTGTACCTCGTGGGCTCAGTACCCGTGACATTCGTCTACGCCACCGGACTGTCCGGGCGGTTGGCCTCGATCGCCTGGGCTACGACATGGACGCCGTACCTCCCAGGATCTGATCGAGTGGTCCCGACGTTCCCGTAACGGCTGGCCCTCTCATATTGCCTCATGACGAGGAGGACAACATGGCTAACGCCTTCCACCACCAGATGACTGATGAGGGCCGAAGGAGGTTGAAGCGCTGGGTCCTGGCTCTGGCCGTCCTCTACGTAATGACGTTCTTGAGCGGCTTCTTGCAGGACACACGATTCAACTTCGTCAACTACGTCTTCTTTGCCCTCTTAGGGCTGGGGGGCATGGTGTTGATTAGAAACACGATTGAATCGAAAGCCCCGGGATCGATACGGGGGGTTCTGCTTCTGACCGGAACCTCATCAATACTGCTGCCCTCCTTCTTTCTGGCTTACGACTGGGCGAGGCTGAGCGGTCAACCGGATCTTTCAGCTTCCTTAGAGGGCCTTCTCTATTGGATGACTCTGTTCTTCTGGGTCGTAGTCATCGGAAGCCTGGTCTTGCTTGGGAGAATGAGAGCTCCCAATCCCGATGGTGTTTCCGCCTAGTAAGCAGCTTCGGATGGGTCTGATGCAACCGGCGACCAGGTAGCTCCGCAGCCGACCCTGGGGTGCCGCGACGGCTGTGCGGTCGCGCCCGCTTTGCGGCCCTGCTCTTTCCCACGTACAATCATCGCTACTTAGCTGCGATCAGCACTCGTTGAATGAAGGAGAACCGGAATGGCCACCTTCGATCCGTCACATTCGGTTCTGACCGACGATATGCTCGGCCGTTTCTGGGATCGTGCGCCCGGCTACGACCGTGACAACACGTTCTTCCACGAGGATTTCGAGGAGATGCGGGACGCCGGCTATCTGAAGCTGTGTGTCCCGGAGAGCTTCGGCGGCGGGGGAGCCCGCCTCGCTCGGGTCGCAGCGGAGCAGCGCCGTCTGGCCTACCACGCGCCCGCCACGGCGCTCGCCACCAACATGCACTTCTATTGGACGGGTGTGGCGGCGGACCTGCACCGTGCCGGTGACTCCACCTGCGACTGGATGCTCGAGGAAGCCGCCGACGGCGGTGTCTTCGCAGCGGGCCACGGCGAGCGGGGTAACGACCTCCCCCTGCTCTTGTCTACGAGCACGGCCGAGCCGGTCGAGGGCGGGTACCGCGTGAACGGCCACAAAGGGTTCGGCAGCCTGACACCGGTTTGGACTCGGCTGGGCCTGCACGCGATGGATTCGTCGAACTCGGACGAGCCGAAAATCATCCACGCCTTCATGAAGCGAGAGGCGGAGGGATACCGGATCGAGGAGACGTGGGACGCGCTCGGCATGCGAGCCACACGCAGTGACGACACGATACTCGAAGACGTCTTCATACCCGACGAGGATATTGCGTACGTCGTCCCGGCCGGGGCGGGAGGCATGAACCTGTTCGTCCTCGGGATCTTTGCCTGGGCCGAAACGACCTTCTCGAGCATCTACCTGGGACTTGCCGACCGGGCGAAGGACATCGCAGCGGAGCGGCTGGCGGGCAAGTCGTCGATGGCGCTGGAGAGCGGGGCCTACAAGCACCATCCCGAATTCCAGCACGCGTTCGCCGAGATGGTCATGGATATCGACGGCGGCACGGCGCTCGCCGAGCGATACGCTGTGGAATGGGACGCCGAGGTCGGAGAAGCGGCGAGCTGGGAGCCCGAGCGGGCCTTCAAGTTCGCGTGGCGCTCGGTCAGCATGAAGCATCAGGCGACTGCCGCGGCGTTTCGCGCCGTCGACCGTGCGATCGACGTCGTGGGTGGCTTCGGCGTCTCACGGGGTGGCCCTCTGGAGCGTCTCTTCCGCGATGCCCGCATGGGCAAGCTTCACCCGGGCAACTTCGCGCTTACGCACGAGCTGATCGCGAAGGTGCACCTCGGGATCGACCTGGATGCGTCGCCCCGGTGGGGTTGAGGGCAGGACCGGGGTTGAAGGCCGACCCCGGCGCCTGAGGAGGGCCGGATCTTCCAAGCCCTCCGGAACACCTAATCCGGAAGGCCGGCTGCCCTGAGTGCCGCCGTGAGGCGGTCGAGTACCGCCACGTCTCTGTATGGGTGGCCTTCGGCGTACGTAGCCAAGCGGAAGTCCGGATCCCGTCGTCTCACGTCATCCGCGATGCGGCGCGCATCATCTGAACGTCCTGCAAGCTGATAGTCGCTGCACAGGACGAGTAGCGCGTCTCTCTCCTTCGGGTCCATCCGGAGCGATTGTCGTGCCGTCGCGATGGAATTCTCGACCTGTCCCCCGTCGCGGTATGCCGTCGCGAGCCACGTCAGAAGCCAGGGCGGGTAGACCCTCTCCAGGTTGAGCGCCTGCTGGACTTCCTGGACGGCTCTTGTCGAATCCCCACAGTAGTTCAGTACGAGGCCCCGGACGCCGTGCGCCAAAGGGCAGCTATTTCTCAGAGTCGTGGCCTCCTCGCAGACGGCCAGCGCTTCATCATACTTCCGCTCGAGGAGCAGGAGGTGTCCGTAGATGGCGTGGCCTATCCCATTGTTGTCCTCGTACTCCATCGCCGTCCGCGCCCACCGGCGGGCCTCCTCCAGGGACTCGGCCGGTGAGTCGGACCAACCGTTGAAGGCGTCGAGCCAGTGAGTCACGGCAATATTGCTGGGGCCCGAAACCGATTCCGGCGCAACGCGGTACAGCTCAGTGAACATCTCACGGGCCCTCGCGTTGTCGTCTTTGGTACCCTCGTACAGGTGGTGCGCTCCGCGATAGAAATACTCCCAAGCCTCGGGGTCGACGAGCTCTGCGAACCAGCCCCGCATGGTCTCTGCGTAGTTGAGTCTCACGTTCAGCGCGTGGGTGACCTGACGCGTGATCTCGTCCTGGAGTTCGAACACGTTCTCGAGCTTACGATCGTATCGCTCGGCCCACGTGACACGGCCGGCCTCGACGTCCGTGAGCTGCACCGTAACGCGAATCTGCGCACCGGCCTGTTGAGCCGCACCTTCCAGGATGTAGCGCACACCGAGCTCCTGGCCGACTGACTTGGCCGACGCGTCCGAGTCGCGATACAGATTGGGCGTCGAGGCGTTGACCAGAAACAGCCCGGATAGCTGCACCAGTGTGGCCTGGATACCCAATCGGATGCCGTCGGCGACGAACTCCCGGCCGCGATCCGAGCCGAGTTGCTTGAAGGGTAGAATCGCGATCGAAGGTCGTGTCAGAGGAGCGAGGGTCTGGCTCGACAGTTCGGCCTCGGGAGGACGGAGCTCAACAGCCGACTCTGGGGACGCCGGGCCCATGAGTGAATCCCTCCACTCGGCTACCGTCGCGAAACGATCGGCTGGGGCCTTGGCCAAAGCTCGTTCAATCGCCTCGGCGACTGGTTTCGGCACCCCTTGGCGAGCCTTGCGCAGAGGAGGCACCGGCTCGAGCACATGGCGGGCGAGTACGGCCATCGGCGTCGGAGCGACGAACGGCGGTGCGCCCGTCAGCATCTCGTACGCCACACATGCCAATGAGTAGAGATCGCTCCGGGCGTCGACGTCGACGCCGTTCGCCTGCTCGGGGCTCATGTAGAGCGGCGTCCCCAGGATCGACCCGGTCTGGGTCAGGTCGCTTTCACTCAACCCGCTGACCGCGTGGGCGACCCCGAAGTCGGCCACGACGGCTCGCCCGTTCTCGATCAGGATGTTCCCGGGTTTGATGTCCCGGTGAACGACACCCTGACCGTGAGCGTAGCTCAAGGCGTCCGCGACCTCGGCGGTGATCTGCAGGGCATCCCCGACCGGGAGCCGTTTCTCGCCGTCGAGGCGCTCGCGGAGGGACTGCCCTTCTACAAACGGCATGACGTAGTAGAGAACGCCGTCCACCCCGCCGGAGTCATAGAGCGGCAGAATGTGAGGGTGCCGTAAACCCGCCGTCGTCCGGATCTCGCGTAGGAATCGCTCAGAGCCCAACGCGGCCACCAGGTCGTCCTTCAGCACTTTTACGGCGACGCTTCGCTGGTGGCGCAGGTCATCGGCCAGGTATACGGTCGCCATCCCGCCCTCACCCAGCTTGCGCTCGATACGGTAGCGGCCTTCGAGCGCTGCGTTCAGGCCGGTGATCGGATCGGGGGCGTCCATGCGGAGAAGATGCGGTTCCCCACCGCGATTCGCGAGCGAGTGGGATGGCTTGATCGACACCTGGGAACGCTGTGCGCTTGCTGAGGCCCCGCGCTTTCCCGCACTTTATCGCCCCATGACGAACGTCATTGCACTATTGAACGCTGCCCTCGAGGGTCGATACCACATCGATCGGGAGATCGGAGAGGGCGGGATGGCGACGGTCTATGTCGCTCGGGACTTGAGGCATGAGCGTGAGGTCGCGATCAAGGTCCTGAAGCCCGAGCTGGGCGCGATGGTGGGTGGCGACCGATTTCTGCAGGAAATTCGGGTGACGGCTGGGCTTCAGCACCCCCACGTGCTCCCCCTCTTCGACTCCGGCGAAGCTGCGGGCATGTGGTACTACGCGATGCCCTATGTTGCGGGCGAGTCACTTCGAGAACGGCTCACTTCCGGTCCATTGGACGTCCCGGAGGCCACTCGGCTCCTGCGAGAGATCGTCGACGGGCTCGCTGAGGCGCACCGAGAGGGTCTGGTACATCGGGACATCAAGCCGGGTAACGTGCTCCTCTCGGGACGGCATGCACTGTTGGCGGACTTCGGTGTTGCGAAGGCGTTTGCAGCGGCAGCCGAGGGTGGCCAGCTCACGACCGCCGGTGCCTCTATCGGCACTCCGCGATACATGGCCCCGGAGCAGGCAGCAGCGGACCCGTCGGCAAATCACCGTGTCGACATCTTCGCGGTGGGTGTCGTGGCGTATGAGATGCTTACCGGGGAGTCACCGTTCGAAGCCAACACCCCGCAGAGTTCGCTCGCCGCCCTCCTCACGAAGGACGCCAGTCCGCTACACGAGGTGCGGCCGGATGTCACCCGACCGCTGTCCGACGCGATCATGCGATGCCTGGAGAAAGACCCGGATCATCGGTGGCAACGGGCGGACGACCTTCTGGACGCGCTGGAGGGTCTCGAAGCGACAACGGCTGTGTCGAACGCCATAGCCGTCGCCCCATCGCGGTGGCGTCGATCCGGTGTCATGTGGGGAGCGGTGAGCGCCTCTGCTATCGGCGTGGCCGCCATGCTCCTCATGACGGGTGTCGACACTCCCTCACCCGACGTGGAGCCCTCGATCGCGGTGCTGCCCTTCGACAACGAGAGCGGTGATACCGACGACGGGTACTTCGTGGACGGAATGCACGAAGAAGTGCTGACCCAGGTGTCGACGTTGGACGCCGTGAGAGTCATTTCCCAAGCCTCGGTGGCGGGGCTGCAGGGCCTCCCTCTGGACGAGGTG
>JABDLS010000025.1 GCA_013002885.1 Gemmatimonadota bacterium | reverse complement strand
GAGCGAAGACCCAACGCGGGTGCGAGCCGACGAGCAGGAGCGGTATTCGAAGGGCAGGGCGGGTCCACCGAGGAGACCAGCGAGGATGCGCGGAGCGCACCGCAGCTGACTCCCGCCGCCTCCACTCTGAAGGGTCCTTGGTCCAAGACGGATCAAGGGCCCTTTTTTGGTTTGTTCTCGCCTGTACGACGAGGTGGGAGGGTGTCCGTTGGGGGACGGTATCGATCGAAGTGGGTTCCGCCTAGGGCCTTCATCGAGGACCGATTCAGTTTCCTGTCGCCCGCAACACTTCCTGGTGGAAGTTCTCCACCACCGTGTAGTCGTCGGCCACGGGCACGGGCCCCCCGACCAGGCGCATCATTAGGAAACGCTGGTCGTCCGCCGCGATGTCATACCGCGTGTATCGAGGAAAAGTTGAGCTCGGCACGGGTGGAAACGGGAAAAGCGTCTCGCGCGAGACGACCCGAAATCCTCCTTCGGAACTCACCGTCGCGGCCACCAGATCGCCTTCGGCGCTCCGATAGAACAGCTCGCTCCCGCTGTGCGCCCAGAGCGGCTCCGTACCCCCCGCGGTCGACACGGCGACGCGCGCGTCGCCCACATCGGGGAAGGGGCGCACGTAAACCTCGAACCGGCCGGAGATGTTCGACGCATAGGCCAGGAAGCGACCATCGGGTGAAACGGAGGGCGCGACCTTGATGAACTCGTCTTCGAGGAGCGGCGTAGCCACTTCGTCACCCGGGCGCACCATATAGATGTTGGCCGGATTGTCGTTTCGGCGGATCACGAGCGTCTCGCCGTCCGGAGCGGGGCGCACCTCGCCGACCGGCCACTCCGCGTCCAGGATAATGCTCTCGACTCCGCTTCCGTCGGCGGGCTGGGACACGAGGTCGAAGTTGTCGCCCGGACGGTCGGTCATGTACAGGACCGAGCGTCCATCGACGGACCACCGTGGGCGGATGTTCCCCTCACCAAACGCGAGGCGCGACATGGGGCCGCCGATTTCCTTGACCCAGATGTCCGCACCGCCGCCGCCGCTAGGCAGGGCGAACGTGATGCGCCGCCCGTCGGGAGAAAGCGACGGCCCGCCTCGACCGTCCATGGGCATGGTCCACCCTTCTTCGAGCGGGGTCATAGGACCGCTGCGGTCCGCGAAGACCAACTCGACGTCGGCGGACCCCGTCACCTCGCCCTGATACACGAGTCGGCCCGAGGCGGAGATGGCTAGATCGGGTCCGCGAGTGCTGCCGACCAAGCCGGAAAAGAGGGGCGTGGTCGGCCCCGTGACCTCGAGTCGTGCCTCATCGAACGGAGCCGTCAGCACGTCACCTTCGTGGGTCACGAAGAGGATGTGACCCGTCGGCAGGTAACGCGCGAGGGTCCCGCGGAAGAGAACCGTCACTGTACCAGAATCCAGATCGAGTACGCCGACGTCGTCTTCGGGTGTGTAGACGTTGTTGCCCCTGAGGACGGTCACGAGCAAACCCTTCCCACCGGGCAGTGGGTCGGGGAAGGCGTATCGGGCCTCGTTGGCAGACGAGTCGGGCAGTGCCACCCGTTCGGGAGATCCACCCGTCGACGGAACTCGATAGAGCGCCGCATCGGGTTGGGCCGAGTAGTAGATGTAGCCGTCCGGGGCCCAGGCGGCACCCAACCGAAGCACGTCGGAGCCGACGAGCGTGAGCGGAGGTTCTCCCCCGAAGGAAACGATCTTGAGTTCCCGAGCCCCCGTGACGATGTAGCCGACGCGCGAGCCGTCCGGCGAAAAGAACGGCTGGACGGCGCTGGTCGTCCCGACGATGGGGCTGCCGCTCAGCGCATCCCGGTCGCGGATCCAGAGCCGATAGCCGCTCTCCTCTCCCGAGCCGACATAGGCCAAGCGGTCACCGTCTGGCGACACGGCGAGCGACGTGCCGAAGACCCCGCCGGCGTCGATCGTCGGCCCCTCGTTCGGCTCGAAGGTCATCGCGTACCGGATGATCGGGTCGGGAATCGGGGGTCGCGAGGCGAGGTAGAGCAGCCCCCCGGTCGACGTGAGTGTGAGGAGCGTCATGATCGCCGCCAGCGGCTTCCATACGCGATCCGGGGCACTCTTGCCTTCAGAGTGGCCGTGACGGAACGAGGGGTCGGACAGCGCCTTCACGAACACGTCCGCGCTCGCAAACCGATCTGCCGGGAGCTTCTCCAGCGCTCTCCGGATGGCCGCGTCTACGTGGGCGGGAACCGAGCGACGGACCGCGGTGGCCGAAACCGGGGCACCCTGGATGATCTTGCCGAGCACGGCCTGGGCTGTGGTGCCGGGGTAGGGGGGCTCACCCGTGAGCATCTCGTAGAGCACACACGCGAGCGCGAAGGTATCACTCGCTGGGCCGACCTGTTGATCGCCTGTCGCTTGCTCGGGAGACATGTAGTAGGGCGTCCCCAGAGAGAGGCCCGTCTCCGTGAGGCGGCCCCCGCCCCCAGCGCTCACGGCGATGGCGATCCCGAAGTCGGCGACGAGCGGCTGACCCCGACTCAGAAGGATATTGCCCGGCTTGATGTCGCGATGCACCACGCCCTGGTCGTGGGCGGTCTGAAGAGCTCCGGCCACGGCGGTCGCGATCCCGATCGCCTCGTCGACCGGCAGCTGCTTCTCCCGGTTGATTCGGCTTCGAAGCGTCTCGCCGTCGACGTACGGCATGACGTAGAAGAGAAAGCCGTCTGCCTCACCTGAATCGAAGAGCGGGAGGATGTGCGGATGCTGTAGGTTGGCCGTGGTCTCGATCTCGGCGAGGAAACGGTCGGCACCCACGACCGCCGCCAGCTCCGGCTTGAGTACCTTGAGCGCGACACTGCGGTTGTGCTTCAGGTCCTTGGCCAAGAAGACCGTCGCCATTCCCCCTTCGCCGACCTCGCGCTCGAGCTCGTAGCGGCCCTCGAGGGCTGTGTTCAGACGTTCGATGGGGTTGGACATAAGGACCTCCTGGGGGTCGCCCCAACATTCGGGACGCCGAGCTTAGTCGCAAGCGCCGGTGGGCTGGAGTGTCAGGGAGGTCGTTCGGGCCATTACTACCTGGGCGCGTACACCGTCACCCTCGCGCCCGCCTCGTCCTTCTCGTCGGCGATGAGCAGGAGCCCGCCCGGGGCGAACTCCAATCCCTCTGGCCTGGGATGCCGTGACTTCGAGAGGCGGAACAGGCTGATGATCTCTCCGCCCATTGTGATCTCGAGGATCTGCTCCTGCCTCGCAGCGAGGAGCACGAGGTGTCCGGTCCGGGGGTCTAATGCGATCGCCGAGGGGCTGAAGTTTCGCGTGCCGCCAGCCGCTCGGAGTCCCTGCTTCTGAACACGAATGGGCTCGAGCACACCCCGGGAGGGATCCAGGGCCAACCGGTGAATGACGATGTGGCGCTCGTCCGGCGTCTCCTTGCACGCGACGAGCAGACTCTCGTCTACTTCGTGATGGGCGAGCCCTTCTACCTCGCATCGGGAGCCCAGCTCGGTGTCGGTCCGGCGGTACTCGGTTGGGGAGCGTGGTGACGTCTCACGGAACTCGTACAACATCCCTGTGGAGGAGGCGAGGAAGAAGCGATCGCCCACGACCGCTATGCCTTCGAAGTCGCCCCGCACTGCCGTCTCTCCCACCCTGAACCCGGCGGACACCCTTCCGGTCTCGACGTCCACCTCGTAGATGACGGCTCGCTCGTCGTCGTGTGCGAAGAGCCGGCCCTCGTCGTCGAGTGCAAGGCCGGAGACCTCATCCAACCCGCCCGGCAAGTCGTAGCGGACCTGGAAGGAGTCCAGGTCATATCGGTCTGTGAGTCGCTGTGCCTGGGCAGAGGTACTGATCGGAAACAGCACCGCCCCGATGCCCAGGCAGCACGTCACGAACACGCCGGGACTCATCGGAACCGGAAGAGCACGCCGAGCTCGGGAGCCCAGCTGGCGGCCTTCTTCGTGAGACCGAACGCGTTGTTGACCTTCAAGACGACGTTGGACTTCAGGAACAACTGTAGATCCGTAATGAACTCCACCTCGTCTTCCGTTCCTTCGACGCCGCCGTACACGCGCACCCGGTTCGAGAGCTGCCGGGCGTATTCGACGGCGTACTCGCCGAGCTCGGGGCCCTTGTCGTAAGCCACGGACGCTCTGTAGGTCATCGTGCCCCATGTATAGGAGCGGATGTACCCCGTCCCGAACTTGAACTCCCAGTTCGGGGTGCCAATGAGCCGCTTCTTTCTCTGGATCGGAAGCACGGTCTCGAAGTAGCTGAAGACTCCACCCCGCTCCGCGGTCTGCCGTCGCCACATGTAGCGGAGTTGTCCCTCCACATCGCCCAGCCCCGACTGCTTCAACTCCTGTGGAAAATCCCCCGGATCGGTCGGGTCCCTCTCCTGCCGGGCGCTGATCACGGCAGCCTCGAATTCGACTGCCCAGCGATTCGAGATGCCATAGCCCAGGAAGATCAGTCCTTCCAAAGCTTCGTAGCTCCCGAAGTAGTCTGCGTCGCCGACGTACCCCAGCTCGCTCGGCTGGTACTCCGATTGGGAATCCCGATAGTATTCGGCGAACGGATACACGAGCAGCTGACCCTCCTCCACGTACGTACCGAACATGGACATGGGGATGCCGTTGCCCGTGTCCCGATCTATGGGGTCCACATTCTGGGCGTGAAGGGGCGAGGCCACTGCAGCGAGGAGGGTCAGTACCGCGCACCCGGCGAGGTGACCGATGCCACGGGGGCGCCCGACCGCGGTCGTAGCCAAGATCAGTTCCATGACGCGTCCTGGAGAGCGGTGTCCGCAATCGGGAGCGCCGTTTCGGATCCACCGGATAGGCTCGCCAAAACCGCGGCAGCCACTGCAACGCGCCTTGGCAGGGGCGCGTTGCCGCATGCGACATCCGACATTCTCGCCTCAGCGGGTCAGCGTGTCGGGTAACTGCGCCGAGCAGGACGGCGGCACCCCTCCTTGCTCGGAGCACCCGAGCGCATAATGCGCGCGACGGCTGCGGCTGTCAAAAGCAGGACGCGCATCCACCCCCTGGAAGAACCGACGGGGTGTCTTGAGAACCGTCCGTCTCAGGGCCCGGGCTCACATCGCGCAGCAACCAGCACGGCTTGGAGAACCAGCGGTGGCCCGCCCGTGAGCGCATCTTAGTCGCGATCAGCCCGTGGCAAGGACGCAACATGTGGCGGGGCCCCACAGCTTGCGCGCTGCCGCGTACGCATTCTACTCTGGCGCCCGTGAGCTTGCAGGCCAACTCGGCGAGCGCCCACTTCGTTGGACCCTGTGTTGCTCTGTCAGGGCATGAAGTACGCCCCGACGCGCCCCCCTCGGAGGGACGGAGACCGTTGCTCTATGACTACGAGTAGAGGCAGGTCGGAGTCCGCACACGACGTCCTCGTGGCGATCGATCTCTGCACGTCGTACGGGCCTCAGCTCGCGCCTGCTGTACGTGTACCGCCGGCGCCGCCCTAGCATCGATGAAGGATGATGACGGCCGGCCGAGCCCGGTCGAGAAAAGTAGACAGGCCACACAGTACCGAGTCCCCGACCCCCACCAAAGGGAGTACTTGACATGATGGGCTGGATCATTGGATCGAGTCTGCAGCTGCGCTACGTGGTGATCACGGCTGCCTCGCTGCTGCTGGTCTTCGGCTTCGCACGGCTGACCGAGATGCCCGTCAACTCGATGCCCGAGTTCTCTCGACCGTACGTCGAGGTTCAAACCGAGGCGCTGGGGCTGTCCGCCCAGGAGGTGGAGGCGATGATCACCACCCCGATGGAGGCGGACATGCTCAACGGCGCGCCGTGGGTGGACGAGATCAGGTCCCAGTCGGTTCCTGGGCTCTCATCCATCGTGATGGTCTTCGAGGAGGGCACCGACCTCATGACCGCTCGACAAGTCGTGCAGGAGCGCCTCAACGAGGTGTACGCGCTCCCGCAGGTGTCGAAGCCGCCCACGATGCTGAACCCGACTTCGTCAGCGAGCCGAGCCATTGAGGTCGGGCTCACGTCGGAAACGCAATCGCTCATCGAGATCTCGGTCCTCGCCCGCTGGACCATCGTCCCACGTCTGATGGGCCTTCCCGGCGTGGCCAACGTCTCCATGTGGGGCCAGCGCAAGCGGCAACTTCAAGTCCAGGTCGACCCGGCGGAGCTGCGTGACCAGGGCGTGACGCTCATGCAGGTCATCCGCACGACCGGGAACTCACTATGGGCGTCGCCTTTGAGCTATTTGGAGGCGTCGACGCCTGGAACCGGCGGCTGGATCGAAACGCCGAACCAGCGCCTGGGCGTGCGGCACATTCTCCCCATCTCCACGGCGGAGGACCTCGCCCGGGTCACCCTGGACGGCGACGCGACCCTCCGTCTCGGAGATGTAGCGACTGTCGTTGAGGACCATCAGCCCCTGATCGGTGACGCCTACGTCGGCGACGCATCATCCCTGGTCCTGGTCGTGGAGAAATTTCCTTGGGCCAACACCGTCGAGGTCACCGAGGAAGTCGAGGAGGCCCTGGTGGCGCTTCAGCCGGGACTCGGCGACCTCACCATGGACGCGACCCTATACCGCCCTGCTACCTACCTGGAAGCGGCAGCTGGCAACTTCACGACCGCGCTCCTCATCGGCATCGTGCTCGCCGTTCTTGCGCTGGTGGCGTTCCACCCGAGTTGGCGTGTCGCAGTGATCTCTGCGGTCGCCGTCACGGCTTCCGTCTTCACTGCGCTGGGTGTGCTCTACGTGCAGGGTACGGTGCTCAACCTGATGACGGTGACGGGGTTCCTGGTCGCGGCGGGCGTCATGATCGATGACGTCATCATCGACATGGAGAGCGTCCGGCGTCGCATGCGAGAGGGAAGCGGGGACGCATCGACCGCGACGAAGATCCGTGAAGCGCTGTCCGAGGGCCGCAGGCCGCTTGTCTACGCGACGCTGATCATCGTCCTCTTCCTGCTCCCGGTGTTCTTCGTCGAGGGCGTTACCGCGGCGTTCGCCCAGTCACTCGTGGGCGCGTTCGTTCTCGCGATCGTGGCGTCCACGCTCGTTGCGGTGACGCTGACGGCGGCCCTGAGCGTGGTGTTACTCCCCGCGACGCCATTGGCGCACGAGGAATCCAGGGTCGGTGGAGCTCTGGTGGATCGGCTCGACCGGGTGTCCGCGCGAGCCACCCAGTGGCCGCGTCGGGCGCTCGCAGGGGTGGGCGCGCTCGCCGTCCTGTGTGTGATCTCGATCCCGCTGATGCGACCAGGATCCACGGTGCCGGAGCTCCGGGAGATGCATCTGCTGGTGCGCTGGGAAGGAAGCAGCAGCACCTCGCATCCCGCCATGAGCCGCATCGCGGGGCGTATCGGACAGGAGATCCGGTCGATCCCCGGCGTGCGGGAGGTCAGCGCGCAGGTCGGCCGGGCCGTCATGTCCGACAAACGCATGGATGTCAACACCGGCGAACTTTGGGTAAGCATCGATCCGGAAGCCGACCACGACGCGACTGTAGCCGCCGTCTCCGGTCTCGTGTCCTCGTATCCGGGGCTGGACGGAGAAGTGATGACGTATTTGCAGGCCCAGGTGCGGGAGGAGCTCTCCGGCACCCGTGATCCCTTGGTCGTGCGCGTCTACGGTGAAGACCTCGGCGTGATCCGGGAGAAGGCCGAGCAAGTCCAGATGGCCCTCGCGGTTATCGACGGCGTGGTCGACCCGAGTGTGGACTTCCCGGAGGAGCGTCCGACCATCGAGATCGAGGTGGATCTCGATGCGGCCCAGGCCTACGGCCTCAAGCCCGGCGACGTGCGCCGCAGCGCGGCCGTGTTGCTCTCGGGCATGGAAGTCGGAAATCTCTTCGAGGAGCAGAAGGTCTTTGACGTCGTCGTGTTGGGAACCCCCGAGACACGCCACAGCCTTACCAGCATCGAGGACCTCCTCATAGACACACCCGGCGGCGGACACGTCCGCCTGGGGGAGGTGGCCGAGGTCCGGCGCGTGCCGGCCGTGACCGTCATCCATCGTGACGCCGCATCACGGCGCGTCGACGTGACGGCGAGCGTGGAAGGGCGTGGCCTCGGCGCGGTGGCGGCAGACGTTGAGCGGGCGATTGGAGAGATCGACTTCCCCCTCGAGTATCGCGCCGAGCTCCTCGGTCTCTACGCCGATCGTCTCGCCGCGGAGCGACGGATGATCGGCTTCGCGGCCGTGGCGTTCCTTCTGATCACGCTGCTCGTCCAAGCGTTCACACGGAGTTGGCAGGTTGCCGTTGCCTACTTCCTCACCCTCCCCACGGCCCTCTCGGGCGGCGTGATCGTCGCGGCGACGCTGCTGGGAGGTGAGTTGTCGCTTGCGGCAATGGCCGGTCTGCTCGCGGTGCTAGCGGTGGCGGTGCGTCAGGGGACCACGGTCATGAGTCGCTACCAGACCCTGGAGGACGAGGGTGTGGCGTTCGGTCCGGAGCTCGTGAGGCAGGCCACCCGCGAACGATTGGGCCCCGTTCTACTGACTTCACTCGCGATGGGGCTCCTGTTCCTACCCTTCGCGGTGATGGGCGGAGTCGCGGGCCTCGAGGTCGCCAGCCCGATGGCGGTCGTGGCCTTGGGAGGCCTGGTCACGACCACGCTCTTCACCCTGGCCGGGTTGCCCGCCCTCTACCTCCTGTTCGGCGCCATCCGTGAGCCGGACCTCGGGCTGCACACGCGCCCGATGGTCTCACTCGACGAAGAAGGCGATCTCGCCTCCTCCGCGGCGTGAGGAAGCGCACAATGACTAGACATGAACCCAAAGCCCCCCGCAGGAGGTGTGTCATGAGCAGCCGTCACTTCTGGGTCCTCGGTGCACTCTCCCTTTCGTCCCTCATGCTCGTCGCGTGTGGGCGAACCCCGCCGGGACCGGCGCAGAGCGAGGAGCCGGCCCATGTCGAGCACATCGACGGCACGGATCTGAGCCGCGTCACGCTCACGGAGAAGGCGATAGAGCGAATCGACCTCCAAACGGCGGAGGTGACCGAACAGGTGCTGTCACGGTCGAGTGCGCCGGTCCCCTGTGTGCCGTATTCGGCCCTCATCTACGATCCGGAGGGCCGGACCTGGGTCTACACCAGCGACGAGCCGGGGTCCTTCGTCCGAGCCGAGGTCGTCGTCGACTACATCGAGGGTGACCTCGCCGTGCTTGCCAGCGGGCCAGGGGTCGGCACGGTGGTGGCATCCGTCGGTGTCGCCGAGCTGTACGGCACCGAGTTCGAGGTTGGGCACTGATGTTTGAGGGAGGTCACTTCTCATGATGCGCTGGATCGTTGGATCGAGCCTGAGGTTTCGCTATCTGGTGATCGCGATAGCCGGCGCCCTGGTGCTGTTCGGTGTCGGCCAGATCCGAAATCTCCCCGTCGACGTTTTCCCGGAATTCGCGCCTCCGTTGGTCGAGATCCAGACGCCGGCCTTGGGGCTCTCGCCCGCCGAAGTCGAGGCGCTCATCACAACACCGCTCGAGGAAACCCTCGCGGGCGTGCCGGGGCTGGACGTGATGCGCTCCACGTCGGTTCCGCAGCTGTCCTCGGTGAAGATGATCTTCGAGCCGGGGACCGATCTGCTGCTTGCCAGACAGATGGTGCAGGAGCGGGTCCAGGTCATCACGCCCACACTTCCGCCGTGGGCGAGTCCGCCTGTCATGCTGCCGCCGCTCTCGGCGACCAGCCGTTCGCTGAAGATCGGACTCTCGTCCGACTCGTTGTCGGTAATCGACCTGTCCATGGTGGCCTACTGGACCATTCGCCAGCGGCTCCTGCGGGTGCCCGGCGTGGCGAACGTGGCCATCTGGGGAGAGCGGCTCGAGATGCTCCAGATCCAGGTCGTGCCGGAGCGACTCCAGGAGTACCAGCTCACGCTCAACGACGTCATGGAGGCGACGTCGGACGCGCTCGACGTGGGTCTCTTCCAGTTCTCGGACGGGCATTACGTCGGGACCGGAGGGTGGATCGACACCCCGAACCAGCGTCTCCCGATCCGACATGTGCTGCCCCTCGTCTACCGATCGGACCAGGTGTCACCGGATGCGCTGGCAAACGTGACCGTGGCGATCCGGGGCGGTGAGCCCGTCCTGATCAGTGACATCGCCGAGGTCGTCGTCGATCACCAGCCCATGGTGGGCGACGCAATCATCAACGACGACCTCGGCCTGCTGCTCATCGTCGAGAAGTTCCCCTGGGGCAATACCCTGGAGCTGACGAGAGGGGTGGAGGCCGCCCTCGACGCGATGAGGCCCGGGCTCCCGAACGTGGAGATCGACAGCGAGATCTTCCGGCCCGCCACCTTCATCGAGATGTCGATCGAGAACCTGACGACGGCTCTCCTGGTCGCCTCCCTACTCGTCATTCTGGTGCTCTTCGTGTTCCTGTACGAGTGGCGTGTGGCCCTCATCAGCTGCACCGCCATTCCGCTGTCCTTGATGACGGGGATGCTCGTGCTCTCGGCGCGTGGGCTCACGATCAACACCATGGTGCTGGCGGGTCTGGTGATCGCCTTGGGCGCCGTCGTGGATGACGCGATCGTCGATGTCGAGAACATCGTTCGAAGACTGCGGCAGGCCCGTAGCGAGGGCCGGAAGACACCCATCGCCCGTGTGATCCTCGAAGCATCGTTCGAGGTACGGCACGCCATCATCTTCTCGACGCTCATCGAGATCATGGCGCTGCTGCCCGTCTTTGTCATGGAGGGACTTTCCGGGGCCTTCTTCCGCCCGCTGGCGTTCTCCTACGCCCTGGCGGTGGGCGCGTCGACGGTCGTGGCGTTGACGGTCACCCCGGCCATGAGCTTCATCCTCCTGCGCAATGTGCCGTTGGAGAAGCGGGAGTCGCCGCTCGTGCGCCGGCTGCACGGCGGATACAACGCTCTCCTGACCCGCATCGTGCGGACCCCGCGTCCGGCCTACGCCACAGTCGGCGTCATGATGGTGGCGGGTGTCATGGTCGTGCCCCAGCTCGGCCAGTCTCTGCTCCCCGACTTCAAGGAGCGGGATTTCCTGATGCACTGGCTCGCCAAGCCGGGCACGTCGTGGCCGGAGATGAACCGCATCACCATCCAGGGCAGCAAGGAGCTTCGACAGATTCCTGGCGTGCGTAACTTCGGAGCGCACATCGGTCAGGCGCTGATCATGGACGAAGTGGTGGGCATGTACTTCGGAGAGAACTGGGTCAGCGTCGACCCGTCGGTGGACTACGACGAGACGGTGGCGACGATCCAGGCCACGGTGGACGGCTACCCGGGCCTCTTCCGAGACGTACTCACGTATCTCAAGGAACGCATTCGGGAGGTGCTCACCGGCACCTCGGAGGCAATCGTGATCCGTATCTACGGTCACGACCTCGATCTGCTCCACGAGAAGGCGAGCGAGGTGCGAGAGCATCTGGAGGACATACCGGGCATCATCGACCTGCACGTGGAGCTACACGAGAACATCCCGCAGATCGAGGTCGAGGTCGACCTGGACCGCGCTCAACAATACGGGCTCAAGCCGGGCGACGTGCGCCGTGTGGCCACGACGATGATCGCCGGCCAGGAGGCGGGGGACATCCACATCGCGCAGCGCACGTACGACGTGCAGATATGGAGCACCCCAGAGGACAGGAACAGCCTCACGGACGTCAAGGAGCTGTTGATCGACGTTCCCGGAGGGGGTCAAATCCAGCTGCAGGACGTAGCCGAAGTCCGTGTGGCGCCCACACCCAACACCATTGAGCACGAGGACCTGAAGCGTAAGATCGACGTCGGGGCCAACGTGAGGGGCCGGGACCTGGGATCTGTCTACGAGGACGTAGATGCCGCTCTCGCGGAGGTCGAGTTCCCCGTGGGGTATTACCCCGAGTTGCTCGGCGAGTACACCGAGCGTCAGGCGGTTCAGCGCAAGATCATGACCTACGGCGTCATAGCGCTGATTGCGATCTTCCTCCTGCTCCAGACGTCGTTCGGAAGCACCCGCCTGGCAGCACTCTCGTTCGTGCTCCTGCCCACGGCGCTCGTGGGTGGAATCCTCGCCGCCTACATGGGCGACGGCGTTCTTTCGCTCGGATCCCTCGTCGGCTTCCTGACGGTGCTCGGCATCGCCGCGCGGAACGGGATCTTGATGATCAAGCACTTCCAGCATCTCGAGGAGCACGAAGGCGAGACGTTCGGCGTCGACCTCGTGCTTCGGGGTGCCCGGGAGCGACTGGCGCCGATCCTCATGACGGCCACGACCACCGGACTGGCGCTCGCGCCACTGGTGGTCGTCGGCTCGATCCCCGGCAACGAGATCGAACACCCCATGGCCGTCGTGATTCTGGGCGGCCTGGTAACCGCGACGCTGATCAACCTTTTCGTGGTACCGCCCCTGTATCTCCGATTCGCCGGAGATCACAGGGGGCAGCCGGCCACGGCCGAATCGGTCTGAGCAAGGAGGCGAGGATGTGGAGAAGAAAAGTGTGGCTATGGGGTTCACGAACCGCCGTCGCGGTGACCGCCTTGTCGTGCAGCGCGGCCACGGAAGCGCAGGTGTACGAATTCAGCACGGGGCTCTTCGACAACCCCACCGTCATCGACAACGCGTTTTGGCCGCATCCGCCGGGCACGCAGTTCATCTACGACGGCTTCACCGTCGAGGACGGCGAGGAGAGCGAGCATCAGATCATCATCACCATCACCGACCTCACGAAGGTCATCGGCGGCGTGAACGCCGTCGTCGTCTACGAACAGGACATCAGCGACGGTGAGGTGGTCGAAGCCGAGCTCGCGTTTCGGGCGCAGGACAGCGATGGCAACGTCTGGCACCTGGGCGAATACTCCGAGACGTACGAGGACGGTGAGCTCGTGGGAGGCATAACGTGGCTCGTGGGCCACCTGGACGGGGCCCGCGCCGGCGTCATGGTGCAGGCGAATCCCCAGCCCGACACTCCGGCGTACTCCCAGGGCTTCGCGCCGCCGCCCATCAACTGGACCGACCAAGGGAGAGTCCGAAGCATCGGCGGATCCGACGAGGTGGAGCACGGCGCCTTCGCCGACGTCGTGATCATCGAGGAGTTCAACGAGGAGGAGCCGGGCGCGATCCAGCTCAAGTCCTACGCTCGCGGCGTGGGCTTGATCCGCGTGAGTTGGGCGGGAGACGACCAGCAGCAAGAGGAGCTCGAGCTGGTGGACGTCGTGGAGATGACGCCCGAGCAGGTGGCCGAGCTGCGTGCGGAGGCACTCGCGCTCGAGACCCGCGCGTACACGTACGGTCAGACACCACCCGCTACGCAGAGGACCGGTATGGGCGGCTCCTGAGCCGCACACGGGCGGGCTCTTGGAGGGACAAGGCCGCACGTCCAGGAATGGCATGATGAGCGCATTCGTAGGACCTAACCCTCAACAGGAAGGAAGCCAGCATGCGCCTACGAGCACCGCGCCTTCGCCGAGGCCGAGCACGAGAGGCTGACGGATTGCGCATGGGGGCGCTGACCCGAAGGAGTGTGGTGTTCCTCGCGGCCGGTCTGCTCATGATCGCACCGCCCCAGGCTCACGGTCAGAGCTCACTCGCGGTAGGTCCCGAGGGCGGCATCACGTTCACGCCGGGACTCCGGGTCCAGACGCGCTACCGGTTCGACGACCTCGACGACAACCATGACATCTACATCGCGCGGGTGCGCTTCAAGGGCGGGGGAAATGCCTTCGACCTCGCCTCCTATTACGTCGAGCTCAAGCTCGACAACGTGGGCCGCTTCGACCGCACGGTGAACGCACAGATCGAGAACGCGTGGCTGAACTTCCCCGTCCGCCCTGAGCTTAATGTTCGGATCGGCCTGTACGACGCGGTGTTCTCCCGCGACGCCCTGACGTCGGACTCCAAGCTCCTCCAGATCGACCGAAGCCTGATGAAGGACGGGCTGACGGCCGTTGGGCTGGCGGACAACACCGTGGGCGTGCTGGTGCACGGCCGGCCTCTCGAAGGCAAAGTGGAGTACTCGGCGGGCGCGTTCGACAACCTGGCCTTCGACGGCATCACCCCCGTGGCCACGACCCGCGAGGCGGACGGAGTGATGCTCATGGGCAGGCTGGCCTGGAACTTCCTCGATCCCGCGCCGTCCGGAGGGTACGCCGACTACCGGGCCACCTACATCGGGCAGGGCCAGCGACTCACCGTCGGGGTTAGCAGCGCCATGCTCAGGAATGTTCAGCAAGACTCCGTGCTCTACCACATGGAGGGGTGGGGCGCCGACGTCTTCCTGGGTGTTGGACCGCTTTCCGTCCAGGCCGAATACGCCCGCTATGACTCCGACCCGCCGAATGACGGGCAAGAGCAGGAGGGAGACGGCGGATACGCTCAGGCCGGGTACCTGGTTCACCCCCGCGTGGAGCTCACGACCCGCTTCCAGCAGTTCGAGCCGAACAACACGACCCCCGGTGATCGCCAGCGTTGGACGTCGCTTGGCGCCAACATCTACATTCGCGAGCACAACCTGAAGGTGCAGACCGACTTCACGGTCCGGAGCGA
>JABDLS010000024.1 GCA_013002885.1 Gemmatimonadota bacterium | reverse complement strand
GCCGGCGGGGACTCGGCGTGGACGCCGCTCTTCAACGGCCGGGATCTGTCCGGATGGACGCCGAAGATCCGAGGCAGCGCGCTCGGAGCGGACCCCATGGAGACGTTCCGGGTCGAGGGTGGACTGCTGACGGTGGGTTATGAACGGTACGGGGAGTTCGGCGACCGCTTCGGACATCTGTTCTACCAGGAGCCCTTCTCCCACTACCGGCTCCTGGTTGAGTACCGGTTCGTGGGTGAGCAGGCGCCGGGCGGGCAAGGGTGGGCGTCGAAGAACAGCGGTGTCATGGTCCACGCCCAGGGCCCCGAGACCATGCTCGTGGAACAGGACTTCCCCATCTCCGTGGAGGTCCAGTTCCTGGGTGGAATCGGCACCGACGAGCGGCCCACGGCGAACCTCTGTACGCCTGGCACCCATGTCCACTTGGGAGGCGCTTTACTCGAGGAGCACTGCACGAACTCGTCTTCCGCCACGTTCCACGGCGAGGAGTGGGTGACCGTAGAGGTGGTGGTGCGCGGTGACGAGTCGATCACTCACGTCGTAAACGGCGATACCGTGCTCGCGTACACCCGCCCCGTCATCGGGGGAGGTGTCGTGTCCGGCTTCGACTCGGCAGCGAAGCCCGATGGGGAGCTACTGGCTGGTGGCTACATCGCGCTGCAAAGTGAGAGCCACCCCATCCAGTTCCGTCGAGTGCTGCTTCAGGAGCTCGATCCGGGTTCGTAGGGGCCTCGAGGGTGAAACGCACCGCGACGGAGGTGGAGCGAGTCGTGCGACGGTGAGCCTGTTGGTCCCTCTAGACCCCGGGTGTCGCCTTGAGAAGTGTAGGCCAGTGTCTCACCACGCAGAGGAACCTATGTCGAGCCAACGAAGTGCTCCTTGTCCATTCGTGCGGCGACCGAGGCTCCGAGGGCTACCCCTCGCGGCCTGGCTCTTGGCAACACTCTGCTTGGTGGAAGGGTGCGTCTCACCAGGCGCACCGACCACGTCGGGCGAGCTGCCGCCCTCGCTGCTGAATCAGATCGAATATCGCTTCGTGGGCGATCGCGGTGAGACGAATGCGGAAGGCTGGACGTTGCTTTGGGTCGCCGACCTGGAAGGTGATCTCTCAGGGCAGGCTCGATGGTATTTCCTGGAGCCGAATCCGATTCCGGATCTCACGGTTCAAGGGGCCAGCATCGCCTACTACGAGGCCCGATGGGAAGTGCGGGTGTCAGACCGAGTGATCCTCGCCGGTCGGAGCTCCGGCAAGACCGTGACCCGCGAGGGGGAAGACGGAATCTGGGACGGCCACGGTGTGGTCACGTCCGCCTCCGCCTCCTATCAGGAATACCTCGGGCGCCACACGTACGAGACGGGTCCGGTGGTCCTCGGTGACGACCTGCCGTGGGGCCGAGGCCTGTTCACGATCCACTGAGGGTCGAACAACCTCTGAATGGCCGCGCGCCCTCTCAATGGAAGTGCGTCAGCGCTTCCCGAAATCCACCCAGCCCTCGAGTCGTGAATAGTCGACGTCGCGAAGCGCTTCTCGCACCAACGTCGGGTCTTGGTGTCCACTCACCCCTGCGATCACCGCAAAACGGCCCTCGACCAGAAGTGCGACGATACCGTCGCCGTCGTCATCCTCGATGCGGATCGCCGGATATCCCTCGACCTCGAGCTCCTCGACGTCGCCATCCATGTCGCCTCGAGCGAAGACGGGCGCGACCCAACGGAGCGCAAGCGAGGCGCCGCTGCGCAGCGCCCCGAGATCGGCGACTCCGACGAACATGCTGTCGCCCTCGACCACGTACTTCGCATGGGCGACCGACATCCCGGCGCCGTGTTTGTCTCTCGTGTCTTCGCCATCGACTTCGAGGCGCTGAGCACCGCGGACCTCGTCGGGAATGGTGCTCATGAGGTCGCTCCAGGGAACCGCCTCCACGTCTGCATCGCGTTGGATCGCTTCACCGAGCTCGGAGACCCGATCTCCCAGCGATTGGAGCCCCTGGGCGAACTGCCGAATGCTCGTATCCCCGTCTTCATCGACGAAATCACCGCAGCCGACGAGGCCGATGGCCAAGACTGGTATCAAGAGCCTCTTCATGGTCCACTCCGTCCGATCTATGTGATTAAGCATGTCGCGCATGCTCACTACGAGGGTCGGGCAGGGAGAGGTTCGGGATGACAAGACGGCATGCATCTGTTCGCTATCCCAGTGCAGCCAACCCGTCTCGAGCCCGCTGGACGAGCGGGTGATCGTCGGGCGCTGCCTCCCAGGCGTCCAGGAACTCCTGGTAGTGGTCGCGTGCCTCGGCGTCGCGGCCCAGGGTCCGCATGGCGTCGCCCAGGCCCACGAGCCTGAACGTGTACCAGCCGCCGACGGGCGCGCCCCAAAGGGAGTCGTAGTGTCGGGCTGCCTGCTCAGCCTGGCCCTCGGCAAGCAGCAGCTCCGCCATCCACCAGCGAAGCGCCTGGCTGCGCATGTTGAAAAGCCAGTTGGCATAGGGCTGCACTGCCCGCGCCCGCTCGAAAGCCCGAGGGACCTGCGTCACGTCCCCCCGTCGCCATGAACCATACGCCTCCGCGACGTCAGGCCAGAGGGCCTCCTGTTGCCAGTGGCGACGCTGTCCCTCCGCTTCGGCGTCAGGCAGTGAGTCGAGGGCAGTAAGCCGACCTTCGACGGCGGCTCGATGTGCAGCGACCGCTTCCCGGTGCATCGCCCAGTCTCCGAGATCGGCAGCGAGAATAGCGCTGGAGAAACACCCGACGATGGCGTCGCAGTCCTCCGAAGCGATGAGCGAGCGGACGCGGGGATCATCCGGTGCGCCTCCCCATGCGGACCACTGCAGTAGCGCGGCTCGGCGAACGTTGGGCTGATCTGCCCACGGAGCCGAGAAGATCTCCTCGAGCGCCTCTTCGACGAGCCCGGTGGTCAACAAGACGCTGACTTCGATTCCCACGGCGGTTTCGGCGCTTCCGCGACGACGAAGTTCGCCGGCCATCATGCGATCTGCCGGGGCCGAGCGCGCCGTCCTGCGGAATCCGTACATCCAACCGGTGATGATCTCCCGGTCCGGTACATCGCTTTGAACCCGCTGTAGAGCCTCCTCTCGGGTGCTGGAGTCACCGAACTGGAGGTCCAGGAAGATGTCGTAACGGGCGGCCCGCCCGTCACCGAAGGAGTGCTCTTCCAATGCCTCGAGGTATCCGTAGGCCCGCTCCGAATCTCCCAGCGCCGTGGCCATCTCGATGGGATGGAAGTAGATGGGACTGAACGTCGGATCCAGGGCGATGGCCCGGTCGAAGGGCTCTAGAGCTTCCCGTTGCGACACGAGGGCCTCGGCACCCTGGTGGGCGTACGATTCACCGAGCAGCTCCCACGCCTCTGCATCGTCGGGGTAGTTCCTCGCCGTCTCCGTCGCAGCGCTCACGACTCTGGGCACTTGAAGCTCCAGCATCTCTTCGACGTCCAGTAGCTCGATCTCTCGAGGAGGCATGCGGTCACGGAAGCGATTGGCTCGCTCGAGGGCCTCCCGTGCCTCGTCGTCGCCGATGTTCCTCAACCAGCCGATGGACCGTGACAGCCTCAGATTGGCGAGGGCGAAGGTGGAGTCGGCGGTGACGGCCCGACGAAAGGCGTCCGCTGCGCCGGCGAAGTCAGCCTCTCGGTAGAGCGCCTCTCCCTCCAGGTAGGCCCGGAGCGCAACCGGCGACTGGGTCGAAAGGCTCGTCCGGTGCCGGAGATTCAGCGCTCCTCCGCCCGTGGCGAGTGCGACGCCCGCTGTCTCCACCGAAAGCCGATCGACGAGGTTCATGACGTCCTCGGCGTCGCCCTCGGCGGCGCCCGTGCCCATGGGCTCACCCGAGGCGAGATCGTAGACGTCGGCCGAGAGGCGGACGGTGCCTCCGATGGATACGGCCCCACCCACCACGGCGTACCGTGCGCCCGTCGCCCCGGCGACCGTGAGCATCTCGTTCAGATCCGGCGAGCCCTCCTCACCCACACGACGGTTCCAGTGGGACATCACGGTTCGCGGGTCGATGGCGCGGAGTCCTCCAGTGCCGTCGAGGTTGTCGGCGAGTAGATCCACCATGCCCTCGGACCACACCTCCATGTCGGGTCCGGTCACGGTGAAGGGGAGGACAGCGATTCCGGCTCCCGCCTCGTCGGCCGAGATCTCAGACGTCCCGAGGCTGTCCCCACCGCCCATGTTCACGGCGATAGCCGCGACGATGAATAGCCCCGAGAACGCGAGGACACCGCCGCCGATGGCTCGTTTCCACGTGAAGAGCGAGACCGCCGCCTCGGGGATGGGCGTTTCACCGAGCCGATCGGGGTCGCCCCCGTCAACGCTGAACGCCGACGTCCCTGAAGTCGTGGCCGCTGCACTCGATTGGATCATCGCCGTGGAAGCGATGATCACGAGCCCGATCATGAGGAGGATCACCGCGACCGGGGCGATCCAGTCGGGGAGGGCAAGCGACTCCTGCAGCACATCGACGACCTGCAGAATCACCCAGGAGGCGCCCAGGTAGAAGACCAGGACCTGGACGATCCGGGCGCGCTTCAAGCGTTCAAGGAAATCCGTCATGGCCACACGGTACGCTCAGACCGATCGAATCACCAGAATGGACGGCTTCGCCCCTCACTCCGGCCGATTCCTCACATGGTCCGCGACGGCACCGAACCGCTGACGCAGGTAGGATCGCAGCTCGTCGGGCATCTCGTGCTCGTCCAGTGCTCGGTCCATGCACCACACCCAGGCGTCGCGCTCTGATTGCCCGATGAGAAACGGTAGATGGCGTGCGCGCAATCTGGGGTGGCCGTGCTTCTCGACGTAGAGGGGTGGGCCGCCCGTCCACCCCGTAAGGAAGAGGAAGAGCTTCTCGCGGGAAGAGTCGAGGTTCGGTGGATGGAGTGCGCGGATGCCGGCGGCGTCCGGCTCGGCGTCCATGATGTCGTAGAAGCGGTCCACCAAGCTGCGGATACCATCCGTGCCGCCCATGAGCTCGAAGTGGCTCGTCGGGTGGTCACTCATCTCCGGAAATGGGCCCGGAGCCGGGAGGCCGCGTCGAATGGGTATCCATGGTGCGGCAACGATCGTGTGAGTGTCTCGAGGCCGCAACACACGCCCGGTGCACTCGCGTGGAGCCCGAGGATCGCTAGGTTGGCCGTCTGTGCCTGAGCGCGGAGGAGGATAGAATGAGACGGAAGGAATTCCTGTCCGCCGGAGTGGCGGCCGCGCTGGTCGGAGCGAAGGCCGAGGCCGCCGGTGCCCGAGTCGCTCGCCGACCACTGCCCCTCGACCCGACCCCTCAGGACATCCGAGGGCAGTTTCCGCGACTCCAGGTCGAGACCTTCCTGAACGGGGGAGGTGGAACGCCCCTCTCGGCGTTCAGCCAGGAGGCCATCGAGCGGTATCTGGACGTGGCGCGCTACGGGACTGGTGGGGAGCGGGGCGAATGGTGGTTCGGGGTCTGGGATGGCC
Source organism: Gemmatimonadota bacterium (assembly GCA_013002885.1). GTDB lineage: Bacteria > Gemmatimonadota > Gemmatimonadetes > Longimicrobiales > Gaopeijiaceae > UBA2589. The sequence goes on along the minus strand of JABDLS010000024.1, from coordinate 7,287 downwards.
TACGGGGCCGGTTCGCCTCTCTCATCGGAGCTCAGCCTCACGAGGTCGGGCTCGTCGAGTGCACCAAGGCCGGGGAGCAGCTCGTCCTGGACGGGCTGCCTGCTCTCGACGCCGGAGCCACCGTCGTCACCAACGACCTCCACTTCCAGGGGTCGCTCCATAACCTCGAGGGTCGGCGACGAGCGGGAAGTCGTGTGGTGGTGGTACGCGGGGACGGCCGGAGGGTGCCCACCGAGCGAATGCTCGATGCCATCGACGACCGCACCTCCCTCGTCACCGTTTCCCTGGTATCCAACGTGACGGGCCACGTCGAGGACATCCGGGAGATCTCCCGGGTTGCCCACCGTCACGGAGCCGTCGTCTTCGCCGACGTCATCCAGGCGGCGGGCATCGTGCCCATCGATGTCGAAGCCATGGGCATCGACGTCGCGGCCTGCTCCACGTACAAGTGGCTCTTCGGCATTCACGGCGCGGGCCTCCTGTACGTCGCCGAGCGCCATCAGGGTCGGACGCTGCCCGATACGATCTGGCCAGGTGGCGCACGCCGGTTGTACCCACCCTTCGCCGAGTCAGGCACACCGGGCTCTTTGAGCTTCACGCCCCGTGAGGACGCCGACCGGTACAGACCGGGACACGTGAACTACCTGGGGTATGCCGCCGCCGACGCTGGCTTGCGTTTCGTCGAAGCCGTTGGCGTCGACGCGCTCCTCGCTCATACGGTGGCTCTGAACCATCAGATCGTGAATGGCTTGGACCGGGACCGTTTCGAGGTCCTGTCCCCCCACGTTGACCGATCTCCGATTCTGAGCTTGGCGGCCCGGGACCTGGCGGGGGTCAGGGCGCGGCTCGCCGAGTCGGGTGTTGTGGTTTCGACGGGAGGCGACCGACATGACCTCATCCGGATTTCCCCCGCCATCTACAATGATCAGACGGATGTGGATCGGCTGCTGGAGGCACTGAATGGATGATCGAAAGAAGTTGGCGTTGGTAGCACTCATGGTCCTGGCCGCCGCTCCGGTTGTGGCAGCGGCGCAACCAACGCCGGGCGGTGCCGAGGCTACCATCCCGGGCTCAGCGGTTGTCCACGTGAGCCCGGTTTCCGCGGACACACTACCGATTCTGTGTCACGACCGGGATCGCCCCGAGCGAGGATTCGTGACGGAGATTGGCGACCCCGAGTGGACGCCGAGGCTGGCCCTGACCCTCGAACGCCCGATGGGCGCGCCTGACGAGGCTGCCATCCTCCTCGAGTTGGACGGCGCGAGCTATACAGCGTCCTTCCCAGCGGGAGAATCGGGGGAAGGCTTCTACACCGCACTCGCAACCGTCACCTCGGCCGACGGGGCGGGGCCTCCCCGGATGATCTCCTTCACGGCGAACTGCACGGAGCGACTCCCTCGGGGCGGTTAGGACATAGTCGGCACTCGCCGTACGTCTCGACGCCGGACGGGCTCTAGAGCATTGACTTCACCCTGTCGACGGCGGCACGGTGGACAGATGAAGGCGATGCGACTCAATGCCGTTGTCATGGCCGGGCTCGTGCCGGGCGTTCTCGGTGCGTGTACGATGGTCGGCACTGTGCCGACTGAGCCCCCGGGCCCGTCGCCGGCCATACCTGGACAGACGCTCGGGGGTGAGCCAGCGTCAACGAAGCCTCGATCCGACTCCCCAATCGGTACCACAGAGGCCAGCGCCAGTCCGATTGCCGCCCAGGTGGTGGATCTCGCACTGGAGTCCATCGGCACGCCCTACCGCTGGGGTGGAACCGACGCCAACGGTTTCGACTGCTCGGGTCTCATCCAGTTCGCCTACGCCGAGCTGGGGATCTCACTCCCGCGCACGAGCGCAGCCCAGATACGCACCGGTACGCCTGTGGTGACCGAGCGGACACACCTTCGCCCCGGAGACATTCTCGGCTTCTCTGACGGGGGAGGCCCCAGGACGGAACATGTGGGCCTGTACGTCGGGGGCGACGAATTCATCCATAGCAGCTCGCAGGGTGTCCGGATCTCGAGTCTAGAAAGCCGCTACTGGCAGGAGCGGCTCGTCGCGGCCAGGCGCGTCCTGGACTGACCCGCCGGATCTTGCTGCCAGCAGTCGTGGAAGATGGGGCAAGCAACCCTTGGTGTGACTAGGGGAGTCGTATGGAGTACACTCCCCTAGCAGACCACGCCTTCAGCTCCGGAGTCAGGTGCATGGACTACCGCCACATCCTTCCCCGCGCCTCTCGCATCCGCCTCGGTGCCTCCGCCGTCGGAGTCGCCGCGTTGAGTCTCGCGGTCCTGCCTCAGACCGTCGCTGGACAGGGCCCACCTCCGGTGGTCCGGGAAGCGGTCGGCGCCCTGATGGGCATGTTGGAGAGCGGGGATGAGACAAGCGCACGGTCCTTTGCCGACGAGCGTCTTTCGGAGGCCTATGAGACTCGCTTGGGCGACGGGGCCGTCGCCTATTTCCGGTCGCTTCAGACAGAGACTCGTGGTGCCTTGGGCAACGTCGGCGTCGAACGATCGGAAGACGGCTCTCTCATGCTGAACCTGAGTGGCCCGTCCGGGCGCGCTTCACTTAGGCTCCTACTCGACACCGATACCGGCCGGTTCGACGACATCGAGCTGCTCGATGTGAGCGAGGGCTCTCGAGCGGGTCCTGGGGGTGGAGGAGCGCCTGAAGGGCGAGCCGGGGCGGTTCAGGACCACCTCAGGGCGCTCGAGCTGTTGACGCCCGACGACGCTCAGGTCAGCGACTTCCGCCGCCGACGTATGAGCCCCACGCTCCGGAGCCGCCCCGAGATTCCGGGTCTGCTCAGGACCGTGGCTCGCGCTACCTCTTCCGCCGGGGCCGTGGGAGTCGACGGCGACGGCCCCTACCACGTGCTGAGTCTCCGGGGCGGGTTGAACGCCACCGTCCGAATACGCGTTGGTGACGCCCGCCCGTTCCTCATCGAGGAGCTCACGGTCGACACCACCGGTGCCGCTTCCGGGGAAGGCTCCGCCGCACCGGTGGAGCCCCTACCGTGGCGTGACCTCGAGGCTACCCTCGCGGCGGCCGTCGACTGGGGGTTCTCGGGTACCGTGCTGGCCGTCCGGGACGGGCAGATCGTCCACCACCAGGGCTACGGTTTCGCCGACCGGGAGTCGGGGCGCCCAAACGACGTCGAGACCGTCTACGACATCGGCTCCCAGCCCATCGACTTCACCCGAGCCGCCATATGGCTCCTGGTGCAGCGTGGCGAGCTCTCCATGGACGACGCGGTCAGCCGCTTCTACCCGGACGCTCCTGCCGACAAGCGCGGAATCACCCTTCGCCACCTCATGGAGGGGTCCTCAGGTCTACCCAACTTTCATCACAGGGCGTCCGATGAGGATTGGGACCTGTCGTGGATCGAGCGGGAGATGGCCGAAGAGCGAATCCTGAACGCGTCGCTCCTGTTCGAGCCGGGATCGAACACGGCTCTGTCGCACTCGGCCTTCGGCCTCCTCGCGGCCATCGTCGAGCGGGTCTCGGGCCAGGCCTACGAGGATTTCCTGGAAGTGAACTTCTTCGAGCCCGTCGGCATGGAGCGGACAGGGCCGTACGGAGACGACCTCGGCTTGCCCGAGTCGGCGTTCGCCGTGGGGTACGGGGACTACGCCGCTTCCGAACCCAACATCCCACCGGAGTGGGGACGGACCTCCTGGCTCATCAAGGGGAGCGGCGGGATGGTGTCTACGCCCCTCGATCTCTACCGCTTTTTCGAGGCAATGCGCTCGGGTGAGATCCTGCGTGGTGCTGCGAGGGAAGGGTATCTGCAGCGTGGCTCCTCCACCGGCGCCACCGATCGGGGATTCCTTTTCGTCCATGCGTGGCCCGGCGGCGACTCGGACTCCATGGTCCTCTTCACTCAGAATGCGCTCCCGGACCACCCGGAGTCCCGGGTCCTCCGTCGGAGGCTCGCGGCGATGGTGCAGGCCCGTCTGATCTCCTAGACGCGCAGGCGCTCCGATGGTTCGTCTGGGCGAGGCCCTCCAGGGCCCCGCCCAGATATCGTCACCGTCGATACGGCTCCGCGTCCGCAGGCGTGACGGGCGCACTCTGGGCGCCGATGAGCACCCACGTTCCGTTGCGGCGCTGGAAGACTTCCGTGCGCTTCATCTCCGACGTGACCGTCCCGTCCGGGGTGTGGGCCCGCCAGTAGCCGTAGAGGTGCATGATGCCCACGTCGCCGAAGATGTCGATGTAGATCGGCCGCAGGCCGACCCAATCGTCATCGACCTCCCGAATGGACTGCCAGTTGCGTTGGATCTCCGAAACGAGCGGCTCTGGTGCGCCGTACGCCGTCCACCACCAGTGGCCCCGCTCGTCCCACGGGCAGGCGGCGAGGAACGCCGCCGGCGTCTGATCGGCGAGGGCGTCGACCCAGGCGTCCCAACACTGGGTCACGTGATCGAGCAGGTCTTGCTGCTCCGCATTCCATTCCTGTGCCGATAGCGGGCTGGCGGTGAACAGAACGAGGGCAATGAGGAAGGTGCGCATGGCTCGGCCTCGGGGGTGGGAGAAGAGACGCCACGGAGTCGTCGGCGTGGTTGTCCTCCGAAACAACTCCGGCCAACCTCCGACGTGCGCGGCCTATGCGCAAGCCCGGATGACGAAGTGTGTGGGCGAGTCGTGGCTACCCGTCACCCAGTCCGAAGGCCCCGACCATGCTGTGGTACTCGTCGCCTATCGATGTCATGAGCTCGTTGAGCAGCGCAGGATCGAGATCGAGGGTCTCCCAAACGCCGAGCCACCTCGGTGGCACCCTGCGCTCGCCACTGCGGCCGAGGCGTAGCGCGTTGGCGATGAGATCCGCCAGATGGATGGTGGCTGCCTCCACCTGGTGGTCAGCAGCCTCCTGAGGACGATGATGAAAAGCAACGCACTCCACGAGGCTCGTCGGCATGTTCCAGCGTTCCATGAGGGCTCCGCCGATGGTGCCGTGGTCCAGTCCGGTGAGTTCCATCTCCGCCTCATACAGGAGGCACTCCCGCTCATGGGCGCGCTCGAGGACGGCTCGGGCGGTCTCTGGCGCGGACACGTAGAGCACGAGTCTCCCGACATCGTGGAGCATGCCTGCGACGAAGAAGCGCTCCACATTCGTTTCCCGTCGAATCCCGGCGAGCATCCGAGCTCCGATGCCCACCGCGACGCTGTGCCGCCAGAAGTCCTCCAGGTCGATCAGGTCGGGGGGAACGTCATGGAACGCGCTCGTCACCGAAGTGGCCAGCGCGACGTCGCGGACATGGGTTAGACCGATAAAAGACACCGCCTGGTGGACGGAGTCGACGGGCCGGTCGAAGGCGAAGTATGCGCTGTTGGCCAGGCGCAGGAGTCGAGCGGTCAGGGATGGGTCCTGACCGATCACCGCAGCCACCTCGTGTGGTCCGGATCGAGGATCGTCGAGGACTTCGACAAGCCGCTGGTATACCGCGGGTGGCGAGCCCAGAGTCGGAACCGCTTCAATCAACCCGTTGGGGTCGAGCGTCTTCAGGTCGGGCATGGCGCGTCGCGTCGGTTGGAGCGAACCGGGGGCCCTGCGAGCTTCCCAGGGTGGGGCGTCATCAGGAGATTATCGGGAGCCCCCGCCATGCCTTGAGAGGCGATCAGGCGCTGTGCCGCCGCTCGACGATTCGGCCGCTTGAAAGGGCCCGGCGCTGATCAGTTCATCGTCGGATCGAAGGGCATGCGGGACATGCGATGATACTCGGGGCCCTTCCTCTGAAGAACGCGACTCCACAGGAGCTCGGGAGCGGGGGTGAACACGTCTTCTGCATGAGCCGGATCGACGATCCAACTACCTTCGATCATCTCGGCCTCGAGCTGCCCCGGTGCCCAACCGGAGTAGCCGACGTAGGCCCGCGCCCGACGAATGTGAGGGAGGATTTCGTCGTCGAGGTCGCCAACGAGAAAGCCCACGTTGCCGAAGACGCGGAGGTCCGCCAGCTCAGGGTCGTCCAGCTCGGCGACCAGGACCGGTCCGGTAGGTTGTACCGGTCCGCCTTCGTAAAGCGCCTCGTCCGACCCCACGTAGTCACCCAGAGCCGGAATCGCGTCGGCAACGGTCATGTCGAGGGGGCGATTCAAGATGACGCCGAGGGCCCCATCAGCATTGTGCGCGCCCACGAGGACGACCGTGTGGCGGAAGTTGGGGTCGTAGAGTCCGCCGCTGGAAATGAGCAGGCTGCCGCGTAGGCTTTCCATGATGCCCCTTCTCGCTCCGATGACTACCAGCGCCAGACGACGGAAGCCACCGCGTAGTTGATCCACGCGAAGTTGTACACCTCGTCGACATCGGCGCCCCCTTCCACCGTGCGGTAGCCGGCGCGGATGGACCAGCGCTCGTCGACGTCGTAGCCAAGCTTCAACGATCCGTCGACGGCTCTCCCAGGGCCGCCGGCCAGCGCGTCTACATCCGCCCCGAACCGCAGCCTCGATCCGAGGCGCCAGTCAGCGGCGAAATGCAGGAGGGGCACGAAACCGACATTGTCTTTCCGGCTACTCGTCCCGCCTTGATCGAGGGCGATGGTGGCGTCCCTGATCTTCGCCGTGACGCCGATCCAATAGTCGGCGCCCTCCGTACTCTTCGCCCGCCACCGGTAGGACAAACGGTACGAGTTGAAGGTGTACATCGCATCCAGCGGCGTCCCTGCCACGAAGTCCTCGCCCTCGAAGCGGAGAGGCGACGACGGTGTGCCCGTCTCGGTGAACGTGAGGGGTGCGAAGAGAAGTCGAATGCTGCTCCGTTCGGTGATACGCCAACTGAGGTAGGCGCGTCCGGCCCATGTCGGTCCGGTGCCTGCCAGGTCCGTGAGTGAGAAGCGCGTCGCCGTGCCGTCATTGGGCACCTCCACGTTGTTGGAGCTCTGCCAGACCGGGCCGCCCTCCAACTCCAGGAGCACTCGGGGCTCCTGCGCGACGACGTCGGCGGGGATCAGGGTGGCCAAGCCAAGGCACGCGGGGAGGACCCAGGCCGCCAGAGGGTTACCTACGATGCGGGCCCGGACCCACCCGGCACGGGTAGGTCGGAATGTGGATGTCGAATGACGGAGGGGCATGAAGTTCAACTCCAGAAGTCGTTCAACTTGTCGGTGAGTTCGCGGTTGACGGCGGTTTCGATGGGGACCTCCACGAGACTGAGCTTCCTGGACGGAATGACCTCGTGAAGAACCGACCGCAGTTCGTTGACCGATCCGGGGCGGTATCCATCGATGCCGAAGCTCTCGGCCAACTTCGGGATGTCCGGGTTGGTGAGCCGGGTTCCCACGGAGGCCGATC